>CACZAK010000217.1 GCA_902779075.1 uncultured bacterium | reverse complement strand
CCGCGATTTCGAGCGAACCCGCGAACGCGCCGAACGGAAGCGGCTTCGTGTACGTGGCCGCGCCCGCGATGCTGAGATTGTTGTTCGCCGCATGGAGCAGCGTGCCGCCGTCCTCCACGACAAGACGCGTCACCTTGAACGGCGTGGTGTTCGTGCAGAGGCGCATGTCCAGCGTGCCGCCCGCGTGGATCGTGACGGGAACGGGCTGCGAGGATATGGCCTTCTCCGGAGCCGCGTCCGCACCGCGCACGGACTCCATCACCACCTTACCGCCGTAGATCTCCGCGCCAAGGTCGATACGCTCCTCGACGTAGTTGTTCGCGAGGGTCAGCGTGCCCGCGCCGTACTTGACAAGCTTCGGGTAGCTGCCGTTGTTGTCGCAGATCGGCGGGTAGATGGAGACATCCGTCGTCTCGTTGGAGACGAGCACCGTTCCAGACGCATAAATCCACGAAACGCCGGCATTCGGGACGAGGCCGCCGTCGAAGACGTACAGATTGCGGATGTAGGTGTTGTTGACCCACTCGTTGAACTTGCCGCCGTTTTTGACGGTGACGTCGCGCACGGTGCACTTGGGACCGCCGGACGGCTTCTCGAACGCTGCGTTCGCGCCGTCGATGATGAAATCGACGCTCGGGAGCTTGGATTCCTTATTGTGGAAATAGGCCTGCCCGCTCTTGACGAATATGGTTCCGGCGTTCGATGTCGTCACGTTGCATATCCAGAATGCCTTGCCGGACGGAAGATCGAGCGTAAGCGTATTATTGTTCAGTTTAAACGTTGAGGCTGCATAACCGGAGTGGATAATGCCAAGACTTGCCGTGCCGCGGATAAGGGCGTCCGCCGTGAGCTCGAGACCCGACATCTGCGCCTGATTGTTGCCGCAGTCGGCGCCCGTGTTTCGCAGCGCGCCGTTGCCGTCAGGACCCGTTCCCGCAATCTTGTAGTAAACGGCGTTCCCGTTGCCGTTGCCGTTGAAGTCGAACGCCGCGCCGTCCAGGACCTCAATCGTCTTGCCGTTGTTCGAGAACACCGACGTGGTGCCGTACTTCATGATGCCTCCCGCGACCGTGACGCCGGTGAGGTGGGTCATGCCGGTGGAGAGAACCATCGTGCCAGTACCGTCCTTGATGAGCTTTCCGGTAAAGACGGGTTTGTTGCCGTTACCGAAGGTGAGCGTCGTACCAGACGGGACGGTCACGCGGAGGTTGCCCGTGCCGGCGAGGACGGGGTGCTTGGCGAGGAACGCAGCATAGTCCGCGGCATGAAGCTCGAAGCCGTTGAGGTTTACCGTAGCCGCATCGATGAGGCGGTCCGCGATAGCAGACCACTCCGTATCCTCCGTGAGCGTGATGCTGTCGAGGAGCGTTGCAATCGTCGGTGCGGCAGAGGCGGAGCCGACGAGACTTTCTGTCGTCGAAACGACCCACGCCTGACGCGGCGCGACCGCGCCCTTGGTGAAGTCCGTGCCCTTCACGTTCTCGAATATCCTGCCGCTCGCGCGATCGAAAAGCGCGCCCTTCCCGGCGGACGTCTGCACGGGCACGAGGTCGCGCACAACGACGTCGCCGTCCTTCACGAGCATGGAGTCGAAGCGGAACTTCGCGTCGTAGGTATCACCCCTGTGCGTGGAGAACACGCAGAGGTCGATGAGCGGGTAGGACGTGCGGGCCTCCGAGATTTCGGAGGACGCCCCGCCGCCGTTGAGGAGGAACTTGTTCGCCGCCGAGATGAAACAGTGGTAGTCCGTGTTTGCGGCAGGCCTCACGGTGGTGGAGGCGGTGCCGCCGCCGTGGAAGCGGAACGAGGGATTGGAGCCGTCGGCCTGCATGTTGAAGAGGTAGGCGTTGCCGCCCCAGTGCTGGCCGAAGAACACCTTCTGGTTTTCGTATGTCACGTCGCCGAAGCGGAGATCGACCGTCGTGTCGAGGCCCGGCACATAGTCGAGGCGCACCATCTGCGCGCCAGTGGCAGTGATGGAGAGGAGCTCCGAGGCATACGGCGGGGTAGCGGTCTTCGCGAGGAAGAAGCGGTAATAGACGCCGTCCGCCTTGAGCGCGGCGGGAAGCGTGTAGGTGTAGGACGTCGCGTCGGCGGCGATTGTCGCCACCTCCTCCCACGACGTCCAGGCGTTCTTGCGCGTGTCGCAGTCCGTCGCGCCGTATGCGACGTAGAGCTTGTACGCAGAGCCGTCGGGGTTCGCGAAGGCGAGCGTGACGGCATCGGCCGTTGCCGACGCCACGGACACGGAACGCGGGAAACGGAACGTGGGCGTTTCGTCCATCACGCGGCCAAAGCGGCTCTGCGGCACCTCGGCGCCCGTCTCGAACGACGTCTCGGTCTTGTTCTTGTAGAACACGTTGTTCACCTGGTCGTAGAGGCCGATGTCGCCCGCCGCGTTGGCCGCCGGCACGAAGTCGCGGGTTGGCGTGTAGTTGGCGGATATCTTCATGCGATAGAACGTGAAGGCACCTAGACGGGCTCCGGTGTTTGCGCCGAAGATGGCGAAGTTTCCGCTTCCATTTATCGATCGGTCAATGGCCTTGCGTGTTTCCGATCCGCCGCCTGTGAGCGTGAGGTAGCTCGCCGGGTCGATCACCAGACGGTAGTCCGTGTTCGCCACTGGAGTGGAAACGGTGTAGTTGGATGAGCCGTAGAACCTGAACTTCGTTCCATTGTCGTTCTGGAAGATGAACAAGTACTGCTTGCTGGAATAGCCACGCCCGAAGAAGGTCGTATCGTTCACGAAGGTGGCTGGTGTCTTGAACCGGAAATCGACAAGCCAGTTGTTTGCAGGCGCAACGCCGGTGTCGATCCACTGCGCGCCGGTCGAGCGGATGGGGTCTGCATGAGGAAGAAGCGCAGGGGGCGTCCGTCGCGCAGCGCGGCGGGAACCTCGTACTCGTAGGTGGTCTGGTCGCCCGCGATGTCGGCGACCTTCTCGAACGAGTCCCAGGCGTACTTGTCCTCGCCGCCGTCCGTCGCGCCGTGGGCGACGAACAGCTCATGGTCGAGCCCGCCGAAGCCCGCGAACATGAACGTGAGAGACGTCTCCGTCTGCCGCGTGACGCACAGCGTCGCCGCGTCCACCGGAATGAATGCGCAGGCTGCAAGAGCCAAAGCGCCAAACCAGGCGAAACGAGAGGTTTTCGCCTTCCCCCAAGGGGCGTCGCAGATAAGTTTTTCCATCGCTTTTCCTCTTTATAACCGTTGAAGATTACTTCTTGACAAGTTGAATTGGCATAATGATACCATAATTTCACCGCCGACCGCAAGCCGAAAATGGTAGGGGCCGACCACCGGGCGGCCCGCATGGTGGGGCGAGCCGTCCCGGCGAGCCGCACGACTTGCTGTTGTACGCTTGCTGTCACGGCTCGGCGGGACGCCTCGCCCCGCTGAAAAGCGTGCACCTCAGTGCCTCAACGGACTACATGGTCCGGCAATGTTGAAAACTTTTCCATGCCGCCTATTATGCAACAATCCCCGCTTGCGATGCAAGCGGGGATCGCGCCGATGCTTCCGTTGCGTCAGTTCACGATGACCATCGTGCCGCGGACGCGTTTGAAAGTGAGCGTCCTGCCGTCTGCGGACTTCTTCACCTTCCAGCCCCTCACGCCGGAGGACGGCATGCCCGTGATGGCGGTCGTGGATTGCGCGAACACGAAGGACTGCGCGAGGTTCTCCGGATCGGCGACCTCCACCGTCGTGCCGGTGACATCGAGCGCGACGCCGCTGAAGGTCAGCTTCTCGCCCGCGTTCACGCAAATCTTTTTCGTGACCGTGAGCGTGCCGTTCTGCACCGTGCCCGCACCCGCGATCACGGGCTGCGTCAGCGTGTTGCCGCCAAGGTCCAGCGTCGCGCCGGACGCGACGGCAAGCGTGCGGTCCGCGACCTCGCCGTTCTTCGCGACGATGGCCGCGATGTCCGCCGCCGTGGCGTCAGGGCCCTTCTGCGCGCTGAGCGCAAGCGCGTCGTCGGACAGCGCAGCCCCCCACACGCGCACCTCGTTGTAGCTGGCTTTCGCGTCGCCGGCGACGTTGTTCTTGTACACGCCAATGGCAAACGTCGGATTCGTGGAAGAGGCGACGTTGGCGAGCGTCCAGCCCGGCACCACGCGCCGCCCGGATCTCTCCAGCGCCCCCGTCGCCGCGTCGCGCCGCTGCCAGCTGATGAGCGTCGAGCCGTCGCCGTTGTCGTGGAACGTGAAGGCGAAGTAGTATTCCTTGCCGAGGACGACCTGCGAGAGCACGGCGTTCTCCTTGAAGATGTCCGTACCGGCTTTCTTGACCCACATCACGTCGGTTGCGGCCGTGCCTTCGCTCCATTTGAAGCAGACTTCGTTCTGCGGCGCCGTTCCCCAGTTCTGGTCGGAGTAGGAGAACAGGACGGAATTGTTGACGATCGCGTCGTTGCCGGCCCAGATTTCGACCGTCGCGTCTGCCGAACCGAGCGAAGAGACGCCCAGGCTCAACGATCCGTTGCCCCAGCCACCGCCGCCATTCAATACGAGCTTGCCGGGCGTGATGGTAAGCGGCGTAGTCTTGCCGGACGTCGTGCCGAAGCGACTGGCAGGCGCCGCGCCGGTGACGGAATCGTTGTAGGAGTTGTTGAAACTCCAGCGGTGCGTGGGGCCGGTGAGCGCAGGAGCCGCAGGGGCGACGTTGTTTGCGCCGACCGCGAGCGCGAGGGCGCCCGCCTCGACCGTCACCGTGTCGGAGGCCGGCATTGCCGGGAACGTGAGCGTTCCCTCGCCCGCCTTTGTGAACGTCTTTCCGCCGTCGATGACTTTCACGGCATCCGCCGTCACGGAGAGGTCGTGGCCGTCGGTGTCGATCGCGCCCCCGCCCACGACGAGCGAGTCGATGCCGCTGAAGAACGCGCCGTCAGAGGCGTTCTTCGCGACGATCGTGCCGCCGTCGAGGACGACGGACGCCACGCCGCTTACGCCCTGGATGCTCGGCGTGTTGAGGATTCCTCCCGACATGTTGAAGTAGCCCGTTGCCGAGGAGCCGTTAGCAATCTTGACACCGTTGTTCGCGGTCATCGTGCCGCCGGACTGCGCGAAAGTTCCGAGCCTACCTGCGCCGACGTAGAAATCATTTTTGAACGTCGCCGTGCCGCCGTTGAGCTTGTAGGTGCCGCCGACAGTGCTGCCATTTCCCCAGGCAAGACGGGTCACGCAGTTCACGACAAGGTCGCCGGCGTTCTGCACGTAAGTCGCATACGAATCGCGTGCGATGTTGAACCCGTCGCCGTTGCTCACGGTCAGGGAGCCGCCGTCCTGGTTGAGATAGCCGTGCGACTGATTGTTTCGTCCGGCGTCAACGCCGCCGTTAAAGTTCACGACGGCCGTGCCGCTGATGTTCAACGTGCCGACGCCAGACGCATTGTCGCCGCCAAGCCAGAGAGGACGGTCGGTCTTCGATACCGTCAGCGAGCCGCCGGATATGTTGTAGACGCCGGTGCCGGCCACGCGGCCGATGGAGAACCAGTTGCCGGCTCTCACGCTTCCGGCCGTCTGGTTGAACGTGCCTTTGCCACTGGATCCGACCTGGAACTCGGCGCTCCCGGACGTTTCGAGGGAGCCGCCGGACAAGTTGTACGTGCCGACGCCGGCGTTGCTGTTGCGGCCGATGTAAAGCGTGCCGGAGTAGTATGAAGAGCCGCCGGACTGGTTGTAGACGCCGGTTCCGTTCTCGCCCACGGAGAACTCGGCGCCCGACCTGAGCGAACCGCCGGTCTGGTCGATCTGACCGGAATAGTTCTTCGTCAGCCCGACCGTTCCCCAGTTGACCGTGGAGAGCGAGCCGCCCTCCTCGATGGCGAGATAGCCCTTGCCGGCGCTGCCGAGCTTCATCTGATACCAGTTGAGGACGTCGCCGTCGACGACCGTGCTGGCGGGGGCGGTGTCCATGACCACAAGCGTCGAGGACATCGGCAACGCGCCGGGGAGAAGGCCGCTCTTGTTCGCGGCGCTGTAGCAGTTCCAGTTGCGGTGGTCGTTCGCAAGGCCCGTGCCGCCCGCGCCGGTCCAGTACGCCTCCACGGGCGGGAGAGAGGATATTGTGATGTTGTCCGTTATCACGCCCGTGCCGACGGCGCCCGAATAGGTTGTGAGGGTTGATGCCGTCGCGCTCGTGTTCTTTAACGTGGCCGAAACGAAGTTGCCGTCCAGTCCGGCAACCGAAAGGCTGTGTCCGTCGAGATCCACGACGAGGCCGTTCTCCATGAACACCGGGCCAAGTCCCGTCCAGTCGGCGTCGCCGGACAGCGTGACGGACGTCGCGTCCGAGCCGAAAGTAAAGTTATCGGGAGAGAAGCGGATGTTCGCCCCGCCGTTGATGGATACGACGAACGGCACCTTGACGCCATTGATTGAATACGCCGATCCCCAACCGCCGCCCGTTTCCCCCGCCGCGAGCGTGAAGCGATGCCAGCCCTCGGAGACGTAAGCCCCCGCGCCGTTGGTGAATCGGTAGGTGGAGTTCAACAGTACCCATTCCCCGTCTATCGCGAACGAGAGAACGTCGTCAAACGCATTAGGCATACGCCAAAACCCGGCCTGCGCAGCCGTCACGTAGAACCAGCCGTCAAGTCGCATCTGCGCCGTGGCAAGGTCGGCCGGCGTGTTGCCACCGCCCGTGAAAAGCTCGATTCCGTCGGCGCCGCCCGGAACTTCGCCGATCGTGGTGTAGCTCGAAAGCGCGAGGTCGCGCCAGGCGTTGCGCACCGAAGCCGGCGATCCGTCCTTGTAGCCATAGCGGACGGCGGAGTGTCCGCCGAGGATCGTGCGCCCCCACGTCGCCGTCGCGCCCGACGGCATGGTGAACGCGGCGAGGGACGCCGCCGGAATGATTGCCGTCGTCTTGGCGCACGGCGCGGCGGAAACCGTCTCGCCCTTCGCGTTCACGCTCGTCCAGTTGGAGGCGTTTGCGAAATCCGCCGACGAAGACGGCACCCCGCCTATCCATGTAGAAGTGTGCGGCAATGCGTCTTTAAGCCTCACGAGGATGGTGTTCTCGTCTTCCATCTCAAGGTTGTAGTTCGTCGTATCGTCAAGTTCCACGAAGGTGCGGGGATCGGTCGCGCCGGACGCCATTACAAAGCCGCCCGTCCTGAAACGAAGACCCGTTCCGAAATAATCCGCCGTGGTGAAGCGGATTTTGGCGCCGTTGTTGAGAACCACTTTCTTGTCCGTCCAAAACCCGTAGCCGCCGCCTGTGGTCGGCACGACGAAAACGTCGCCGGAAGCGAGGACGAGTCTGTCCGCCTCGCCGGCAGGCGCGGCTCCGTCGCCGAGAACCGTATTCGGCCCCGCGAGAACGCTCGCCGCGAGCTGAGCATCGCTCAAAACGCCCTTCCACAGACGGATTTCATCGAATTCCGCATTGGCAGTCTTGTCCTTCCACATGGTGCCGCCGACGATGAAGTACGGATTGTCGAAGTCCGCGATGGACTTGGTCGTCGTCCCGGAACATTCGTACTCGATCGCGCCGGTTTTCGCATGGCGGCGCATGAAACGGACAAACGTGCCCGCCCCGTTCTCGGCGAACGTGACCGAGAAGTGCGCCGGCTCGTCAAGGGTGTTGCGGAAGTTGTCGGGTTTGTCAACACCTGGCGCACCGATGCTTTGCTGATAGTCGCGCGTCCCGTAGTTGAGCCTCCACCGAACATTGTCCGTCGTGTCCACGGCATATTCGAACAGCGCGTTCCAATTGCGGATTTCGTGCTGGGTCGCCCAGATTTCGATTGTCGCCGCCTTGGCGTCGAGAAGGCCGCGTCCAAGAATGAGACCGTAGCTTCCTTCGGAGCCATTGCCCGCCATGACCATGCTTTTGCCGTTCCAGGAAATGAGGGACGAATCCTTCTCGGCGACTACTTTGCCAACCGAGTCGACAAGATTGTCGCCGTCGGTCAAGCCATTGAACGACCAGCGGTGGGTAAGTTCCGCCGCCTTGAGGAATATGTTGCCGTCGACAATCACGTTGCTTGCGTCAAAGTCGCCGAGAAGAGAGGATGTTGTCGCGGAGGAGTTCGTCAAGCGGGCTCCGACGGAGGTGGCGGTGATTGTCGCGAAGCGGAGATTGTGCCCGTTGAGGTCGATCGTCAAGCCGCTTTCGAGGGTGATTGCGCCGAGGATGCGCCAGTCGGCGTCGCCGGAAAGCGCGACCGAGGCGGTGCCGCTGCCGAACGTCAGTTGCGAGAAGCCGATCTCCTCGCCGCCGTTCACCGAAAGCACGAACGGGTAGTTCGTGCCGTTGAGCGCGGTGCTCATGCCAAAGCCGCCGCCGGTGTCGCGCACGATGAGCGTGAAGCGGTGCCAGCCCTCGGAGACGTAGCAGCCCGCCGTCACGCCGTAGCGCCACGTGTTGTGCATGAACTGCCAATCGCCGTCGATCGCGAAGGCGATCATGTCGTCTATATTGCAGCGGATGTTCCAGCGGCCCGCCTGCGCGGCGGAGACATTGATCCAGCCGTCGAAGCGCAGTTGCGATCCTCCAAGTTCGGACGGGTGGTTGTTGGAGTTCGTGCGATTAAGGTAGGAGACCTCCTTCGCGCCGTTCGCCGTGTAGTCCGCCAGGACGCGTTCGCGGAAGGTGATCCAGTTGTTGTTGCCGCCGGTGGAGGCGATCTTGCCCCACTGCGTCCCCGAATGGCCTCCGAGAATCGTGCGGCCCCAGCCGACGGAAGCGCCGGCGGGAAGAGTGAACGCTGCGAGGGACGAGGCGGGGATTATCGCCGTCGTCTTTGCCGTCGGCGCGGCCGCGACCGCGTCGCCCTGCGCATTCACGCTCGTCCAGTTTGCGGCGTTGGCGAGGTCTGCCGCCGTGGCCGGCGTTCCGCCGGACCAGGTGGATTCATACGGAACGGTCGGCTTGAGCTGCACGAGAACGGTGTTGGCGTCTTCCATCGCAGCAGTGTAGTTCTCGGAATCGGAGAGTTCCACGAAATCGAGCGGACTGGACGAGCCGGAGGGAAGAATGAAACCACCCGTCCGGAATCGAAGCGCCTTGCCGAAATAGCCGGTCGTGTCGAAGCGTATCTTCGCGCCGGAACCAAGGGCGACCTTCTTGTCCGTCCAATAACCGTAGCCGCCTGTGGCGGTCGGCACGGCGAACGTCTCGCCTCCCATGACGACGATGCCTTCGGCGCTGTCGACTACCGGCGAGCCGTCGCCCAGGGGAGCGTCCGGCCCGGCTAGGACGTTCGCGGAAAGCTGCTCGTCGGAGAGCACGCCCTTCCAGACACGGACTTCGTCGAACTGCGACTTGATGTGGTACGTGCCGGCGGTTTCCTGTCCGAGCGCAAGGACGAAATCGGAGGCGTCCGCAAGCGTCCACGAGGGAATCGTCTTGGCGTACTCCCTGAGCAGAAAGCCCGTGACGGCGTCGCGGGACATGAAGCGCACCGCTGTCGAACCGTCGGAGTTCTTCTTGAACGTCACGGAGATGTGCTGCGGAAGATTCGGGAGAAGCGGCTCCAGTCCTTCCTTCAGTCCATATCCTGTTCCACCAATAGTGATACCAACCGGCGCGAACGAGCTTCCGGTGTTGCCGCCGAACTCATCATTGTAGCCATACGCCGTATTGACGTAGAACTTGTTGCTGCCGTCGGCTCCATACGAGAACGCGCAGGCCCACGAGGCGGGATTGGCCAGCTTCTCGAACCAGATTTCTAGCGTGGCGTCGCTGTCGCCGAGCACGCCCGTCCCGAGATTGACGTATCCGGCGTTGTTGCCGCCGGAGAGGACGGCCTTGCCGTCGGAAATCGAAACTCCGCTGCCGCTGGCCGTTCCGTCTGCGGTGCCCTTGGCATCCGTGTAGTCGCTCGTGAAGCTCCAGCGGTGCATGATCGCCCTTGTCCGAGCCGCTTTCCGCCGTGAAGAGATACGACCCGGCGGGGATGATGAAGGCATAGATGCCCTTGGCGTTGGAGGTCTTGGTGGCGACGACGGTCCCGAGGGCGTTCTTCGCGGTGACGGTCGCGCCGGAGACGGGCGAGCCGTTCGAATCCAGCACGCGTCCGCTGATGACGGACGAGCCGCGCGTTCCCTGCGCGGGCGTGAAGATGGCGGCGATCATGCGCGGGATCGAGGTGAAGTTCTGGACGGAAGGCGGCGTGTACCACCTGCCGCTGTTGTCGTCGCCCCAGCCAAAGTTGAAGTGGACGTAGAGCGTGCCGCCGTCGTCGTAGCCGTAGCCGTCCGCCACGACACCGTGGCCGCCGTTGCCCGACAGTTCCATGACCGCGGGCAGCCCCGCGTCGAGGCTGGCGAGCAGCGCGTTCTCGTTATAGGGAGAGGCCGTCGCCCCGGCGAAGCCGAAGGTCTTGACGAGGGCGCTCGCCTGGGTGCCGGAGAAGCCGGAGGTCTCGCCGCTGTTGTTGACGTTGAAGTGCGAAAACACGGTGATCGCGGCGTCGCGGCAGAGCTGCCCGATCGCCTTGCGCGCGGTTTCGCTGGTGGAGCCGGTGGGCGCATCGACCATCGCGTCCCAGTTGTAGGGCCCGCCGAACGCGGGACTCCACGGCGTCTTCGTGGTCGCCGTCGCGGAGGCGAAGTAGCCGTCCATGTTCCAGCCCTTGTCCGTTCCGCCATAGTTCACGCTGTCGTAATAGCCCTCGCCCGCCGTCACCTTGCCGGTGGGATAGCGGAAGTACTTCATCACCTGCGCCAGCGCGGTTGCGGCGCAGCCGCACAAGTAGTTGTTGGGCGTGTAGTAGTTGTAGCAGAGCTTACCGTCCACATTGCCCTGGTTCCACGCCGTCGTCAAGAGCGGCGCGACGCGGAGGTCGGCGGTGGGCGCGGTGGCGGCCAGACGGCGCGCGCCGCCCTTCTGCGCCGCCGCGAGCTTCGCCCATTCCGCCGCGTTGGCGGACGCGACGGCCGAACCCGCTTCGGGAATTGCGGCCGCGCTCGCGGCGACGTCGCATTTCACGAACAGCACGAGCGGATTCTTCGCCTCGTTCTCCTCCCACGCGCCGGAAGCCGCATAGGACAGCACCGGCTTCAGAAACGTGTCGCCGGAGGTCACCACGTAGCCGCCGCCCGAAAGCGACACGACGTAGTACGTGCCCTTGCCGTCGGCGCCGGAATACGCCTTTGCGGATTCAGGCGCGGAGAACGCGCCTCCGTCCATTGACTGCCGCAGGTTCACCCAGCCCTTCGCCGCTGCAAGGGCGGCGTCGGAGGTGACGGTTTCTGCGAGGGACGGCGTTGGCGCCGCCGCCACGCACAAGGCCGCAATCGCGGCCAGCGTCTTTGCTGTTGCTTTCATTGTCGTCGTGTCTCCTTGTTTAAACTACCTCAAGATTATGGCCATGCCGACCTTGCCGATGCGCGCTTTGCCGCCGGAAACACTTACCCCCCAGCCTGTCGGCAGGTTCGTCGCTGCCGGTTTGCCCGTCACGGTGCCGCTACCGCTGATGAACGTGAAGCCGCCGCCCGTGAGGTTTTCGGGATCAACAAGATTGATTGTCGCGTCGGAGAGATCGATCACGCCCGTGTTCGTAATGGCGTCGTTCACGTTCAGGTCGATCACACCGCTCACCTTGAGCGTACCGTTCTGCACAGCGCCGCCCTTGCAGGCGAGCGACGGCCACGTGAGCGTCTGGCCGCCCAGGTCGAGCGTTCCGCCCGTCGCAAGTTCGATCTCGCCAAACGACGCATTCGGCCCGAGCGCCGCGCTGCGCAGCGCGCCTTCCTTGGACATCGCGCCAGTCCACACGCGCACTTCGTCGTAGTCCGCCTGCGCCGCGCCGTCGTTCCAGAAGGAATAGCCGAGGCGGAACATGGTCTGCGTGATCTTCTCCGTGAGCTTCCAGCCGGAGAGCGTCTTGTCGATCGTGCCCACGAGCGCACCGGTGGAAGTATTCACGCAGTACGCCTTCATCGAGGTGCTGCCGTCCGGGTTCGCCTGGAAGGTGAACGCGAAGTAGTACGGCACGTCCTTCGTCAGCGTGCCCGTGCCGGTAAACGTGCCGCCGTCGGGCGCCACGTCTATGCCGGAGGGGCCGTCAACGCGGTCGCGGTGGAACGTGAAGCCGATGACGCTGCCGGTGCCGGAACCCAGGCAGAACATCTTGGGCCACGTCACGTCCGCCCGGAGGGTAACCCAGAACTCCATGGTCACGCTGTTGGTGGGGAGCTTGTCCGAGCCAAGCTCGATGTAGTTCTTCTCCTTGTCGGCCGCGGTACCGCCGGGAATCCGCGCCATGCCGTCTTCCGTGAAGGTGATGGTGGAAGTCGGCTCGGCGGCGACGCCGGTGACGGAGTCCTTCCAGTCGCCGTTGAAACTCCAGCGGTGGGCGAGGGAGAGAGGCCTCTCGAACGTGCTGCCGGATGTGAGCGCGAGCGTGCCGGCGGCGACCTTCACCGTGCCGACCGGCGGAAGCGTGTCCACCGTGAACGTGCCGGAACCGGTCTTGACGAGCGTCGCGGGACCCATCGCGCCCGTCACCGTGCTGCTCGCCATCGAAACGTCGTTTCCGTTCGAGTCGAGCGTGAACTCGCCGCCGTTGAACTGGACGTCGGCAATGCCGTCGATGAACGCGCCGGCGCCGGTGGCCTTCAGCGTGCCGCCGTTGAGCAGCAGCGTCGCCGTGCCATTGCTGCCTTTGACGACCTTGGCCGTTTCAAGCGAGCCCCCGTTGAACTCGAACATTCCAGTGCCGCCGCTGTCGCCGAGACGGACGGCAGTCTGAACCTTGGCCGTTCCTCCGTTCAAAACATAACGTCCTTTGGCCCCTGATGCGAAGCCGATATTCACGACGTTGTTGTCTTTGCCGTATGCCTCGAACTCGCCGCCGTTCTGGATGAACGTTCCAGTTCCTTTTTTGCCCACATACATCCAGTAGGTAAGCTTGGCCTTGCCGGCCTCGAGCGTATACGTGCCGACAGCGTTCGCGTTTTCGCCAATGCTGATGTCGTTTGCGGTGACAAGCGTGTTTGCGCCGTCCTGCGTGAACATGGCGACGCCGCTGTCCTGCCCGACGTCGATGTTGTATGTCGACCGGATCTGGCTGCTCTCGAACATGTTGACATACGACTTGCGGCTGGCGTCGGTTCCCCACACGCCCATTAACATGCCATACACGTTCGCCACGGCGTTGCCGCTCAAGTTCATTGTCGCAACGGTGTTGTTCTGGCACGCCATATATATCTGGCGATCTTTCTTTGTCGCGTTCAACACGCTGTCGCCGGACATGGTGTACGTACCCTTCGATCCGGCGGCTTCGCGTGCAAGCGACATCCATTCGCCAATCGTGACCGTGCCGCCCGTCTGGATGAACTCGCCCGTGCCGCGGCGTCCGACCTGGAACTCGCTGCCGGAGGGCGTGGTCAGCGTTCCGCCCGTCATAGTGTAGACACCCTTCTTCCCGGCAATCTCTGCGATGCCGTGTACTTTGGCGCCGAGGCTGACGGTGCCGCCCGATTGCGCGAACTCCGTCGGCGAGGCGGACGCGCCGAGCTGCAGCTGCTCGATCGTGGACGTGCCGCTGCCGGATTTGGGAAGCAGTATCTTCGCGCTGCCGGAAAGGACGAGGTTGGCGACATTGTCGATGAAGGTCGACTCGTTGAACGCGCCGGAATAGGAGGCGTCCGCCACGGCAAACGCCAGAGCGGAACCTTCGCCGCCGGAGATCGCCGCGCCGGAGATGGCGGAGAGGTCGTTGAGCGTGAGGACGTGTCCGTTCAGATTCGCCGTGCCGCTGATGGTGGGCTTCACGGAAAGCCCGCTCCAGTCACAGTCCGCCGTAAGCGTGCAATTGCCGATGTCGATCGACTTGCAGGCGAACGTCGAGCCGGACGGAATCTGAAGGTTCACGGCAGTGCCAACGATCGAAAGCGCGTGGTTCGCCGTGGGCACGACCGCCTCGTCCGTGAGGGTGTCCTGCCAGTTGTTCGCATTGAGCGCGTTGCCGTCGCCCGCCGCGCCCGTCCACGTGGCGGACTGCGCGCCCTCCTGGGCAAGCATGATCTTCGTGCCAACTTCCTTGACAAGGCCGTCCACGATTGCCTTGGTTTTCGTCGGCTCGCCCGTGAAGAGGAGGACGGCCTTCTTCGAAGCGGAGTTCGTCACATACGCGCCCACGAATTCGTCACAGGCGATATCCTTGACGGTGAGCTGGTGTCCGTTGAGGTCGAGCACCGCGCCGCCGGCAAGGAGAATCGGTCCGAGTTCCGTCCAGTCCTCGTTCGCGGTGAGCGTGTAGTTGTTCGAGCCGCTGCCCTGCGGGAAGTTCGTGTTGTTGAACGCGTATGCGGTACCGTTCACGGTGACGGTGAACGGCACGCTGCCGCCGTTGAACGACAGGGTCGGGCCGTAGCCGCCATAGGTGTCGCCGGCGATGATGGTGAAGCGGTGCCAGCCTTCCGACACCTCGACCGTGGAGGTCGCCTCGCCGGTGTAGGAGTTGTTGTACAGCACCAGGCTGTTGTCGATGAAGATGGCGAAGTAGTCGTCGAACTTCTGCCTGATCGACCACGTACCGGCCTTGTCCGCCGAAACATAGAACCAGCCGTCGAAGCGATCCTGCGACCACCTGAGGTAGGAGTCCCTCCACGAAGAATTCAAGAGGTTGTCAATGTCGCCGTCGCCATTGAAGGTATAGTCGCCGAGAGGAAGATGCCACCACTGGCCGTTGCCCATGCCGCCGCGGTTTCCGTAGGAAATGCGCCCCCACTGCGTGGCGGGATGCGCGGCGAAACCGATGGCGTGTCCGCTGCTGTTCAAGGCCGGACCGGCGACGAGCGTGTTGCCCTGCGGATAGAAGATCGTCTGGCTCACGGTGTCGTAGAGGCCCGCCACGCCGTCCTTCACGCACGGGATGAAATCGCGGGCGGGCGTCCACGAACCCGTGTCGCCGGTCCACAGCTTTGCGCGGTAGACGCGCCCCAGGTGGTTCTGCGACGGAGAGCCGCTCTTGTTGCTGGCGAACAGAAAGAGGTTCAAATCCGTGTCGATCAGGCCGTATGTGGCTGTCGCGTCCGTAGATGGCGTGATCTTGCCGCCGGCCTGGTCGGTCCACGTGCCAGTCATGGCTCCGGCGGCGGAAACCTCCACCTCCGCCGTCACGACGGTACCGTACCACGGAAACGCGCCCATGTTGATCATCGCGTCGCCATATTCCCAGCGGGCCTGCTGGCCCCAGTGCATGATGAGGTTGAAGCGTCTGGCTCCCCACGAACCGAGCATCACGGGATAATCTCCGCAACTGACGTTGGCGAACTTCACCTCCGCCTTCACGCCGACCTTGCCCTTCACGCCGGTGTCGACGTAGAGTGACGCACTCGGCTGCACCCACTCGACGAGGTAGTCGGGCGTGTTCTCCGGCGTGGGGTTGCCGATGTCGATTGCCGCAGCACCGCCATCCGTGACGGTCTGTCCGAAGGTCACATCCACGCCGGACTGGCTCGCCCTTGTCCGAGCCGCTTTCCGCCGTGAAGAGATACGACCCGGCGGGGATGATGAAGGCATAGATGCCCTTGGCGTTGGAGGTCTTGGTGGCGACGGCGGTCCCGAGGGCGTTCTTCGCGGTGACGGTCGCGCCGGAGACGGGCGCGCCGTTGGCGTCCAGCACGCGTCCGCTGATGACGGACGAGCCGCGCGTTCCCTGCGCGGGGGTGAAGATGGCCGCGGTCATGCGCTGGATCGATGTGAAGTTCTGGACATTAGGCGGCGTGTACCATCTACCGCTGTTGTCGTCGCCCCAGCCAAAGTTGAAGTGGACGTAGAGCGTGCCGCCGTCGTCGTAGCCGTAGCCGTCCGCCACGACGCCGTGGCCGCCGTTGCCCGCGAGTTCTATAATCACGGGCAGACCCGCGTCGAGGCTGGCGAGCATCGCGCTCTCGTTGTAGGGAGAGGCCGTCGCCCCGGCGTAACCGAAGGTTTTGACGAGGGCGCTCGCCTGGGAGCCGTTAAAGCCGGAGGTCTCGCCGCTGTTGTTGACGTTGTAGTGCGCGAACACGGTGAGTCCTGCGTCGCGGCAGATCTGCCCGATCGCCTTACGCGCGGTTTCACTGGTGGAACTCGTTGGCGAATCGACCATCGCGTCCCAGTCGTAGGGTCCGCCGAAGGCGGGATGATCCCCCTCGTCCCACGGCGTCTTTGTGGTCGCCGTCGCGGAGGCGAAGTAGCCGTCCATGTTCCAGCCCACGTCCGTGCCGTCGTAGTTCACGCTATCGTAATAGCCTTCGCCCGCCGTCACCTTGGCCGTGGGATAGCGGAAGTACTTCATCACCTGCGCCATGGCGGTGGCGGCGCAGCCGCACACGTAGTTGCCGGGCGTGTAGTAGTTGTAGCAGAGCGCACCGCCCACACTGCCCTGCGACCACGACGTCGTCAAGAGCGGCGCGACGCGGAGGTCGGCGGTGGGCGCGGTGGCGGCCAGGCGGCGCGACCCGCTCTTCTGCGAGGCCGCCGCCGCGAGCTTCGCCCATTCCGCCGCGTTGGCGGACGCGACGGCCGAACCCGCTTCGGGCATTCCGGCCGCACATGCGGCGACGTCGCACTTCACGAACAGCACGAGCGGGTTCTTCGCCTCGTCCTCCTCCCATGCGCCGGAGGATGCGTAGGACAGCACCGGCTTCAGGAACGTGTCGCCGGAGGTCACCACGTATCCGCCGCCCGAAAGCGACACGACGTAGTACGTGCCCTTGCCGTCGGCACCGGGATACGCCTTTGCGGATTCAGGCGCGGAGAGCGCGCCCCCGTCCATTGACCGCCGCAGGTTGACCCAGCCCTTCGCCGCTTCGAGTGCGGTGTCGGCAGTCACGGTGTCGGCGCGCGCCGGGAGGGTCGCGCTCGTTGCGACCATGGCCACAATCGCGGCTAGCGTTTTTACTGTTGCTTTCATTGTCATTGCCTTCCCTTACGGAGTGGATGATCAGTCGGTGAAAAGCCGATGTGCCAAAAGAGTGCGTTGTCCACAACGCGCCGCGGCGGCGTGAGGATACGCCGCCCTACCATGCCTACAGGCTCTCCTAGACTTTGAGGGGGAAATGAGATAAAGCGAACGCCTTACGCGGCGTTTAGCCGCGTTTCTGGGCTTCTGCATACTCGCTTGACGTGAATCAACTGCGGACATATACCTCTCCCAGTTTTTTCACCAGTATATCACTGAACGCGTTCCCGTGCAAGGGGGAATTTCTGGCTGGGAATGGCGCGGCGCATCTCCATAATTCTCCGCAGCCTTTTCATGAATGGAAACAACTATTTGAAACAACTTACCTTATGCGCGCGGGCTAACTCGCCCGCGCCCATTTGCCGATCCATAAGCTATAACGATTCTGAAAGTGAGAATGTTCAAGGTG
>CACZAK010000216.1 GCA_902779075.1 uncultured bacterium | reverse complement strand
TTTGAACTCTGGCAGAGCTGCCACTGATGGTCGTAGCCGTCGCGCAGCCTCTCCAGCCCCAGGCAGCGCGTCCCGTCCTTGCGCAGCTGGCAGTATTCAGGGTGCGTGTCGCGGAAGCGCTGGACGATCTTGAAGTTGTTCTGCCCGTGGCAGCACGGTATGCGAAAGGTCTCGAAGCGCAGCCTCAGACAGTTCAACGCCTTGCCCGATTCCTTGTGCCAGCCCTCTGGAATCGGCTCGTACCACTCGCCGTCTTTCCAGGAATACACGGAGCGCACGGGGAACCACGGCGCGGTGACCTTGTCCTGCACGGGGACCTTCACCTCGTTTCGGCGGTTCGCAACCGTGCCCAGCTCGCCGGGGAAATAGAACCTGACGCCGGCGAAGTCCTCAAGAAACGCATAGACGCCAAAAAGCGTCGCACGCTCATGATGCGTTGACTGGCCGTATTTCCAGACGTACCTGAAGAGATCGGCATTGCCGTCGCGCCCGGCGATGCGGATTGTCGCCGCGCCGTCCGAAGAGCGCTCGACCTTCGTCCTGAACGCGTCGCGCTCAAAGGCCGAAACGTCGAATCCCGCGGCACGGCCGAGCAGAATGGCGACGCTGTCGGTGCCGTTACTCCGTGCCCCTATAACGGGCACGGGAGCGCCAATGACGCGCGATAGGAAGTTCGTGAGTTCGTCCGCCGCGAACCGCTCGATGGGCAGCGGCTACAGAGCCAATTTGTTCGTTTTCATTTTTTCTCTACATGTCCAATTGATTCAAGCCTAAGACCGTCGAACCATGCCTCGCCGGTCGCGTTCCAAATGCGAAGGCAGAAAAACGCCTTGGGCGATATTTCGCCAATCGTCTCGAACTCCATCTCGTGGTATATCCAGTCCGTCGTACCCGAAATCCGCCGCGGACCGGTCGATTCCTTCCAGTTCTTCGCGCCGTTGTTCATCTCCATGTATATGCCGCCACTGCCGACGACGTCCTTGGCCTTCAGGAAGCACGACAGGCGATAGCGCGTGTTCGGCATCAGCTCGTACGGCGTACGGTTGAGGTATCCGCTCAGATACATCTTCCGGCTCTTGTCCGTCGCCCGCAGATGGATGGCCTTGCCGCCGGTCGGACCCTTCATAGTCTCGTCGAACAGGGGAACTGCGTCCTCCCTGGGATAGAGCGACCATTTTTCGGGCGGCCCTACGAGATTGGCCCGTTCCGGCTCGGCTGCGCGGCGGGAAAGCGCCTTTTCGACCGATACTTCGTCGAGGTAGCCGTGGAAACGCGCCTCCATCCCGTCAAGGAACTGCCCGCAGATGAAGCGGACGCGCCTCTGGGCTTCCTCGTCGCCGGCGCACTTCGCGAACGCCGCGTCGCAGAGCGCGCGCCATTCCCTGAACTTCGCCGGCGAATACACCTCCGTGGCGAGGGCGTATTCGCCCGGCGCGACCGTGTGGGGGCCCATGTCGTCCCAGTGCGTGACGCCGACCGCCGTCAGCCACGCCGCCTCGAGCGCCTCGTACAGCTTCTTCATCTCCGCCGCGCCCGCGCCGAACATCTTCGCGTAGTGGTCGTCGAGGAGCGCGTCGAGGTCGAGATTCGGATTCCACGCCACCTTCGCGAAGACGTAGTAGTTGAGGTAGTTGAAGATGGCGCGGTCGGTCTCGCATTCCGCGAACGAGCCGAATATCCACGGAGACGCCATCTGGTAGTACCGCCCCCACGCCTTCGGCGCGACGCAGGGGACGTCCGGCAGCGCGCTGCGCCCGTACTTGTGCGGATACGTCCAGCACCAGACCTTGCCGCCGGTCTTCTCGCCCCACGCGCGGTAGTCGGCCATTTCCTTTTCCAGCTCCGCGGGGCTCGTCGTGTTCCAGGGACCCGTGTGCGCGACCATCACGCGGACGTTGTCGGGGATCTCGACGTCCGGAATGCGCGCGTACGGCATATAGGCCATCTGCGTGACGCACCCCGCGACGCCTTCCGCCTTGAGGCGCTTCGCGAGCTTCACCGTCTGGCCCCAGATGAGGTCCGTCGCGTAGTGCGCCTCGTCGGTGTACGCCTTCCTGCAGTCCGCGCAGCAGCAGCGCTGGAAGCCGTCCTGCGGCATGATGTCGACGTACTTGCCGCCCACGCAGTTGGAGTTCCAGCCGAACGCGCCGCGGCCGCCCCTCTTCGGCACCCCGCGCGATTCCGCGCTCTGGCCCGTGAAGTACGCCTTGACGTCCGCGTAGATCTCGTCCCACACCTTCGACGAATGGCAGAGATGGCGGATCGTCCAGTCGCCCCGTCCGTCGTGGACAAGCTCCGTCTGGCGCGTGCCGTCCGGCTTGAGGCGCAGGTATTCGGGATGCGTCTCGCGGAAGCGCTCGACGTAGGCGAAGCCGTTCTGCCCGTGGCAGCAGGGGATGTGCTCCGTCTGGAGCCTGAGGCGCAGCCAGTCGACGTTGCTCTCGTGGGTGCGCAGGGCGGCGCGCGCCGCCTCGGACATCTCCGGCGTCTCCCCCGGGCGCGCCGCCTTCGCGTATCTGATGTACGGGTCGCGCACCAGGAAGGCCGGCGCGACGGTCCTTTCGCCCTCCGGGACGGAAAGGCCCTTTGCCTTCGGCACGACAGTCCCCAGCTCGCCGGGGAAGAAGAAGCGGCACCCCGCGTAGTCCTCGAGGAACTGATAGACGCCGAAGAGCGTGGCGCGCTCGGCCTGGGGAACCGCCCCGCCCGCGGCCATGGTCCGCGCGAGGTCCGCCCGCGGGTCGTCCCGCCCGGCGATGAAGATCCGCCGCCCGGACGTCTTCATCACGAAGGCGTCGCGCTTGAGCGCGGCGGTGTCGATGCCCGCCGCGACGGACCAGTCGTTCGAACCGAGGATTAGGGAGACCTTGCCGTCCGACGGCGCGTTCACGACCGGCACCGGCGCGGCGAAGACGCGCGCGAGGAAGTTCGTCGCCGCGCACGCGGCGAACTGCACGGTCTTCGGCGCATCCGCCGCGACGACGACCTCCGCGTCTTCGGCCGTCAGCGTCACCGCGTTCGCCGCAATCGCCGTCAAACCGCATGCTGCGCAAAAAGACATCTTGTTCATTCGCGTACTCCGTTGAGCGTCTTGCGGACGACGGCGACCTGGTCGACCGCGAAGATGGTCTCCTCCGTCGCCTTCTGCGTCTTCCAGATGTCCGGGCCGAGTATCTTCAGCGAAATCCAGACTTCGTACTCCTGCCCGAGTTCGGAGTTGTCGCTGATGACGCCGTCGAGCGGGATGTAGAAGCCGGGGCAGACCGTCACCTTCGACTCCGCCGTCAGCTTGAAGCGGTCGCCGAGGCGGTACCAGCGGTAGCCCTTCGGCTGCTCCGCCGGCAGGTCCTGCGGCGAGCACTTCTCCGTCCCCGCCATCGTCGGCCAGACCGCACAGCGGAGCGGCCAGGCGTAGTTCTCGATTCGATACCCCGGACGGTCGTTCTTCTTCGCGAGCGCCATGTTCGCCGCGACGGCGGTACCGGCCGGCGAGTCGGGCGCGGGCACGAACTCAATGACGCTCGAGTGCCGAATCGCGAAAGACGCCGGTATGAGACGGAGCGCGTCGCGCGGGACTTCCCTGAAGATTTCCGGGACCGGCAGGTCCTTCGCCTTGTCGAGGTAGTCGAAGAGGCCCTTCACGGCCCGCTCTTCGGCCGCGGACTTCGCCGTATAGCCGCGGCGCGCCTTCTCGCCCTCGAACACGAGCCGGTAGCGCTCGGCGACGGCGTCCCAGTCGGGGAGCGCGACCTCCGCGCCCGCCTTCTCCGCCTGGCGCCGCAGCACGGCCGCGCGCAGCAGGTAGAGGCGGTCGAGCGACGAAAAGGCGTTCGCGACGCGCATCGTCCGCTCGGAATCCCCGCGCACGGCGCGGACGGCCTCGGCGCGCAGGGCGTAGAACGCGCCCACGCGCGGCGCGTCGAGGAATGCGTAGTCCGACAGGTTCGGGAACCAGCGGACGCTCGCCCCCGCCTGGTCGGCCGCCTCGCCGAGGAGGTCGCGGTAGCGGCGGATCGCCGCGCCCGCCTCGGGGCCGTAGTAGAGGTCCGTGAACGTCTCGACCAGCTGGCGGTCGTCGAGGTCGGGGTTCTCCACGAGCTTGATCTCCAGCCAGACCTTGAGGTCGCGCATGTCGGCCGCAATGGGGTTCTCGTGCTCGAAGAAGAAGCCCGCGCCCTTCGAATCGCGCAGAAGCCGGATGTCGGGGGCGAACGTGCGCTCCGCCGGCGTCGGCAGGTTGACGACCGACGGCGCCCAGTACGTCACCGAATAGTCCCACATCATGATGGCGTCGGCGTGCCTCGTCCACTCCCGGAGGTTGGCGAGGTGCGGCGCGTTCTCGGCCGCCGTCCACGGATGGACCATGTTCGAGGTTGTGTCGCAGAGGCGTATCACGACGTTGCGCCGCGCCTTGAGCGTCTTCGGCGGCTTCTCCGTCGAATGGAGCGCCATCATCGCGAAGCGCGCGTCCGGGGCCTCGCCCTCCAGCTCGGCGGCGACGTAGTTCGCGAAGTCGAGGAGAATGCCCGCGTTCGACCCCTCGCGTTCGAATATCTCGCGGCAGGCCGGGCAGCGGCAGAAGCCGTCGTAGGAGTCGTTCTGGTCGATCGCGTAGTAGAGCGGGCAGTCCGCGCCGGTCCTGCGGCACCCCGCGCGGTCGGCCTGGATGCGCGCGCGCAGCTTCGCCACCCAGTAGCGCCGCAGTTCAGGGTTCGTAAGGCAGAGCTGGCTCTGCGACTGGCCGTCCGCGCGCTCGAGATGGCACGTGCGCCGGCCGTCGATGAGCGGGAACCAGTCCGGATGCTCCTTGAAAAGGCGCCTGATCTCGTCCGGGCCGCCCAGGTTCGTGTACAGCGTGTGCGACGACCCGGCGCCGCCGAAGACCTTGCCGCCGCCGTATTCCGTCGAGGAGACGTTCATCCGGTTGCGCGCGAGGAAGCGCTGTCCGTCCGCGCCCGGGACGTCGTAGATGTCGCGGTAGGGCATCGCCGGCTTCCCGCGCAGGTCCGCCGCCGGGCGCGGCAGCTCCTGGTGCGCCGGGACATGGTCCGAGACCGGCGTCAGCCAATGCACCCCGGCCACGTCCTCGAGGTAGTGGTAGACGGCGTAGAGCGTCCCGCGCGGCCGGCCGCCCGCGATGACGAGCGCGCCGTCGCGGACGAGGACCGTCCACTCCTCCTTGCCGAACGCGCCCAGGCCGGGGACCTGCGCCTTCGCGAACGCCGTGGCGCCCAGGTGGATGTCGGCCTTCCCTGCCTTGCCTTCGTCGACGACCGCGACCCGCCGGCCGGTCATCTTGCCGAGATACTCCGTCAGCTCCCGCGCCGCGGTCTTCTCCGCGGGGATGCGGTCCCGGGGAACCGCCACGGTCAGGAGGTCCGCATCCGTCCGGCCGGGAAAGGCCAGCGCGGCGACGGCGAAGAAAATCAGCGCCTTCATGCCGGACCTACCTGACGATCAGGACCAGGGCCCTGTTCTTGCGGACGGAATAGACGGTGCGGCCCGTCGCCTCGTCCAGCCGGCTCTTGACCTTGCAGCCCTCGGCGAAGGCGATCGACGCGTCGTCGTCGCGCACGGCGAGGACGTCGACGTAGCGCCCGGTCTCAAGCGGCCCCGCCAGCGTGAGCTTCGCCCCGTCCGGGCACGTGAGCCTGCCAAGTGTCAGGCCAGCCTTGAGGACGAGCGGGCCCGTGCCCGTGACCGTGAGCGACCCCTCCGACGCGACGGGGCAAGCGAGGGTCACCTTGTGCCCGCCAGTCGCGAGCGTCAGCGTCGAATGGTCCTCGATGTCCAGCGTCGCTCCGCCGCCGAAACTCCAATCGCCTGTCGGCGCTATCGTCACATTGTCCTTGGCCGACAGCTCCACGTCGTTCACCCAGCTCGCGGGAACAAGCGTGAGGTTCCCCTCGACGCGGACGCCGCCCGCCGCGGCCGAGACGCCGCCAGCCAGGGTCAGCGTGCCGTCGCCGCGGAAGACCTGACGTCCGGTCGGGACGAGCGGGCAGTTCACCGTGAGCGCGCCATCGACGTAGTGCGTGTTGTTGCTTGTGAAGGTCAGATCCGTGCCGCCAATCGTGGCCGTCGCGTTCGTGGCGATGGCGAACGCGCCCACGCCGTACTCGTTGACGTCGCCCGTCTGGCTCTCCACCGTGAACGTCGCCCCCGGCAGAACCGTCAAGCGCGAATTGCGATTGGCAACCGTGGCGTTGCTGGCGGCGGTCGACCGAGCCATGACGCGCACGTAGGCCGACGACCAGCTTCCGCCGAGGCGGATGTCGCCGCCGAAGGCAAGCGGAAGCCACGCGCCGCTGGCATCCGCGCCACCGCCGTTGACAAGGGCGATAGAACCTTCTCTGTACGACGTCAGACGCAAGGCATTAACCCCGCTCACACAATTGGAGATGACCACGGGGAACTTTCCGAGTGTCACAACCGAAGGATATTTCTCAATGTTAGGCCACTGGGCAGGATAGCTGAACTGGATCGGCTCGCCACAGAACATGAAGGGCCCGCTGTCAGTCCCGAAGGAAAACGTGGCGGCAGACAGGCTGCTGGCAATTGAAATATCCGTGTTCAACCGACCTTGGAAGTAGGCAAGGTGGTTCATCGTGTTGGCGACATCATTGCTGACCCAGTTTTCAGGAGTCGCATAATAGCCGTCAGAACCAGCACCCGACCAGCTTCTCTCCCAAGAGCCCTTCGTCCTAGACGACGAATAAGCCGGTGCATTGCCGTCCGTCAGATAGACGGCGTTCCCCGTCTTCGCAAGAGACCATCCTGTCGGCCACTCGCCGAGCGCATATTCGATCGTCGAGAGGTCGGGGTCTGTCCCCGCCGGCGCGAAGTAGATGGGGTAGAGCTGCCCTGCCGTCAGCGTCGCGGGAAGCGCCGTGACAACAATCTTAGCCCCCGCGCCGAATTCAGCTACTGCCGAGGCGTCAACATAGTCTCCGAGGGAGAGGTCAATCTTGAGGGTCGCGTCCTCACCGAGCTTCAGGTTCATCGCCTTGAGACCGGCCAGAGCCGTCTGCATCGTGTCGTTTGTAAACTCAAGCGTCGTACCCGCCGCGACCTCAAGCGTCCGAAGCTCACCCGACCCGGTGGCCGCCGCGAGCACGGCCGCGCCGCCGCCCCTCGCCGTAAGTTCCGTCGCGCCGTCGAGTCTGACGCTGCTCATGTTGATTGTACGCGTCGTCTCCGGTTCAAAGCAGTCCTGCGTATCATAGACAACGGGGCCGTAGGGTTCAATCCTGTAGGTATTATAGCCGGACGGCACGAGCTGCATGGACACGTCGTCCCCCCAGACGCCGAAAACGATGCCGTCCCTGAACCGGACGGGCAGACCAAAGTTGTTCCCCGATCCTGTGCGACGTATGCCGTAGTTCCCGAGATTGAGTCGCGTGAGGTAGAGGTCATTCTCGGAACGCACGTTCGAATCAGCGCGCGCGGCAACGCCATTGGCATAGATTGTGGCGCCGCCACGCAGCACGGTATTCGTCGCGTAGAGGCTTATGATGCCGGCATTGGCCGTATTGTTGGTCAGATAGATTTCTCCACCAACATAGTAGTCGCCGGGCAGCTCGAAGTTAAGTGTACCCTTATAATTGCTCATTGTCAGGGACGAGGGGATGATCAGGGTTCCGCGCACCGTTGACACATAATCGCCAAATGACGCGCCATGTCCGTATGTACCAGTGTCCGACGAAAGACGATTGCCCCAGAAATCGCTACCATCGCCCCAGATCAACGTGCCGGCAACATTCTCCAGATGGGCTCCAGCGTAGAGTCGTGTCGTGTAGGAATACTTATAAGTATTCCTAAAGGTCCCCCCCAGCAGGCGAACGCGCGTAATGGACTCGCGGGGCGGATCGGGACTCCAGAAAAGCCATTTTTGAGCCTGTGCCAGCCCCTCATGAACCGTCAAGGTGGCATTGTTCG
>CACZAK010000215.1 GCA_902779075.1 uncultured bacterium | reverse complement strand
ATGCTTCAAGCGGAACATAAAAAAAATAGAGACGGGCGGTCCCTATTTTTTCGAGTTCCGTTTAAGAGTCCTCACCTCCACCATTAGGGAATAGGTGATAGTGAATAGTGAATAGTGAATAGGTTGCAAGAAGTTCGTCAATGGACCTATTCCCTAATGGTGGAAGCTATTCGTTATTCACTATAACCTATGACCTACGGCGGTACGAAAGAAAGGACAACATCTGATGAAAAACAGCATCCTATCCACCAAGTTAAAAGCCTTCGTTTTGCGCATCGTTCGCCTATATAAATATCTTCGCGACCGTAAGGAGTCGGTCATTGCGAAGCAGAAGCTACGATCAGGCACATCAATCGGCGCGAATATCGCCGAAAGCCGCCATGCGCAAAGTAAAACTGATTTTGGGTCGAAACTCCAGATTGCGCTCAAGGAAACAGCAGAGACTGAATATTGGCTCGAACTCCTTCGTGACAGTAAAATTGCCGCGCCGTCACCTGCATTCGACTCGCTCTGCGCCGACTGTACCGAACTCATCAAGCTCATCACCGCCAGCATAAAAACTATCAAAAGTTCTGGACAGGGATAGATAGGATACAAAGCAAATGAACACACTTGATCAAAAACCTTTCACTGTTGTGATTGTGATTGGCTTACTAATCGGCATCATTGCAATTAAGGCATTTATTAGGTCGGTCTTCAGTGCAAAGCCTCCGGCGACATTCCGCTGTGCTCGGTGTAGGCGCGAGGTGTCGCATGACAATCGCACGATTGAAGCCTGGCGGTCTGGTAAGCACAAGTTCTTCTGCCAAGAGTGCCACAATAAATGGCGTGAAACACATCCGGCAATATGCACATCAGTTGGCGGCGGCAGAAGTGGGTGCATGTTGCCTTTGACATTAATCCTGTCGTTCTTTGCGCTTAGTGCCTATGCGATAATGAACATATGATGTGTTCGCTTCATGTTTGATGAGGTACCATGCGGAATCGCATAGCCCTCACCTATGTTTATTGCCGCACAAAAGAATTCCTCACGCAACAACTCCGTGGAACTTCAGATTAGACGTTCATGCCAGTCAGACCCTCTCGTCAGTTATCGGAATGTTTGGCGAATGACAATTCTATCTTGTCGATGTAAATCGCCTGGATGTTACTCTTGCCGTCCGCGCCGAAGCGGCCGGGGCCTATCCAGAAGTATTCCCTACAGTCCGCGCGCGGTGTCCAGGTGCAGACGTCGTACCAGGCGTATTCCGCATCCTTGATCGCATCCGTCCGGGGAAGAATGATACCGGCGTCTTTCCTCGTCACGGAATCGTACACCCCCGCCCAGAACGCCTCGCCGCCGTCACGCGTCTTCTCTACGCGCACCCGCGCGCGCAACTTGTATTTTGCGCCCGGCTTGAACGCGACCTTGCCCATGGGGAAGGAGGTGCACCACTCGAAATGCGTGTTGAAGAGCTTGAGCGCCTTGCCGTCCGCCGCCTTGGGATCGTCCACGAACGCGCCCCACTGTCCGGGACGCGAGAGACTGAGGTAGCGCTCCTCCAGCACTGCGCGTTGCGATTCGACGGCGTTGACGGCGGCGTTGGTGGAGGGCGCGACATACGCCTCCCATCCGGCGACGAGCGCATCGTGCCGCGCCCGACTCTCGGAGAGGCTGATGTCCTTCGCCTCGGCCATCCTGTCGAGAAGCGACTGCGTGAGCGCCTTGACCTCCGCGATGCGGGCGTCGTTCTCGGGAGACGGCGCGAAGAGGACCTCCTTGCGCACGGGCTTCGGATTCATGCGTTCCAGACGCAGGAAGTCGAACGAAAACTCGGACATCCTCACGTTGTACGACAGCGCCGGGTCGTCCTTCACCGCATCGACGGCCTTCTTCCAAAGTGGCTTCGCCCATTCAACGAACTCGTCATCCAGCGACCTGAATGCCGCGCTCGTCCAGATGCGGAGCGGATTGTTGGGATTCGCCGACCAGACGGCCTGGCGCCTGTGCATCTCCTCGAAGTACTCGCGGATGAACGGCGCGGCGTTGCCGTAGTAGCCGGCGAAGAAGTCGTCAATCAGCGGCTTCACGTCGAGCTCGGGGTTCCACATCAACTTGACCAGCAGCCAGCCCTTCAATTCGGCAAACTCCGCGTGGCGGCCGATCTGGGCGCCTTCCGCGAACATCTCCTTCACGTTGTTGTCGCGGAAGAACTGCAGGTTCCCCTTGAGCGCATAGACGTTCGGGAACGGCAGCGTGAAGTTCTGGAACTCCGTCACGTAGTCCCAGAGGTAGAGCTGGTCGGTCTGCGTCTTCCATCCGCAGATGTCCTTCATGAACGCCTTGTCCTCGGCATACGGGCTTTCGGGAATCGGACGCGTGAAGTCGCACTCGATGGAGCAGAGACACGGCACCACGTTGCGGCGCAGGCGCGTCTTCTTCGGCGGCTTGCGCGTGTACTGGTAGGCGAGCGTCTCGATCACCGCATCGGGGAACTCCTTCTCCACCGCCTCGGCGATTGCGTTCACGAAGCGCACCATCGTTCCCGCGTGGCTCTCCTCCTCGGCGTCGATGGCGGCGCACTTCTCGCACTCGCAGTAGTTGTACCAGTCGTTCTGGCTCACGCCGTAGAACTTCGCGCCGGGATCCTTGCGGATGCGCGCCAGCACATTGGACGTGACGATGCGCAGCACGTCGGGATTCGTGAGGCAGAGCTGCGTGCGGTTCTTGCGACGCTTCCCCTTCACAAGGCTGAAGTACTCGGGATGGTTGTCGAAGTAGATGCTTGGCGGCAGCAGCGCGTTGAACGTGTGGCAGCTTCCAAGTCCGCCACCGAAGCGGAACGTGTCGCCGCCGTACTTTGCGTCGACGTCGCCACGCGTGCAGTTGAAACCGTTCACGCGAAGGCGCGCCGCGAGGTCGCGGTGTCCGTTGATGTCGTACCAGTACGGCTGGCGCATGGCGAAGGCCGGCGTCTGCACGTCGTCGAGGTTGGCGGGCACGCAGACGGCACCCTTCTTCGGGATCACGCTGTGCCACGAGGCGTACCACCTGCATCCGGCGTAGGTTTCGAGGATCTCATACACCGCGTACAGCGCGCCACGCTTCGACGAGCCGTAGGCGACGAGATGCGGCGGACGCGCCGCAAGACGGAATCCGTCGCTGCCGAGCGTCTTCGGATCGAACCTCTCGGTAGGGCGGCCAGCCCTCTGGCCGCCGTTCAGCAGTGCAAGCGAATATCGCGTTTCGCCCAACAGGATCGCCTTGGACGGAAGCGGCGCGGCGTCCGAGGCAACGGGCAGCTTCACGCCCGTGACCTGTTCGAGGAACCCCTGAAGCTCCTCTGCCGCGTATTTCTCGACCGGACTTGCCTTTTCTGGGATCACGATCGTGTATGCCGCCGGTTGTCCGCGCTGGGCGATTTCAAGCGAAGCGACGCTGGGGGCTGCAAAGGCGGCACTGCATGTACATGCCGCCAGAAGGAAGAATGAGTTCAAAGTTTTCATAGTATGCGATAGTATTTTCGTTGTGGAAGTGATTCAGGTCTTTCCTATACCGCCAGCTCGGCGTGGATGGGCGCGCCTTTGTGTCCAAAACACTCTACGGGGCGCACGTCGAAGCGGTAGCGGCCTGTGAGCGGGAGTTCAGACACGGCGAACACGCACGTCCCGGACTTCCCCTCGGCGGTTTCCGGCAGATGGAAGTCCGGCGCCATCACGCGGCGCTGCGCCTGCACGAGATCGACGTCGTCCTCGACGAGCGTGGCCGTGACCTCGTACTCGAACACGCGACACTTCGCCTGGGTACGCGCCGACGGGAAGGTGATCTCGATCAGCTCGCCCCGCTTCTCGTCCTTCACCTTCACGGCCTTCGCCGTCGCGCCGGCGGCGAACTCCGGGGCCGTGCGTTTCTTCGCGTGCGCGGCGTAGGCGAACGGCTTCGACTCCGTGCAGGGGAGCGGAATCACCCAGTCGTCGCCGAGCGACATGTCCGTCACGAACTCGCGGCGCTCGAGCGCGATGTGGTCGTCGAACACGGACATCAGCATGCCCTGGCGTCCGTTCGACGTCTTGAGGTTCGGCATCTGGTGCCGACGCTTCTCGCCGCGGTAGCCGTGTCCGTTGCCGGGCATGTTCTCGCGGAGCGCGTAGTCGGTCGAGGCGTATTTGAGGGAGGCGGTGTTCACGGACGTGAACGCGCCCTGCCACACGGTCCGCTCGTCGGTGAGCGTGTAGTGGCTGTGCCCCGAGAACGCGACCGCGTTCGGGAACGGACTCAGCGCGCGCGTGGAGCGTCCGTCGTCGCGTCCCCACGCCCACGAGCCGAAGCAGGTGTTGCGCGGATGCGCGTGCTGCGTGTAGAAGAACGGCATCGACGGATCGATCTCCTTGCCGTGCGCCTTCATGAAATCCTCGATCTGGATGTTGCCCCAGTGGGCGCCGATGACCGCGTAGCCCTTGACACGCTTCATCCAGATCGGCTCGAACTTCTCGTGGAAGAGCTCTTCCCACACGCGGGCGCGGTTCCTCTCGAAGCCGATGGCGTCGGTCTGCTTCAGCTCGGGATGCTTCTTGTACAAGTCGGCGTTCGACTTCCAGTTCCAGCCGTCGATGTCGTGGTTGCCGTAGACGAACAGCTGCTCCACGGGACGCCCGTCCGGCGCCTTGCCGTCAGGGAAGGTCTTGTACCAGCAGTCCGCGCAGATCTTCAGCTGCGCGGCCCGGCCGGTATCCGCAATGTCGCCGGCGACCAGCACGCCGTCCGCACCGTTGTCGCGGAAGTAGGCGAGCGCCTTGAGGAACGTGGCTTCGTCGCCGGGCTTCTTTATGTGGACGTCGCTCAGGACTCCGATTTTCAGGCGCGCGCCCGGACGCGATGCCGCACCTTGTGCGGCGAAAACGCGCGGAACGCGCATCGCCCCGATACCTGCGGCCAAGCCACCAATGAACCAACGGCGCGTGAGCGCCGTATGCTTTTGTATATTTTTCATCGGCGGAGATTATACCACAAAACGGAGTTTTGCGGGCGCTACTTGATGAACACGGAAAGCGCGCGGGCCGACGGGTACAGCAACAGGCTTCTGCCAATGACCTTGGCCTTCCAGCGCTTAGATGCGCCGTCGACAGGCGGAGACTGGCCAATCACCGCATCCGTGGTGGTCGCGAGCACGGCACTAGCCTAGCAACTCTGTATGGAATGGACGGCAGAACATGGCGCACAGCCACGGACTGCGCCGCAGCCGCGTTTGCTGCGATGCAGGCGTCGCGCAGCGAAGCGCCTTCCGCGAGACGCACGGCAAGGACGCCGTTGAAAGTGTCGCCCGCGCCCGTGGAATCTACGGCCTCCGCTGGCGGCGTGGGGATGACTTCGCCCGTCGAGCGGATACGGCACCCCTTCGCACCGAGCGTCGTGACGACCTCGCCCGGTACGTCCCCAAGCGTAACCTCCTCGAACTCGTTGGGCGTCCAAAGAAATACGCGCCTCTTAAGCGCCTCCGGGATCGGACGTGACGGCGCGGGATTGAATATGATCTTCACGCCGTTCGCTTCGGCGATCTCCGATGCGCGGAGGTTCACCTCCTCCGGCACCTCGTTGTTCAGAAGAAGAACGTCTGCTGCGGCGATTTTGTCCTTGAAGCCGAAGTCAATGTCCGCTTCGTCCAGTTCGCTGCCGCGTGCTACCGTCACGCGAGTCTCGCCCGAACCGTCCGTCAGAATCGCCGCGCACGCTGTCGGCAGGACAGACGGATCGGAATAGTACACGACTGGCGCAATGCCCTCCTTCTCGCAGAAGGCACTCACGGCGCATGAATCGGCCTCATTGCCGACCTTGCCCAGAAACGAGACCTTCGCCCCCTGCCTTGCCGCCGCAACAGCCTGGTTGAACCCCTTGCCGCCCCACTCCTCGTAAAAACCTGTTGCATGAATCGTCTCCCCGCCCGTGTGGAAACGTGGCACGCAGAAGAACATCGACCTTCCGACTAAACCGATTATAGCGATACGCGCCATGTTACAACCGCTTCACGCGTCCGAAGTAGCGTTTCTCCAAGGCGATGTTCCGCGCCGTGCCGCCCTCGACGTTGCCGCTCACGTAGATCGGCGGCATCACACCACGCGCCAGTGCCTTCTTCGCGCCTTCAATGAGGATCGAATTGAGGATGAAGAGCGAGGCGTATGTGGAGAGACCGCCCATCTTCGCCGCGCCGACCTCGATCACCGCGTCGCCATGCGGCACCATGCAATCGATTGGGATGTCTGCCTCGTCCAGCAACACGGCACCGTGCGCGCGGTACGCCGATGAGGAAATCGCCACTGTCTTGACGCCATCGGCCTTCGCCGCGCGCAACATCTCCACTGGTGCGGCGTTCTTGCCGCTTGCGGAGATGATGACGAAGAGGTCGCCCGCCTTCACACCGTGGCGGCGGTAGACCTCGGCGGCGATACCGGACATCTTCTCAATGCGGCTCGACTTCGCCGCACCGTCGTGTAGCATCAGGTCCTCGTCGAGGACGGGCGAAACACACGCCAGCCCGCCCGCGCGGTAGAACGTGTCAAGCGCGGCGAGGTGCGAGTGTCCGCAGCCAAAGACGTGTACAAGTCCGTCACGGCAGATGACGTCCGCCACGGCGTCCGACGCGCAATCAAGAACAGCGGCATCCTCTCGCTCGATACAGGAAAGGATGCCGGTGATGCTATCGAGGTATTGGCTCATGGAATTTACTTACCGAGCACGCGGCGGTAGTTCGCGCCGATGCCGTCCCAGAGCTTAAGCGCGTCGGGCGCGCCCACTACCGTGCCGTAGCCGCCACGGTAGGTCCAGGCCGCAAGGCGGTCCACGCCTTCCTCCACGGCGATGTCCACCCAGCGGTCGATCTGCGCGAAGTCCTTCGGCTGTTTGTAGTAGCCCATGAGCCAGCGCTCGGAGAGCTTGCCGTACTTCTTCGCAATGGCGACGGTGCGCTGCGTGATGTCGCGGTAGAAGTCCTCCGGGAGCGCCCAGTTGATGATCGTCGTCGAGAACACGTCGAAGTACGGACACGCGCCGACCATGTCCCAGTTGTCGTAACCGCGGTACTCGCTCACGTAGTAGCCGTTCTGCGTGGCGTGGACGCAGCAAGTGATCTCGCGCCTCGCGCCAGCGGAACTGCTTCACGTCGTTCGTCATGTAGCGCGGCATCTCGTAGCCGTAGTAGTCGAGGAAGCGCTTGCGGCAGACGGGGCAGAAGCACGTCCAGTCGTCCGCCACGCCGCCTGTGATGGAGGCGATGCCCTTCGGGAAAGCGTAGTGCGGCTCGTCCCAGAAGAAGCCGTCGCACGCCGTCTCGCGCGCGAGCGTGGTGCAGAAGTTGCGGAAGTAGTCGCGGTAGGAGTTCGTGTTGAAGCAGGCATAGGGCAGCTTCTCGCCGGTGAGGGCGGAGACCTGGCGGTTCTCCACGTTGTCCTGCAGGAACTTCGACACCTGCTCGCCGCCGAAGTACTTGCCGTTGCCCCA
>CACZAK010000214.1 GCA_902779075.1 uncultured bacterium | reverse complement strand
CGCCCAGATCTTCGTGTCGTGGAACAGAGCCGCCTCGCCCTCGTAGAACGCACGGATCATCTTCAGCATCGTTGTCTTGCCGAAGCGCCGCGGGCGCGTAAAGAGCGCCACCGTCGATTCTGAGTCAATAAGGTCTTTCAGGATCAGCGTCTTGTCCACGCAGTAGGAGGTGCGCGAGAACCTTACCCAGTCGCTCGTCCCCACGGGCGGCGGCAAAAGCCCTTCTCTGCGCGCCGTTTTCCCGACGCACACTTGCTTTCTGCCGTTTTTTGCAATCACCTTCTTCAAACATTACTCCTCGTCCAACTGAACGACGCAAATGTTAGCATAATTCCCCGCCGCCCTCAAGCCGAAAATGGTGGGGCGAGCCGTCTCGGCGAGCCGAACAACTTGCTGTTGTACGCTTGCTGTCACGGCTCGGCGAGACGCCTCGCCCTACCGCGCCTCGCCCTACCGCGCCTCGCCCTACCGCACGATGACGACGAGGCCTTTCCTGACGACGTAGATGCCGTCCTCTTTCACGGCGATGCGGCATTTCGCGCGGTTGCGGCTCTCCTCGTCCAGCACGAACGTGACATTCTCGGGCTGCTCGTACCACGCGACAAGCCGCTCCTTGTTGCGGACCTGACGTTCCCCGAGGTGAATCGTGATGGTGGAGTTGGGTTCATACGTGGTCGAGTCGCATCCCTTCACGTACCGGCTGCGGGCCTGCAGTTCGCCGTTGCACTGCGAAAGGTCGAGTACCGCGCCGTTGTGGAGCACGCAGCCGTAAAACCCGTCGCCGCCCGGCTGGCACCGTTCAAGCACATTGACCGGGTATATGCCCACGCTTTGGTTCGTCGTCTCGGCCATCGCGAAGCTGCGCACCGTGAAGTTGTCTATGCCCTGCCAGAGCGTCGCATCTCCCGAAAGGCGCAGATCAAGCGTGGACATGGGGAATGACGTAATCCAGTAGGTGCGGACACATCCGCCTTCCATCACGTCCATCGTACCGTTCAACGCCAATTCCCCGAGGCGGAGAGTCTTGTCTCTTCCTATACGCACGGTGAGCGTGTGGCCGCCCAGTTCGATTTTTGTCCCACTGGCGTACAAGGTGGCGGACACGGAGTAGTCGCCGCCGTTGAACGCCGTGGAAGCTTGTAGATCCAACGTCGAATCATCCGTAAGCGTGACGTTGCCGATGCCTCCGAAGTTCTCGCTTGTCTGGTCTGGCCCAAAATTGGCAAGCGTGCCACCGTTCAGCACGATGGGGTGGAGGCGATAGGCGAATTGCCCGGCGATGTCGAACACGGCCCCTCTCTCGACGGTCAGCGTCGAGAATTCGCCGCCCCAGTAGGCCTGCGCCTCATAGTACGTAATGGCGTTCTGGACGGCTGTGCGCGGACGCGCCGTGCCGCACGCGATCACGGTGCCGCCACCGTACTTCTGTCCGGATTTGCCGCCCACGAGCGTTCCCTCCCCTTCCTTGAAGAGCTTGAGATTGCCCGTGAGGGTGGTCGCGTAGTTCTCGTTCGTCACGCCCGCCGGCACCGTCACGTGCAGTTCTCCGGGATTGGCACCCTTCATGCAGAGGACGTTCTCGACTGCCGTCATTTCGCCGGACGAACCGCTGCTCTGCAGGAACGTATGCTGGGTCGTTTCAAGGATTCCTACGGCTCCGTCTGTCGAACGACGGGCGGGAATGTACTCGCGCACCAGGTTCCCCGCCGAGTTGAACACCCTGAAGTGATAGAACCTTCCGACGAAGTTGGCGCTCACATTGTCACCGGGACGGGCGTTGTGCGCCGAGAAAAGGACGAACGGGCTGCCCGGCGTGAATGTACCAGATCCCATGGTCACGCCATTGGCGTTGTTGACTGTCGCAGCCAGCGTATTGCCATCGGCCCTCAATATATATTCGGTCGTCGTGTTGATTGCAGGCGACGCGGAGGTATTGCTGGCGTTACGGTCGAAGCGGAACTTATTGCTGATTGCAAAGCACGTGAACGTCCGCACGATTTTATTTCCAGACGTCGTCCGCGAGCAGTAGAGGCACTTGTTGCCGGAGGTGTTGTCAAACTTCACCTTGATGTGTACGCGGTCGGTGCAGGCCGGGGTGTAGCCTGTGTTCACCCACACGCCCGCCGTCACGTCGATGGCTTCCAGCAATTCATAGTATTCCGTGGTGTCCGTCACCGTGACGTCTCCGCCGAGCCCCGTGACGTAGAGCTTGTGTCCGCGCAGGTCGATCGTGCCGCCGCTGCAAGTGGAGAAGGAGAGTCCGCGCCAGTCGCAGTCCGCCGTCAGCGTGCAGTCGCCGAATTCGAGCCGTTCGCACGCGAGCGGTGCGGACGCAGGAATCTGCATCGCCACGCTGCCCTCGATCCGCACGATCGACCCCGCGCCCGGCAGGCCATCTTGCACGGCCACGCCAGCGATGTCGGTACAGGTCCAGTTGACGGGGTTGGTGATGACGCCATCGTTCGCCGCGCCCGTCCAGACTGCCCGTTCCACCGCGCCGTTCGTTCCGTAGAAAAGTCCTGTCTCGCCCGCGACGGGCGAGACGCCGCCGGAGGCCGTCGCCGCGTCGAACACGAATGTAGTCCCCTCGGGACGGCTCGTCCAGTTGATGATCTTCTCGCCGAGCGCGAACGTGCGCCCATGCACGTCGATCGTCACCGTCGCGCCGCTCGCGAACGAGACGAGACCCGGCTCGGTGAATACACGGGGATTGCCCGAACCAGCAACGGCCGCGATACCGTCCGCATTCCAAGTCCCCGTCTTCTGCGAAAGGTCAAGCGTCGAACCGTCGCACATCGTGAGCGCGGGATACATTTCCCCGGGAGCGAACTTCCCGTGCACCCCAAACGCGAAGGCGTCGCTGTTCAGCTGCCACGTGGTGCCGCCATAGACGAAGTCGCCCACGTCAAGATCCTTCCATCCCTTCAGAACGGCGCCGCCCGTGACCTCGACGGCGTACGAGGCGAGGTCGAGAGCGTCGGATGACTCGATGCGCGTTCCCTCCGTCCCGTGCAGCACGAGCCGGCCTGGCGTGCCGTCGTCGTGCCACACGCCGAGATAGACAAATCCGTTCGCCTCGATCGTGAGCGTGTGCCCGTTGAGCGCCAAGAGCGAAGGCGGGACCGAGGCGCTGCGGAAGGAGAAGGATTCGTCGCGGCCGATGATCGTCGCGTCGCCCGAAAGCGAGATGCTGCCGAAAACGCATTGGGTGGCGGCGTTGGTGGCGATGACGGTTCCGGCGAGATCCATGCTGTACGCGCCCGTTTTATAGTTCACGTCCGCTCCGAGGTCGAGCACGGCGCCTGCGCACACCGTCACCCTGCCGCGCCCGATGGCGGCGTCCGCCGTGCCGCAGCGCAACGAACCTGCTGAGACGACCGTGCCCATGTTGTAGCTCTGGTGCGCCTTCTTCGCCGTGAAAAGGCCGCCGCCCGTCTTTTCCACGCGCACGTTCCCGTCGATCGCGACGCCGTCGTTCGCCGCCTCCTCGCCCGCCGGCACGTCTATCTGCACCGTTCCGAAGCCCTTCTCCGCAAGACCGTACTCGAGTTGCGTGAGTTCCATCCACCCGTTGGATGGATTGACGGCCTCGCTGATGGAGATGCGGTAGTACCTGTACGCCGTCGCGTTGGCGAATGTGAACGTGCGGCACTCCCAGCCAGCCCAGTCAACCACGTTTGTGCGCTCGTCAAGCAAGGTCCAGTTCGCCTTGTCGTCTGATCCGAAGAACTTCCAGTCGCGCGGCGCACGCCCGTCCTGCGAGCTCGCATCTGGATATGGCCCGACGTGTATCTTGTAGGCGGTTATGAGCGTAGATTCGCCAAAGTCGTAGTCGACAACGCACGGCAGGGCCTTATGCTCGCAGATGAGGCGGTGAACGGCGTCCTGCGCCCACTCGAAGTTGTTTGTGAAGAGGTTTCCGGGGACGGTGTTCCTGATGAGCGTAGTGGAGGTGGTTGCCCGCCCCAGTTCCGGCACGGTGAGGTCGAACGACGAGGTGATCGTGCCGTCGCCGGAAAGCCCCGCCACGCACAGCGTGTGGCCGTCGAGGTCGAGCATGCCCGACACGTTCACCATGCCGAGTCCGCGCCAGTCGCAGTCCGCTGAAAGGCGGCAGTCTTCAAACACCATTTTGCCGAAGGAAATGCCAGGGTCGGACGGTATCTGCAGCGCGAGGTCGCCGGTGAAGATGATTTCCGTCTGCGCGGCGGGCAGGGTGTCGGCGGACAGCGCCTCGCCGTTGAAGTTCGTGCAGCTCCAGTTGACGGCGTTGGAGAGGACACCGTCGTTCGCCGCGCCCGTCCACATCGCCGTTATTGGATACGTGTTCGCGGCAGAGGACGTCGTGGCGTCGGGCTGCTCCGCCCATTTGACGATGCACATGCCGCCCGCAAGCGCGCGCCCTTCGAGGTTCACCGTCACCGTGGCGTTAGCGGCGAAGGAGATCGTAATCTGCGCTGCGGTATTGGCCGTGTTACGGCTTCTGGTGCTGAACGGCATGGTGCGTCCGCGCAGGTCAAGCGTGGAGCCGTCCTGCATCTCGCATCCGCGGAAGCAGTCCGTGTTCGGACGGAGCGAGCCATAGACCTTGACCGCGCCGGCGTAGGACGAATGGTTGCACGGCGTCGGCGTGTTGACCTCGCAGTCGCCGAGACGAACCTCGGAGCAGTTTGAGTTGGAATTGAACTGTCCGTTCACCACCACAAGGGAATTCGTGAAGTAACATGGCCTATTGTAGCACTCCACGCCCTCGTTGAGGACAAGCGTTCCCTCGGTCGTGGTCACATTCGAGAAATAGTAGATCTGTCGCGCAGGAGGATCGATCTCGCCCACGGTGAGCGTGTGCCCTTGAAGATCAATTTCCAAAGGATTGTAGCCGGTATTGATGAAGCCGTAGGCGGAGTTCCTTGTGACGAACTTGCTGTCCGCCCCGAGCCGCACGTTCGCGACCATCGCCTTGCTCCACGGACTCGCCACCGCGACGGAATTGCTGATCATGCCGCCGTTCAGCACAAACGTGTAGTTGTACATGTCAACGATGCCATTCATGTCGATGACCGCGCCCTGCTCTGCCGTGACGGTTCCGCCAGTCACGCCAAGACGCTGTTGTAAGCTGTTGCTACGGAGCTGCATCGTGCCTTCCCTCACCGTGAAGCCGCCAGTGTAAAGCTGGTCGTAGAGCCCCTCGCCGAACACGCCCGCACCCTCCTTCGCAACGCGCACGTTGCCGTTCACCGTGACCACGTAGTTCGTGGTGTCGGTCGCGCAGTCATAGACGAGCGTGCCACATGTCTCGGACGTATTCGTGATCGCAATCGGCGCATCGCATGCGCCGAGACGCAGGGTGTGGCCGTTGAGGTCAACTGTGTACCCGCAGCGTACTCCGACAGTCGGCCACGACGCGTCGCCGTCGAGGACTTCCGTTAGGTCGCTACGGCCCACCTTGAAAAACGGAAACTCGCCGCAGTTCGGATGGAACGTGCCGTTCTGCGTCTCGTAAACACCGCACTGCCGGCGCACGTCCGCGGCCTCCGTGTCGAGGGCGGGCAGGTACTCGCGCACGAGATTGCCGTTGAAGTCGTACACGCGGAACGAGTAGAAGCGGTACTTTGCATAGTTGCCCATGGTGGTCGTCGGCGAAAGGGACATCCCCACCTCGTGCGACGCGAAGAGGGCGAGCGGGCTTCCGGCCGTGAATGCCTCCGCATTGCCGTTGGTATAGACAGGTGTCCCGTTTATCGTACATTCGCGCGTCGCGAAATCATCCACAATGACGTAGTCCACGTCTATTTCCGGCGCAGGCTCGGACATGGCGGTGCCATTAGACTTGCGGTCGAACCGCCACGAATTGCCGGCGAACAGGAATGCGGTCATTGTAAGGGCCGTGGAGGAGGTGCCCCGCGAGCAGTAAAAGCATTGCGTGCCATCCAAAGACTTGAGCCGCACGGACATCTCGAAGCGGTCGGTGCATTTCGGCACGTAGTCCGTGAGTATCCACTGCACGCCGGTGGTGTCCAGCCAGTCGAGAGGCACATACCGCGCCGGCATTTCGCCCAGCGCCGTCACCGCACCCGCCGCGCCCGCAAGAGCCAAAGCAACAACACGAGCGAAACTAGAAGTTTTCGCCCCCCCCCCCTACGGGAGTTGCAGATAGTTTTTTCCATCGCTTTTCCTCTTTGTAACTGTTGAAGATTCCTTCTTGGCCAGTTGAACTGGCATAATGATACCATAATCTCACCGCCGCCCGCAAGCCGAAAACCTCGGATGCACAACATTATCCTGCGGGCGCACCTTGAACATTCAGAATCGTGGCAGTTTGAGGATCGTCTAATGGGCGCGGGCGAGTTAGCCCGCGCGCCAAAGGCAAAGGTCAGACCATTTCCTGAAATACTTCATGCGCATGACGGGATCTTTGATGCGTTTGATTTTACTGCCCAAAATATCTTCATGAAAACCGCTTCGACGTGGGGCGCGTATGGCTTCCATGTACTTCTGCCATGTCCCTAAAAGTTGAAATGCCTCTTCCAGGTCCTTGACCTGCGGATCTATCTCTTACCTAGGCTGGGCATCGTTGGGGGGGCAATTCATCCCTCTTGCATCCATGCAAAGCGGTTAAGACGCCTGCCGCCGCAAGGAGTGATGCCATCAGTGTCATTGGCCTCATTTCAATCCTCCATTCAGTTATTCATCTTTCTCAATCTTGGGGCCGTAAACGGTCACGACGCCATTTGTGGTTCGTTTTGTTTCCAACGTTGACATTCGACCAGCGTCCAGCCCCCGCGCCCCACCAGCCTCCGGTATGGGCAAACGCCCCGTTAAAGTACGAATTTGTAAAGTAACCTTCCACTTCGTATGTAAAGCATGGCACCTCCTGCACGGCAATTTCGGAAAACGAGACATCCATCGGCGTGACATACTGATAAAGTTCCATGCCGATCCCGCCAGCCTCTCCAATGTGAACGACGTTGGAGTACACAACGGCACCCATAGCTTTCGACTCCATACCCTCTGGCTCCACCACTTCAATGTTGAACGGATAGACCGTCGCCCCTATTTCCGCACGAAGCGGGTTCTCGCATCCATAGAGCGGACAACGGTAGTAATCGTGTAGGCCAACGGTTTCGATCGCGCCTCCTCCAACGGGATTCCACGTGACTGCCAGCTTGCCGAGGTTCGCCGCATACGACGTTGTACCATTCCGCGTTCGTACCGTGAGCATCAGGACCTGCGACGAGCGGATCGGGATCAACCGTGTTTTCAAGTCCGTCGTCATCCCAATCAAACGGTTCAACCCTGCGGTATATCCGCTCCACGTCATTCGAGCGCGTTACGAAGTCCCCATTCGCAACTAATTCAATCTGCGCATTGACGAGCGCGTTGGTGTCGGCATTCAAAAAGAAGTTCTCCCACGTAAGCCGTATTCTGGGAGGGTCGCGCTCCGTCGCGACCAAATCGGGAGGAGCGCAATTTGTTGCGACCTCCGCCACCCAAAACCTACTCGCCCCCTGCATCGCAAGCATCGGCACGCCCACCGCAATTGCGGCCAGCGCCGACAGGCAAATCCACATCAGCCCGCTCTTAAACGCCTCTATACCTTCCAGTACATTCATCGCCGTGCGCCATTAGTGTATCATATTTCCACACAGCGAACTTGCGAAAACCATTATCGCGTTTCGGCACCCTGATGCCGAAGATTACCTCAGGCGAATGAAAAACTTCGTGTACTCTCTGGAATAGGACGCATCTACATCAATGTCACCGACGCCGCGCTTGACGATCCTCAGGCGGTTCCATTGCGGATTGAAATCGCTACGTTCGATGGTCAACGTTCGCGAGACGCGCCCCGTACCCGGTTCCTGCCACTCATCGACATTGCCTGTTTCCGTATCGGCGCGAAACCACTTCTCGCAGTCGTAGCCCCATTCAAAATCCACCTCGTCCAATGCCAGCGAATCTCCATTCGCCGTTCCAACCGCAATCGAAAGACTGTTAGACGCACTCGCATTCAACTCAAGCGAAAACGTCAGGTTCTCAAGCCTACCGTAATCCACGTTGAGCGCAACGTTCGTTACCACCTCGCTGTTCGGCAACTCCCCGCTCGGCAGCGTCGGCAACGGCACAACTCGCGCCCCGAAGAGCGCAAGAGGCGCGCACAACAAGCACAATGCTCTAATCATATACCGCACCCTCATTTCTCGCCCTCTTGACGATTTTGCTGTTCTTGCCGTTTCCGCTTCGCCTCTTCGCGCTCTTTTTGCTCCTGGATGTTTTTCATGGTTCTTCGCCGTGCTATGGCCTTGTCAATTTCTTCTCGGCAACTCGCGCCGAAGAAACGCTCTTCCTCTTTTGGCGACAGGCGGGCACGCTCCGAGAAATGACGCCGGAACTGCGAGATTCCTATTTCATCCAGTCCCTGCAAGTACCCAGCAAGCAGCGGCGTGTACTTTTCCAGCAATGACATTCGATAGGACGCAATCTCAGAATTCCAGTTTTCCGCAGCCCATTTTTCCCGCTGCACCATCGCCATGTTCGGCGTGTTTGGATAGCCGAAATGACATGGTGGGCGTGTTATCTTTCCCTCTGCAATCAACCGCTCGTCTTTTGCCTTTGCCTCCGCCATTTTGCCGTCGAAGGCATTTGGGGAAATGTAGGCGGCGGCACGGAGATGATTGGCAAGGGCGTCCCACAACCGAACGTCCGGCTGTAAGGCGTCAAATTCCGGCATTATCTTCAAGAACTGCGTCCGCAGTGCAGGTGAAATGCCCTTTGTACCAAATGTCGGGGGGGCGTCCAACAGTACGGTCGATATGCGTCTGTCAATTTCTTCTTTCTGCTGTTGCGAGGCAGCGCGTCTGAGTTCATGGATTCTCTCCGCCATTAACATTGCCTTCACGCGCATTTCTGCCCCGGACCGCTGTGAGCGGATTTCGGCAAGCTGTTGTTCACTTGGTATTTCCGATGCGGTGCCCAATCCGCATAGGAACATCATAGCTGCAACCATATTTCCAAATTTATAATTCATTTACATGCCTCCTCATCTTGAGATGGTGAATACCTCATTCGTGCCCCTTGTCACGGAGATTAAATACTTTGACACCGTGACATCCGCATTGGCGTACACGGTGTTCCTCGCCTCCAACACTACAAGTCTGTTAGTGACGGATTCATTTCTAACATACCACACAACTGGAATTTCAAGCTTGAAAGTTCCATACCTCAGATAAGGCAGAAACGCATTGTTCAAAGCGAAGAAGATATTGTCCCCAGTTCCGACCGTGTTGTCTGCATTGACTGAAAGCGGTCTAAAAGCGCCAGCGTCTGCATCGTGGTCCAGATGTCCGTTGAATACCGCGTTCGTGAAAAAGCCCTGGATGTCTGTAGCGGTGGCATACAACTCCATAACGCCCAATGCGGCAAAGGACACATGCGATGGCTTCAATGACATGTCCACATGGAATACGGCGCCTATGTCCCCCGCCTGAAGGGGAGGCACATTCATCACATGCGTCCAGTCATCTGCTGATGGCATCCCCACACCATCGATAAACAGATTTGCCTCTGGCTCTATCACGACTAACGGCAATGAAAACGACGCGTTGTTATCGACCACGGTCATAGTGAACTGGGAAGCGCAAAACGGCATGAAGAGTCTTCCCTGTAGATGGTCGTGCATGCCATGGGACGGTACGGTTCCCTGTAGCGTGGCACTCGGCATAGGCGGATTGAACGTATAATTAACCCACTCCGCGGGTCCGAACACGTGCCTGTGCTTGTTCGTAGGAAAGTTTGCATCGGCCTCTATCAGGATTTCTGCGGCAGTAACGGAAGTAGTCGCCGTGCATGGCATTCCGCCGTCTCCGGGCAGCATGGATGCCGACACCAAAATGTCGTTCTGGGAATCGCTGTGCGTCTCCGCCTCGTATTCAATTGAGAACGACACTCCGCTCTGCGGCGGGACGAATGCCGTGTATGGGAAGGAGATCGCCTTTCCGCCAACGCGGACGAGCTTTTCGATTTTCTGATCCGAAACGTAAAGCATCCCGCCCGGAACACCAGCCCGATTTCCGGATTGAGCGGATCGTAGTGCCAGCATCCGCACCAGACGTCAGGGAGATCGAACGACGTTTCCTCAAGCATGGCGACGCCAGAAACCGAACAGCCGTCGCATTCGCAAAAACCGTCGCCGTGGCAATTGAATCCAATCCACCCGCCGTCCGTCGTGTAATTGCACGTCACGGACCGCGTGGACTGGTCCCACAAGAACTCGCACCCCGGATCGTAGGGCCCTATATTGGCACGATAACCCGTGCCGTCAGGCACAACCGTAAACTCCAAAGGCCAACACACGGCGTAATTGGAAACGGTATTGGTAGTGACAGACGTAAAACCATCGTCAGGGATGGAAACCGTGAACGGCACGGGAGACGTGACGGCGTAGTCGACGCCGATGAGCAACGGCACGTGGTTGGTTTCAAATGCACGCGCAACAACAACGGGATTGCCGAGGCGTGATTCGCGGTCGCCCGTGAAGTAAATCGGCGCGAGGCCGTTCGTCGTCACGACATCCACGAAGTAGTAGGCATTGGTATTGACGCCATCAAGCCACGACAAGGTAGGGCTAGGCGTCCCCGCCGAGCCGTCACCTTCCACAGCCTCCAACACATTTGAACAAACGACGTTGTACCATTCCGCGTTCGTACCGTGAGCATCAGGACCTGCGACGAGCGGATCGGGATCAACCATGTTTTCAAGCCCGTCGCCGTCCCAGTCAAACGGTTCAACCCTGCGGTAGATTCGTTCAAGCACGTTAGAGCGCGTCGTGAAATCGCCATTCTGAAAAAGCTCTATCTGCGCGTTGACCGGCGTGTTGGTGTCGGCGTTAAGGAAGAAGTTCTCCCACGTCAGAACCTTTCCCTGGTAGGGCCCGCTCGCCGAGCGGGCCGCATCCCCCACCCAAAACCTACTTGCCCCCTGCATGGCGAGCATCGGAACGCCGACCGCGCAAATCTCACGCGCAGCATCGCGAGGCGTCGGACGAATCCGCCCGTCGTTGAACACGGAGAACGACGTAACCGCCCCGCCGTTCGTCCCAAGCGGAAACGCAAAGTCGCCAAGGTCAAGACGCGCCCACTCACCGAACGTCCCGCGCTTGTGCCAGTTGAACGACGGCGTAATTACATCCGGCATTGCATACACACTCGCCTCGCAGTTCGTCTCTGCAACAAGCCTCCACCCCTGCGCGATCTCCTCGACGGTCACGCTTGGTAGGGCCCGCTCGCCGAGCGGGCCGTATTCCGGTAGGGCGCGATCACCGAGCGCGCCGCCGCCGCTCCTTATCTTCTCGCCGCCAAACAGAATGCAGACGGAAAGAAGCGTAAGAACAGCGAGGCGCGTGAAATGCGATGCTTCACGCCACAACGCGGCAATCCGTGCCGCCGCATCGCGGACGGTTTGCGTTCTTAGAACCAGCACGGCAAACAACGCCACCGCCGCGCATACGCAGAGGCGGATCAATGCCTGCTGGAACCATTCCAAAGCTCCGCAAGCAAGAGTTTGTATTTCAAGTGCATTCATCTCGGTTCCCCGTTAGTTTACCATATTTCTCGACGGCTGAATGGGATTATTTGGCAAATGGCCTCATTCCCTAGTTATCACGCGGCCTTGCACGGTTCCATGAAGTTCAGGAGAAAATCCTTTTTCACCCCGTACATTCTACCGCCATGTCGCGAAATGAACGAGTATAAATCCTCAACCTGTGAATACGAGAAGTACAGCGGCTCGATCTCGTCAAACTGCGACGGCTGTGATTTCTGCATGACCATAGTTCTGTCTTCGTCCGGTGCAACAATCACATAATGGGTGTTCAGGTGTTCAGCCTTGTTCCTGAAATTCAACATTCTCGTCAATCCACTCGTAACGCCAGTCGTATGTTCAACCTCAAACGCAAACGGCAATCCCCCGTTGAAATACATGCAGTCGATATGCTTTGCCACATCGATTGCGTCGGGATACAGGCTAATCGCGTTTTCAGAACGAAGGTCGGTTACAATCTTCTGATGTTGAAGTATCGGCGTGCCGTTGTACTTTATCCCATGGTCTTCAACCGCCAGCCATGTCCTCATGTCAAGCGACTTTGCTATCTCGTACAGGGCAACCTGTATCTGCGAGTGCCGCCGCTTGATTTCAATTGCCACCGGATCGGCATCTGGCTGGACGACAGGCACCACGTCATACATCATTCCCAAAGAGGGGATTTCGCTTATCACGCAATCCTCTCCAAGATAGAGTTCGGCAAATGAACCAATTGCATGTGGTACGTCAGAAAGAATGATGTGCTTGTGTCCGCGCTTCGTAGTCAAATGGCCGTCAATGTTCTCCCATCTGCCGGGATAGCAGAACCGGATGTCAGGCGTATATGCAAGCAGGGACTCCAACACTGAACGGGTGTTGTAGCTCGCGCCAAGTATCCTGTCCAGATTGACCGGTATTCCCGTGTTTAGCGCATTGGCCACCCTCCATATCATCTGCGGGCTCAAAGACTCCTCTTTGCCAAAAGAATCAACAGGTGACTTCCGCCTGCGAATGACAATCGGCCCTTCCGGCTTCTTCACGGACACAATCTTGATTTGCCCGTGATTCCTAGGATTCAGATATTCGTACTGAACCGTTTTGTCCAGACAATCGATCGCATTGCAGATGTTGGACGCAGTGTAGGTCTGTTTCATTTCGCAATCTCCTTTAGGAACGCCATAAGCGTTTTGGCCACTCCGTTTGCCGCAACATACGGGACGCCATTGCCAATCGTCTTGAACTTGGACGACAAAGGTATTTCTGGCGGAAGTGCAAACGCCTTGGGAAGGGACTGTATCGCAAGCGTTTCGGCAACCGACAGCCTTCTTGCCTTGTAGGGATGTAAATGAACTTCATTGTTGCCGTAACATGCGGTGGGCGAATATCTCCATCGGTGCAAACGCTTGTAGCACTTCTTGGAATCGTCCCCTTCCGCGTAAACCCTCATTTTAGCCAGCCCCGCCCGGGGGATAAAGAAGTCATTGGCGTTTGGATGATTCGCGACATCGTTCTTGTCAAACCAATGCTGTACCGTCAACTCCCTTATCACCCCATCCGGCATGTCGCGTTTACCATTCTCGACAAACCCGTCAACCCCAGGCCAGCAGGCTTTTGAAACCGCATCCATTGGGAACCGGATAAAATCGCCCCATGGGAAATTGTGGAGCTGGTTTGTATCCCTGTCAAAGTATCCTTTGCACAGAGACCTTTTCACTCCCACGAGAATTATGCGCTGCCTGTCTTGTGCTGCACCATATTCCAGGGCGTTTATCAGTCGATAGGTGGTTGCATATCCGCAGTCCTTCAACTGGGTTATCATCCGCTGGAAGAACGTACGGTGCTTGGCCGTGCTGATGAGACCTTTTACGTTTTCAAGGACAAAGAAGTCTGGCTTCTGTTTGCAGATGATCTCCACGTAAACACGCGTAAGCTGACCGCGCTTGCCGTCTTCACCTTGTGCATTGGCATTGGCGACGGAAAAATCCGGACAAGGCGGCCCTCCTATGAAACCAACCAGCGACACCTCTTTTTTGGCGTTATTCACCATGCGGCCAAGTTCGGCACTTTTCTTTGCGTCATCAAGGTATTCGCATACATCGCCTTCGTGAAGTCCATAGACGGGTTCTGCAATTTTCATCTGTCTTCGCGAATAGCGATAGACGGCTGCAAAGTTGCCGTCAATCTCGCTTGCAAAGTAAGACTTGAACCCTGCCTTCTCAAATCCAAGGTCAAGGAAACCTGCTCCCGTAAAGAATGAAAATATGCCGAATCTTCCATGCTCTTCATTATTGGTTTTATTTGACACCTGAAACCTTTCCTTTCTCGTTTCACCATGTAGAACTATTCGTGTACAGCTAGGCAGTAGCGCACGACGAGCGTGTTTTTCTGACCTTTTAACAAATGCCTAAAGACGGGATGTGAAACCTTGCCAGACTGGGGTGTAAAGCCTTGCTAGACTGGGGTGTAAGAGCCTCTTGGACTGGGGTGTAGCAGCCTGTTAGACTGGAGTGTAGAAGCCTTGTGGACTGGGGTGTGGGAACGCCTGGGACTGGGGTGTGATGCGGCGCGCTCGGTGATCGCGCCCTACCCTTGTGACGGAAGGTTTCGGGTGGGGTTGGGTTCTTGTCTTGCCAGAGGCCGCAACGAGCGGTACGGGCTTCGGTTTCGGCTTTCGCGTAGGCGGGATTGGTGTCGTATTTCTTGTAGTGCCACGCCATTCCCGCTTTGAGCATTTCAAGGTTGATGTCTCGTCCATCGACGAAGACCGTGCCGAGGATGCGTCCGTAACGGTCGCGCTTGGCGTAGGTTACGCGCACTTCGCGGTTCGCAACGAGGCCGGAGAGGAACTTCCGCGAGGCGTTTCCGAATGCCTGTTTCTTCTCCGGCGCGTCGATGCCCTGAAGACGGATTTTGTGCTGTGTGGCGGACGCGACGGAGCGCGTCCCTCCCGTTGCAAGCACGGTGATCGTGTCGCCGTCCGCGACACGAACAACGCGCCCGACGATCTCCTCCGCGAAGAGTGAGAACGAGAGCAGCAAGAGCAATGCCTGTGGCCTAAACACCATTTGTCTCCTTCCGTTTGAGGCGGACGCGACGGAGCGCGTCCCTCCCGTTGCGGCATAATGTGCCGCCACGAAGGAGACGATTCGAGGGAGAAAGATTGTGGCTACAAAAAATGCGTGCCTCGTCTATCTCCCTCAGAACGAGGCCTTGCAGTGCCCATGAGAGAAGGAGATGACAAGGACACGCGAGACGGTATAAAACCGTCCGCGCGACCTCATCAAACCCGTTCTCTCATTGTACATTTCGTACAAATGAAACCTGCAAGTTTCGTTCTGAACGTCGTTTGCGTGTCAGCGCAAAATACCTGATTCGCCGAAGCGGGATTTCTCCCCCGTCCCGGCTAGTTGCCCGCAATGCACCCGCACCGCGAGAACGGAAAGAAGTATATCACAAATCCCCGCGATTGTGGTGGAAAAGATTCACCGTCGAAAAAATGCCGCCGACAAGCGGCGCCATGCTTTTACATAGAGGCTTGTCTCTGGGAAGTGACAAGACTTTTCATTTACGCCTCAAAGCCCTCTTGCACGTGGGATTTTCGTGTCCATCATTTCCCCTCCGTGTCTTTTGTCAGCGTTTCCGCATCATCCTTCGCCATTTCTGGCGGCAATTCGCCTAAAGCGGTTTTAATCCTTTTACACACTTCTCTACGACAGACAGACGACATCAGACCTCGCCTAGACGAATACATAAGGCCAATGCAACCTCCCCAATCTGATTTGCGTATTTGTTCCACGACTCGTCTGCGAAGCTGGCTACTTCTTGCCAAACACCCTTTCTTTGCGCCTTATCAGTTTTTGACGTTTGTCCTGGGGCAAGCGGTCACAGTCTCGTTTGAACACATCCCCGCCATGCTCACGCTCTTCCTCGTCAAGCATCTCCAGCAAGAACTTAGCATACGCCGTTTGCAAACGCGCCGTCCTCCTCGATCTGTATTTTGAATCGATATTAGGATTTTTATAACCCGGGCGCTTAAAGTCCTGAAACTGACAAGGAGGTCCCAATGTCTTGGCAACTTCTGGAGAGGATACGACTACCACCTCCCCTGTAATTACGAAACTGCCGCTTGTCAAATTCGTCCCCGACACATTTCTCAGCCATTCGCTCTCATCCTTAAGACGACAGCAATAATCAAGCCAAAGATTCCACTTGGCATATATTCCATCCTCTGAACCGTCCAAGAGGTCAAGGGCGTCATTGAAAAGAAAACGACGTCTGTATGCGGAATTGATGTTGCTATATTCGTTCTTGACATCCAATTTCAAGATTAGACCGGCGTATTCAGACACCATGCGTCGTCGCTCAGCGACATCCTTTATGGCTTTTATCGCTGCAATAACATTAGTGGCTGTGTTCTTCGCTTCAAATGTATCGTCAGCCCAAATCTTTGACACTTGTCCTTGCCAAGTTCTGGCACTCATTGCAGGATCTTCGGCTAAATAACTTCGCGCGATATCAGTCGTTTCCGCCAAAGCCGAAACGGTAATAGTGGCATACGCGCATAGACACACCGCATACAGGTTTTTATGGCTGTTCATTGGGACATCCTTTTCTTTAACGAAAACACGTCATTTGTACTCCGTGATATGATGTACTTAAACTTCTCTACTGACACAGTCCCCTCCGTGTCAATCAAAAATCGTTGGACGCCGCTGTAAAACAATGTCCCAGTCCCCGCAGCGTTTGTCGATGAAAATGCCCATTCTACAGGTATCTGCCATGTTATCTCCCCGGTTGACCACGGTGGTAAACATTCTTCTCGCATAACCGCTTCATCAACGGTGAATATATTCTCAACTCCTGTCAAATGCCAGTCGCCTGCTCCGTTTGCTCGCGTATGACACCACCAATTACTAAAAGCCGGCACGTCAAAATAACCTGTGTGCGTTCCCGTGGTTGTTGGGATTTCCTCCACATATAATCCCTCAAAGCTGACATTGGTAGGCATCAATGTCAACTGAAGCAGCATGCCAACAAGGCCGGATTTTCCCGCTGTTGGTGGCGTTGCAACCATATAATTATTAAACTTAGCATTGATGGAATTCGGAGCAACGCAGGTTAAATCAATGTCATATGATACATCGTCATGTGTCACAGTAAGAACTGGAGCACATGGTTCTCGTGGAAATACAAAGCGCCTGTATGTTGGCCAGATATCAGCCCAACTTCCTTCGCCAGAATGCGTCCAAGTAATAGCCGCAGATTTAGGAAACCATTCACACCAGATGTCCTCGCATATTCCGTATATGTGACGCCTCCTGAAATCTGGGAATTGTCGACAAGCCGTAATTCTGACCTTAACCGACGTCGTAGTGTCAGAGTCCGACACGGACAAACCGCCTTCACAAGAGGTTATCATCGCCGTTACTGATATGTCGTTGATGGAATCACTGCACTCCGCTGCCTCGTATTCAATTGAGAACGACACGCCGCTCTGCGGCGGGACGAATGCCGTGTATGGAAAGGAAATCGCCTTCCCGCCAACGCGGACGAGCTTCCCGATTTTCTGATCCGAAACGTAAAGCATCCCGCCCGAATCGCCGCCGTACGCGAACACCGTAAGCGTGGTGTTCGTCGAGGAACACCAGCCCGATTTCCGGATTGAGCGGATCGTAGTGCCAGCATCCGCACCAGACGTCAGGGAGATCGAACGACGTTTCCTCAAGCATGGCGACGCCCGAAACCGAACAGCCGTCGCATTCGCAAAAACCGTCGCCGTGGCAGTTGAATCCAATCCACCCGCCGTCCGTCGTGTAATTACACGTCACGGACCGCATAGGCTGGTCCCACAGGAACTCACACCCCGGATCGTAGGGCACTACATTGGCACGATAGCCCATGCCATCCGGTACAACCGTAAGCTCCAATGGCCATTGAACTCCGTAGTTTGAAACGCCGTTAGTAGTGACGGACGTAAAACCATCGTCAGGGATGGAAACCGTAAACGGCACAGGGGACGTGACGGCGTAGTTGATGCCTA
>CACZAK010000213.1 GCA_902779075.1 uncultured bacterium | reverse complement strand
CCGGACGTGCCAGTGAAGTGATGCGCGGCAACTTCCCTGAATCGTTTTAGATGCAACAAGCTTTGCAGATAATACGGATTCACCTTGTCATCTTTCGGACGGAAAACGAGGAACTCCGTTGAACCACAAAAACACTCCGACGGTTCGGCTTCAACAACTGCAGATTTACCATTCTCCATGCACGGCGTGATTCGCGCCCAAATCACATCACCACCGCGAAAAGTCGAATAGCCCTGCGTCGCATCAGGGGAAATGTCTTCGATGCTCTCAATCGCACACCACTCCGCTGACACACTTTCCATCGGCACAAGCTTCGTAATCTGTTCAAGACCACAAGGCGGATCAATGTCAATTCGCTCGACAAATCTCTCACAAGGATATTTTGCCTTTGAAAAATCTATCGAATCGAAGTAATGATCCGGTGCAAGAGTCGCGTTCGCAACTTCCTTTGCTGGCACGGTAAATATGCGAGAGGAAAGCGATGTGTCGGGTTTGGGGAGCTTGGCGAAGCCGAGCTCGTTCAGCACCATGTCGTCGATGGAGGCGAGAAGCTTCGTCGCCTTTTCGTCCGCCGCGCGTTTTGCCGCGTATGCCGCATCAAGCTCGGCAACGATCTTCCGCTGCTCCGGCAAGGGTGGCAAGGGGATCTCCAGACTGCGATACTCCTGCGCATTGATATTAGGCTGACCTGCCGAACGCTGAATGGCCGAAACCCATTCGTGATAATACGGCGTTTGGGCAAAGGCAAAAACATATTTCGGCAACACCTTCTCGCTAAAACGAAACCGAATCATATACCCGGCATAAAAGCACGGATACGGCACTTGTCCAGATTCGTGCAAATAGCTCTTCCCGACCGTGTTGCCGCTTCGGGCAAACAGCAAATCCCCGTCACGGAGAAAATATTGCGGCTCGACATTTGCCGCCGTCATGCCCAGTCCAGGCAGCAATTCGCCATTCTCGTCAATGTCAGTAATCCGAATGTAACGCGGCGTGGCTTCATCCACCCGCTCAATACCCGCTTCCCCTGCACCATACTCGGGCGATTCAGAAAGCAAAGAACCCATTTTAACCGCAGGATAGCGAAAGTTTGCCGCCCGACGCTTGAAGGCAACATACTTCGGATCGAACCGATCAAAGAGTTCGCTTGATTTGGCTATGAACTTTTGCACAATTTTAAGTCCCTTATCTCATGTAAAGGAATCCGCGTTTTATTATACATGACGCTCGTCTCATGTATAGAGAATGGCCATTTTCTTTGCATGACAATTGAAATGTGTATAGCAAAAGCCGTTTTGCTATGCACATCCGATGCGATCTGTATAAAAAATGGTGTTTTGCTATACATATCACTTACTATCTGCAAGTTTTTCGTGATTAACCAACAAATCTACAAGTTTCTCGTTTATGTAGTAATTAACACGGCCAACTTTAAACTTGCCTAACAGTCCAAGTTTGACGATTTTATCCAAATATGACGAAGCCGTGATCCTTGTCACACCCAAGGCCTCGGTTGTATGATCAATTTTAGTATAGGGATGGTAAAACAGGTGATTGAGCAATTCATGACGATAGCTCTTACCGAATTCTGGTCGTAGGGCGGCCTTATACTCCGCCATTAGCCGATTGATGCCATTGACAATCGTAATTGTGTGCGCCGCCGTCACTTCAATGCCTTTCAGCATGAACAGGACCCACGTCTGCCAATCTGCCACAGCACCATTGCTGTCTCTCACCGCCTGCAACAGACGGTAATACTCTGTCTTGTTTTGGGTAATATAGCGGCTTAAATACAAAATCGGCAAGTCCAACAAGCCATTTACAACCAGAAACAGGATACAGACGATTCGCCCTGTTCGTCCGTTGCCATCGTAAAACGGATGGATGCTTTCGAACTGGTGATGGATGACCGCCAATTTGACAAGCGGATCCCAATCCGCCATTTCCGGACGATTTATGAACTCCTCGAGGTTGCGCATGTACCGGACAACATCATTCCCATCCTGCGGCGGCTGGTAAATCACATTCCCGAAGTTGTCCCGCAGCTCCGTACCCGGCACCTTGCGGAACCCCGCCGTATTTCCAATAAGAACGGACTGCACTTCCTGAATCAGATTGGAAGTAAGCGGCAGCCCCTTTCTGAGCTTTTCAAATCCAGTGCGGATTGCCTCACGATATTTGAGCACCTCCTTGGATGCCGGCGACTTCTCAAAATTCTCCGCCTTGATCTCATACCGATAGAGATCGTCTTGCGTCGTGACAATGCTCTCAACCTCGGACGAATCCTTGGCCTCTTGAAGTGTCAGCGTACTGATAAGAATGTTCTCGTTCGGTATCGTGCGGGCGACACCCTTCAGCTCAGCCAGCTGACGATGAGCGAGACTGGCCTGCTTGAGGATCGCCTTGTTCTCAAGATCAAACTTCAGCGGCAACTCCAGGATCTCGTACTTACTCATCGCCTCGCTCCTTAGAAATGAATTTCGCCAACTCCGCGCCGATCGCGTCCAGCTCATTGACCTTGGTAGGCTTGCCGGTCGCATCAAAGCCAATGTCGTCGGCAATGGCCATGAAGATGTCCTCGTCCGGGAAGGATGCCGCCGCAGCGGACTTGTATTCGGAATCAAGCTTGTCGCGCAACTCGGCAACGGCCTTCTCCGCGACTGCGGCGATCTGATCCGCCGCCGCCTTGTACTCAGGAATCTCCTTGCGCTCCTTCGGTTTGAGCGCGGCGAATTCCGTCCGCTTGTCAAGCTTCGCCAGCTCCGCCTTGCGCGTCTTGTCGATCTCGGCAAGACGCTCGACGAGCTGGCCCCTCGCCACGATCTTGCGCTGAAGGGACTCCTTGCCAGCCCGCAATTTCTCCGTCTCGCGCTTCGTGCGCTTGCGAAGGAACAGCACCGAACTCTTCACGCCCGCGCCCGTACTCATGAACGTGGTCTGAGGAAGCGACACCACCGCCAAGACGCGGAACTTCTCCAAACTTCTCCATCAGCCAGTCACGAACATACTGGAGCGAGGCATTAGTCAGAATCCCGTCTGGAATGACGATTGCGAGATAGCCACCTTCGACGAGGAAATGCCAACATTGCTCAATGAACAAGATCTCGGACGACACGCCCGGACGCTGCGCCGCCTTGGACTTCGGATTGAGCCAATCCACCCCGCGTTCCGCAAGACCGTACAATCCCAAATAGGCGTGTTCCGTCTGCTTGATCGTCGAACCGAATGGCGGATTGGTGATGATACAGTCAAAGCTCTCGTCCTTGAATCCTCTGTTCCCGCTCTTTGTCGCAATGTCTCCAATCGGCTGAAGTCCGTCAGCCGCCACGACGTTCGTATGACCATCGTCATGGATGATCATGTTCATCTTGGCCGTCCGCGCGATCTGCTCGTTGATCTCGATACCGAAAAGACGATCCTGCGCGAACCCATGCCGCGCCGTATTTCTTCTCCGCCGCCTTGCGCACCTTGTCGAGCGCATGCAGAAGGAATCCACCAGACCCGCAGGACGTGTCAAGGACACGCCAGTTGCTCGCGATCGGCAGGACATCGACGATGAACTTCACCACCGCCCTCGGCGTGAAGAACTGCCCGAAGTTGCCGCGGAAAAAGGACGTCATGAACGTCTCGAATGCACGTCCTTTCGAATCAAGATCCGTCTCGGTCAGGTTGACGTCCTCAAGGTAGGAAACAACAGTACGAACCTTTGCCGGAGAAAGCCGGATGTCATCCTTGAACACTTCAGGTGCCTGCTTACGTCCCTCGGCATAGAGGTCTTTTAGCCGCTTCAAAAGCGCCGCGTTCGTCTGTTCCGGAGTGTCTTCGGCAATCACCTGAAACGCATAAGGGTCGCCGTCTTCGCGATCTTCGGATTCAGCTCGCCACCACCCCACAGCGCCTGATGTGCCTGGGCAAAACGATGTGTCAATTCGTCTTCCGTCACTTGCTTCAGCGCAAAGGTCTTCTGACCGTGCTTACCGATGCCGCCATTGACGCCATAGCGGTACTCCGAGATGTACATCGACCCGAAGCGCGGAATGTCCGCGACCGTCTTCCGCGCCTTGGGCTTCTTGTCGGGGACTTCGTAATACTCGTTCTTGATCCCAGATGTCGTCCAGACATAACGCGCCCCTTCCGACACCGCATAACTAAACGCCTGTTCGACCGCCTGGCGGAACTCAGCCTCGGTCACCTCCACCTTTTTGCACTCGACGATGATGATCGGCGTCTCGTGCTTGGCATCGGCAAACACCTCGATGTCCGCCTCGCGCAAAGACGATCCGACCGTCACCGGCGCAAAAAGCTGGATGCGGTCATCAGGGTATTCGTACTGCAAGACCAGCGTCAAATAGGCCTTGGCCTCGATAATCGCCTCCGGTTTCGTCCAATCGCGCGAAATCCCGTGCCGAAGATACTCGATCCGCTTCCCGTCATCGCCGATGCGGATCAGCTTCTTCGCCACTCCCTGCGCAATCAGGTCGTCACTCTGCGTAATCTGTTTTTTCTTCATAAGCCTCGTGGTTTGTCTGTTACCTTTTCCGTTGTATTATAACATTTTAGCGTCCCTAACACCTGTCTGTAAATTGCCCTCCCGACCTTGAGAAAGCGTGGATGTCCGCAAGCGAAAACCTGTGCCTCATGGAACTGCCGACGATCGGCTTCGGGTAGTGCTTTGTCAAGATCGGGCCAAACATGTCGAGCGCACGGACGTAGGACGCGGCCTTGCCGCTTCCGTCCGTGTTCGTGGCGAAGATGTAGTATATAAACGATTGCCTCAACATTGCGGGAAAAAGTATATCAAATCGGCGTGGAGAGTGAAAGCGCGGACAAAAAGTTTGGGTAACTTTCCGACACCCTGCGTCAAACACGTACACTGCGTCCGCGCAGCCGAGGAGCTTTGCGGAGTTCTCGCCGAGGTTGTCGAGGATGCACGTCTCCAGGTCGCTCTCCGTGAAATCAGTCCGCTGCGAAACTCCGAGGAACTCCGCTACAATGGGGTTCTTGATAAACTCGAGCTTGTCCTGCAGCGGAGCCGTGACGCGGACCATCTCGTTCTTTACCGCTTCCTTGTTCTTGGAGAGAAGCGTACGTTCGTAGTATTGCGAGGAAATGTTGCGTTGGAGGGTCCGGACGCCCCACGATTGGCTGCCGGATTCCTCCATATACCACTGGCGGGCATCCTCGTTTCCGACCTGCAGTAGAGTCCTGTAGTGAGACCAATCGAGAAGTCCACCAGATTTTAGACACAGTGAGTCTAAAATCGGAAACGTCCTGTAGAACTGCATGAACTTGTAAAGGTTCGTGAAGTCAAATGATGACCCGTAGAGCGTTGTGAGTTGCTTGGACAGGTTGACTACTACCTGTTTCCCGTATTCGGCGCGATCTTTACCTCCGAGGTCTTCTTCTGCGATGCGGCGGCCTAGGAGCCAGTTACGATAGACAAGCGCGACATTGACCGCACGGTAGGCGGACGCCTGAGCCGCATCGATGATGGCACGGGCATCCGTCAGCAAATCCGGCCCTTTGACATAAACAATCCCAGTGGCCGTGAACAGTTTGATCAGATTATCTTTTGTTGGGACATTGTTCACGTTTGATTCCCCCATAACCTGTCTATGCCCATTCCAATTCGATACGCGATGCGTATCGAATCTTCCTTTATGGATAAGACAAGAGCTGATGAATCCTTGCCGCCGGAGATCGAGAGGATGTGGCGGACGGGCTTATCGGCAATATTCCTCATGACCGCACCTCCGGGATACTATCCACGATGTCATGAATGCCACATCCGAGCGCGTCGCAAATCCTGACGAGGATGGAGGTGTTCACGTCCTCGCCCTTGGAAAGCTTCGCAAGGGTAGTGGCAGATATTCCGGCGGCAAGACGCATTTGCGTACGCGTCATTCCCCGGTCAATGAGCAGCTTCCAAAGCCGATTGTAGCAGAGTGCCATATTGCGAAACTTTTCCAACAAAAAATGCGGCACGTATTATATCATTTTCTGTCAGCGATATCAAATAAACGATTTCCCAAAATGAATTGACAATCATTTTTGATTTTTGGGGTGGGCAATTCGTCATCGCCTTGGGATCGCCAAATATGGTAAAATATACGGCGTCAATTTCGGTGTAAATATGAGCGCAAAGGCAAAAGTCTCGGGTTCGGTGGTGGCGGGGTTTCCGTCGCCGGCCGAGTGCATTGCCGCCGCCAACGCTTACATGACCGTAATCCTTCGCGACTTCATCGCACGGCCATGACACCGCTTTCAAAGAAGAAAAGGAGACAAAAAGAAAATGAAGCAGCCAACCACCCGCCCGCGTTACATCGGAAAATGGAAACCTCGTGACGAGGCTTATTGGTACTCGACCATTTCGCTGAACGGAGTTGAACACAAGATCCCAGACGGCATAGGGTCGCAGAACGGTGAGGACGTTCTCCGTCTGCTGCCAAATGTTGAGGGCACCCCCGAGCTCGTCGGTCTGGTGAAGAACGGCGACTTGCTTGCGTATGTGAGAGAGCCGTTGCGCAAGTCCCTGAACTTGGTTCCCTTTCCGAATCAGAAAGACGCCTTTGAAATCATCAAGGGACGCGCATCCCATGCCGAACTCGGATACTGTGAAGATGACGGTAGCCCGAAGCAGGTTTCACTCTGGTGTGAACATGACTCCTGGCCTTACGACCGCCCTCTCCACATACCGTACGAACGCCCATTCCCTAAGAGTCCCACGGGCGGTGACATCGCAATCTACCGTGTTTCGCTTCGTGGCTATGGAATCGATGAGCAGCGCGAAGAGCAGCTCAAGGCGGAAGTACTGCACTGGAAGGAGATTCTGCGCCCAGTGAAGTTTCCCAAGGAAACGCTGAACATCGATCCCGTGGACTTCACCACAGTCGCAGAACTCAGAGGCTTCGCCAAAGAATGTATCAAGCATCCATACGGCGATCAAAATCCGCCTCTGCCCTTTATGTTGAACTGCGTACAGTGGGTGACCATGGTGTTCTCGCTCGCCGTCTGTTTCCCGCTCTCACAGAAGGTACTCAAAGACAACGGCTGGTTCGACGACTACAAGCGCAACTGGGATGGCCACGTTAAGCTCGCCACGAACGACGCGCTTACGGGGCTCGAAGAACTCCCAATTCCGTTCTATTCCATTCAGGATATCATTTCAGATGCGCTGGACTTCTATTTACCTGACGAGAAGCCTCTGATTAGCGGCTTGCTGAACCAGGGCAATATCGCTGCGAGGATGGGGGCACATGGTGAAATCGCGAATCAGCTATTCACCATGCCTTCGGCGTTCATGCTGGAGAACCGTCTCCGTGCCGCTGGCGTCAAACGCAAGACGGAGTCGATGTTCGAGTATGTGGCGACGGTGGTTGCGCCTGAAAAGCTTAAGGAGAACGAAGAGCAACAGGAGACCGTACAATGAGCGAATTGTCCGTTTTGGCCGTCCACGGCGTGGGCGCTGGGGAAGGAGCAGCGCGCAAGGGGTTTTCCAAGGAGCTGAAGAAGCTCGTGTTCCCGGACGAGGCGGAAGCAGACCGGCGCTGGCATGAATGTGTGTGGGAGGATCTGAACGACGCCATCGACAAGTACATCGGCGGCATCGTGAAAGAGGCCGTCAACGAGTACGAGCTGCCATGGACAACAGAGGGAGACGGCAAATTGGGAAAGCTATGGAGCATGATCAAACCATTCCTAGCAAATTCCGCGATTACCGCGCTTGGTAATATCGCGGAGTATGCACTTGACCTTTCCCTCGACTTCGTGTTGTATCTCGATTCGCAACATGGTCGAAAAGTCCGCAACCGCCTGCGCACGAGAATCGCGGAAGTCGCCGAGTTCAGCCGTGACGGCATCGTGCTCGCGGCACACAGTCTCGGCTCTGTCATCGCATACGATGTGCTAGCGGAGGCTCATCTGAACGGCGAAGCGCTCCCCGTCAAGCACCTCGTCACATTCGGCTCCCCGCTTGAGTGGACGCATGACCTCCGGAAGACCGAGGAGAAGGACGAGGGCAAGTTCACGTCAATCGGGGGAATCCCGTGGTTGAACTTCCGTTACAAGGAGGACTACGTCACGCGCCACAGAGAACTGTCGAAGAAGAAGTTCAAGGAGGTCAAAAATGTGCTTCTTCCCTTGCCTCCTGCGCAGACCGCATCATCCTTCGCCACGATGAAGTCGCATTGCGCTTATTGGACGGATGAGCGGTTGGCGAAGCAACTGCAAGAGATTGTGGTGGGATAAGGGACAGCAAGCGTACAGCAGCAAGGGCTGCTATACTTTTTCCATGAGTGCAAAAGCAAAAGTATCAGGATCGGTGGTGGCGGGGTTTCCGTCGCCGGCCGAACAGTACCTGGAACCGCCGCTTGACCTGAATGAACTTCTGGTGAGGCGTCCGGCCGCCACGTACTTCGTGCGCGTCGAGGGCGATTCGATGATCGGCGCAGGGATCAGCGACGGCGACCTGCTGGTGGTTGACCGCTCACTCCGCCCCGCCAACGGCGACGTGATCATCGCCAGCGTGGACGGCGACTTCACCGTGAAGACCTACCGTCGCGACAAGGACGGCGTGCGCCTGGAGCCGGCGAACCCCAACTATCCCGTCATCCGCCTCCGCCCCGGACAGGAACTCGACTACTTCGGCAAAGTGACGGCCTGCATACACAGATTCGCGGGGAAGCGATGATCGGGCTGGTGGACGGAAACAACTTCTTCGTGTCCTGCGAGCGCGTGTTCGACCGCCGCCTCGTGGGCCGGCCCGTGGCCGTCCTCTCCAACAACGACGGATGCTGCGTTTCGCGCTCAAACGAGTTCAAGGCGCTCGGCATTCCGATGGGAACGCCGTACTTCCAGCTGAAAGACCGAGAGGCATCCGGCGAGCTGTGTTTCCGCTCCTCGAACTACGAGCTGTACGGCGATATGTCGCGGCGGATCATCGCCGTGCTGCGCGAGGAGGCCGTGGACGTGGAGCAGTATTCCATCGACGAGGCGTTCATCTTCCCGCCCACGACCGCCGCCTCGGACTACGCCGCATACGGGCGGCGCGTCCGCGAGAAGATTCTGCGCTGGGTCGGCATCCCGTGCGGCGTCGGCTTCGCGCCCACGAAGACCCTCGCCAAGATCGCCAACCACATCGGCAAGAAGAAACCCGACGGCGTGTTCCTCATGCCGGACGATCCGACGGGCATCCTCGCCGCCCTGCCCGTGCAGGAGGTCTGGGGCGTGGGGCGGCGCCTGCCCGCGAAGCTCCGCGCCGTGCGGATAATCACCGCACGGCAGCTCCGCGACGCCGACGACGGCACGATCCGCTCCGTCGGCGGCGTGACGCTCCTGCGCACGGCGATGGAGCTGCGCGGTATCCCGTGCCACGAGGAACGGGACTACGACGCCGATCCCGATTCGATCTCCTGTTCCCGCTCGTTCGGCGAGCCGGCCACCACGGCGGAGGCGCTTGCGGAGTCCCTCGCCGCCTACACCGAGCAGGCTGCCGCCAAACTCTGCCGACACGGGCTTCTCGCGGCAGGGTGCAACATCTACGCGCAGGTCTTCGCCTCGTGCGGAGGAGGCGATTTTCTGGGGCGCACGGTCGTTTTCCCCGCGCCCACGGACGCGACGAACGAGATGCTCCGCGCCATCCGCGAGGAGGTGGACGCGCTCTACGTGCCGGGGACGCGCTACCGCAAGACGGGTATCGTGTTCTTCGGCCTCGAAAAACCCGGCACGGCGCACCAGACCGACCTCTTCGACACTACGCCGCCAGCCGAGAAGTCGCGCCTGCTCCGCCGCCCAGGGGCTGGGCGCGAGGTCGTGGCACATGAAACGGCAGAAACTTTCGCGCCGCCCCACTACGCGGTGGGACGAGCTGATGACGGTGAGGTGAGGAGAGTTGAAGATTTGAAAGGCCTGAAATCATGAAGAAGATTCCGACGCTGTTCAAGCGCATATTCGACGAGCGCCACCGAAAGCACATAACCTCCGAGATCACGCCCGGACTCGAATGGGTGCTTGACGGACGCGGCGTCGCGACGGTCAAGATCGACGGTACGTGCTGCGCCGTCATCGACGGCAGGTTCTACCGGCGATACGACGCGAAACAGGGGAAGATGCCGCCGCCCGGCGCGGTGCCATGCTGCGATCCCGATCCCGTCACCGGGCATTGGCCGCACTGGCTGGAATGCGACTTCAGAGACACCGCCGACAACTGGCACCTCGCCGCGTTCTTCAACGCCGGAGGATTCAACCTCAAGTGCGGAACATACGAGGCGATCGGACCGCACTTCCAGAACAACCCCTATCGGCTCACGCACGACATCCTCGTCCGGCACGGCTCGGAGGTCATCCGCGACTGTCCACGCTCGTTCGGCGGGCTGCGGGACTACCTTGAATCGCATCCCATCGAGGGGATCGTGTTCTGGATCGACGGCGAGCCGATGTGCAAGATCAAGCGCAGCGATTTCGGTTTCAGTTGGCCTTGCGAAAACGCACAGCTATCGGCAATGTCGTAGGCGGGGCACGTTGGCCCGTGTCGCGTTCCGGCGCGTGGGCGGGTGGTTGCCCGCCTGAACGGGAAAAGCCCGCCACGGGGCGACGTGGCGGGCTTTGTGTGCGTGGTGCTGGCGCGGGCGGTCAGACGGTGAGTCGCAGGGCGTTCCACCCGTCGAAAGATGCGGGCGGGGATCGACGCCGCCCGCTTGATGAGCGCCGCCGCTACACGATGCGGCGGGCGAGCGAGAGGAGGTTCTTGATTCCGTTCAGCTCGCCAAGCGCACGTGTCACCAAGAACTCCAGGTCGTCGAAGTCCTCGCGGGTTCCCGCCTCGGCCAGCGCGACCATGTCGAGTGCGAAGAGCCCGCGCCACGCGGCGAACGTTACCGACGCGACGTTGCCCACGAGGAAGAAGATCGCGGCCCGGTCAACCTTGCGGCCGACCGCCTTGTGCTGAATCCTGTAGGCCGCGCGCAGGCGGTCCCTTCGGCTTTCGCACTTCTCCTCGGCTCCGCGTTCGCATTTGTACTCGGCCTCGGCGATGTGCTTCACCTCGGCGACGACCATCCGCTTCACCTGCTCTGGCGTGGGGAAGCCCTGGTCTGGGTTCCAGTTCTTGTTCATGTGTTTTTCCTTTCCGTGGCTTTTGCCACGGCACACATTATGCCGTAATGACGACCGAATGGCAATACAAAAAGGGCAGTTGACAAGTTGCCTAGTTGGCAAGTTGGCAAGTTGACAAATTCTTTGTTGAACGCTCAATCATCGTGCGGCGAATCTTGTCGAACACGCGCGTGAGTTCGCCGGCTTCGGCAAGGACGGAGGCGACTTCCTCGACCTGAGGATAGAGCTCATGCAGCAGCGTTATCCAATATTCGCTTTCTGACGCCTCCTTCGCGACCACGTCAATCTTGTGTACGAAGTCGGCGCTTGATTCGGCGCGATTCGCTTCTCGGTAGTTCGCCCCTACTGCCGTCGCCGAGCGCATCACCTGTTCACGTATGTTCTTCGTTTCCAGTCCGCCAGGGATCTTGCGAAGCATTTTGATGACCGTAACCGAAAATGCGACCGTTCGTTTCTCCAGCTGGACCTTGAATTCGCTGTTGGTCATCGCGCGCGTTCCTCTCTTGGCAACTTGGTAACTGCCCACCATACTTCCTTCCAGTTTACAAGTTTTCAAGTTTACAAGTTGCCAAGTTGGCAAGTTTTGAAGTTGGCAACTTGGTAACTGCATGCTGAATGTCCTTCCAGTTTTTAAGTTAGCAAGTTAGCAAGTTTACAAATTGACAAGTTAACAAGTTTTTAGTGGTGGGCGGTGAGGGATTCGGACCCCCGACCTAATGCGTGTAAAGCACTCGCTCTAACCAACTGAGCTAACCGCCCGGGAAAATGTAAAGTGTAAAGTGTAAAATGTAAAGTGTAGAGTAGGAAATGGGTTTTGGAATTAATCGATTTTCTTGCGGATGACGCGCTTGGCCTTGCCTTCGCTGCGGGGCAGGGCGCCGACGGGGAAGACGTCGCCCTTGGGGAGGAAACCGAGGCGTTCGCGGAGGTGTTTGGCCACCGTGTGACCGGTCACGCCAGGCTCGGCCTCGACGTTGATCGTCACGTCCGTCATGCCGTTGTGCTCCTCGAGGATGATCTGGAACTCGTCCTTCACGCCCGGAATCTCCATGAGCGCCTGTTCGACCTGACGCGGATAGAAATTGACGCCCTTGACGATCAGCATGTCGTCCGTACGGCCCGTGATGCGGTCGATGCGGATGTGCGTACGCCCGCACGCGCACTTCTCGCGCGAGAGGATGCGGCTGATGTCGTGCGTGCGGTAGCGGATGATCGGCATCGCCTCGCGGGCGAGCGACGTGAACACCACTTCGCCGTACTCGCCGTCGGGCACGTTCTTGCCCGTCGCGGGGTCGATGACTTCGGTGATGTAGTAGTCGTCCCACACGTGGATGCCCGCGTGCGCGGAGCAGTCCTGTCCGGTCGTGCCGATACCGCCCGTCTCCGTCATGCCGTAGATGTCGAAACACTCGATGTGGAGGCGGTTCTCAATCTTCTTGCGCATTTCGTCGGAGAAGGTCTCGCTGCCGAACACGCCCACGCGCAGCGACGGGATGTCGGGATCGTTGGAGGCGTCGAGCTTCTCGATGATGCGCGGCACGTAGCTCACGACGGAGCAGAAGCCCTTCACACGGAAGTCGCGCATGAGCTTGATCTGGCGCTCCGTGTTGCCGCTCGACGCGGGCACGCAGAAGAGCCCCATCTTGCGGCAGCCGTGGTAGCAGCCGAATCCGCCGTTGAAGAGGCCGAACGTGGGCATGATCTGGAAGGCGTCGCCCGCCTCGAGACCGGCCATCGTGAAGCAGCGGGCCATCGTGTCCGCCCACTGGTTGAGGTCGTTCTTCGTGTAGGCCATCACCACGGGCGTGCCCGTGGAGCCGCTGGACATGTGGAACTCGAGGAGCTCGCGGCGGTCCACCGTGGACATCTTGAGCGGATACGCCTCGCGGAAGTCCTCCTTCGTGAGGAACGGCAGGTTGCGGAGGTCGTCGAGGCTCTTGACGTCCTCGGGGTCGGACATGCCGCGCTTGCGCAGCAGGTCGCGCCACCATTCGCACCCCCACACGCGACGGAGCGTCTTTTGCAGCCCCTTGAGCTGGAGCGCCTCAAGGGCGTCCCGGCTCATCGTCTCCACTTCCCGGTTCCAGAACTTCATCCCAACACCACCTTTCGTCCGCGAGCGAACGCCTCTTTGTTGACTGGTAAAAGCTTTGCCTTCGGGCCCGTGAGCATCTGCTCCATGGCCTCGATCCACTTCGACTCCTCGAACGGCACGAGCGCGGAGAGCGCGCCCGCAATGACCATGTTCATCGTGCGCGCGTTGCCCACTTCGTCCGCGATCTTCGCGGCGTCGACCATGATCACGTCGGGGAACGCCTTCGCAAGACGCGCCTCGAAGTCCGTGACCGGCTGCTGGAGTCCGCTCGACACCGTGACGGGCACGAGGTCGACGTTGTTCATCAGCACCTTGCCGCCCTTCGCGAGGAACCCCTGCCAGCGCAGGCCCTCCAGGCGGTCAAACGCCACCAAGACGTCGCTCTGTCCCTCGGGGATGATGGGGCTGTGCACCTCGTCGCCGAAGCGCACGGACGAAATCACGCTGCCGCCGCGCTGGGCCATGCCGTGGATTTCGCTCTTCTTGACGTCGAGGCCGCTCAGCGCGGCCGCGTCCGCCAGCAGGTTCGCCGTGAGGAGGATGCCCTGGCCGCCCACGCCCACGAGCGATACGTTCACGGTTTTCATTCGGCGCGCTCCACGACAAGTTCCGGATCCAGCTCGCGCAGCTTCTGCTCGATGCCGCTCTTGAGCGTCATCATCGCGTACGGACACGACCCGCAGTGGCCCACGAGCTTCAGCGTGACCGTCTTGCCTTCCATCTTGACGAATTCAAGGTCTCCTCCGTCCTGCTGCAACATAGGACGGAGTGCCTCAAGCATCGCCTTAACCTGTTCTTCGAGCGTCATCTATTCCTCTCCTCTTTGGAAGATTCGGCAATAGTATATCATAAATCCGCGCCGCCGTCACGAACGGGAATTGAGCTTGTCACGGCGACTGTAGAATGTCTTGAGTCGGTCACCGAATGCACGGGCCTCTGGGAAGTTGCCAGGGTCGAGCGTCTTCGCAAGTTCTTCAAGCGCACCGCGCTGTTTGCCCGTGAGGCGCGTGGGCACCTCAAAGACGACGCGCGCCACGAGGTCGCCTACAGGACCGCCGCGCAAATCGGGCACGCCCTTCCCGCGCAGACGGAACTGCTTGCCGTTCGGCGTGCCGGCCGGCAGGCTCACCGTGGCCACGCCGTCGGGCGTGGGGATGTCCACGCTTCCGCCGAGCGCAGCGAGGACTGGCGAGATGGGCACCGTCACGAAAAGGTCCGTGTCCTCCCGCTCAAACACGTCACTGTCGCGCACGTTGAGGACAACGTAGAGATCGCCCGGCGCGCCGCCGCGCAGGCCGCCCGCGCCCTTGCCGGAGAGGCGCAGACGCGAACCGGTGTCCACGCCCTTCGGGATGCGCAGCGTGATCGTGCGGGGCGTGCGGACCTGTCCGGAGCCGCTGCACGTCCGGCACGGATGTTCCACGACCGTTCCGCTGCCACCACATTTCGGACACGTCTGGCGAATCTGGAAGAACCCACCACCGCCGATCACGGCACCGTGTCCGTGGCAGGTCGGACACGTCACGCGCTTCGAGCCGCTCGCCGCGCCCGAGCCGTGGCAGTCGGGACACTGGTCGGGCACGGTGAGCTTCATCGTGCGCTCGCTACCGAACACGGCCTCCTCAAAGTCAATCTCCATCTCCATCGTCATGTCCGCGCCGGGCTGGGGACCGTTCGGATCGGCCGCACGCCGACGGCGTCCGCCGCCAAAGAAGTCGCCGAAGCCGCTGAACCCGCCGCCCCCGCCGCCGAAGAACGCGCCGAGGATGTCGTTCAGGTCCACGTCCTGGAAATGCGAGAAGTCGCGCCCGAAGTCGAAGCCGCCAGGGCCGAAGTTGACGCCCTGGTGTCCGAACTGGTCATACCGCTGGCGTTTCTCGGGGTTCGACAGCACCTCATACGCCTCGGACGCCTCCTGGAACTTCTCCTTCGCCTCCGGGTTGTCGGGGTTGCGGTCGGGATGCCACTTCATCGCGAGCTTGCGGTACGCGCTCTTGATTTCGTCCGCACTCGCTGTCTTGGAGACGCCCAAGACCTCGTAATAGTCGCGTTTCTCGGCCATGTCACGCCTCCGCCGCCGGATTCTCGGCGGGCTTCTCCGGCGCGCCGCTGGAGACAACGACCTGCGCGGCGCGCAGGAGCTTGCCGTGGAGCAGCCAGCCGCGTTTCACCTCGTTCATTATTACGCCTTCCGCCACGTCGGACGAAGGAAGCTGCGCGAGCGCGTCGTGGAAATTGGCGTCGAACGGCTCGCCGACAGAATCAATCGGCGTTGCGCCATGGTCGGCAAGCGCCTTGAGGAAACCGTCATACGCGAGCTTGACGCCCTGCACAAAGGGATCGTCTTTGTTCTCAGCCTTTTCAAGGGCGAGCGCAAGGTTGTCCACGGTGGGCAGAAGGTCCTTCAAAATGTCCTTCGCAGCGAACTGCGCGAGTTCCTCACGGTCGCGCGCCACGCGCTTGCGGTAGTTGTCGAAATCGGCGAGCATACGCGCGTACTGGTCTTTCCAGTTCGGCTCGGCCGGCTTTTCCGGGGTTTCCGGATTCTCCGGAGTTTCCGGAGTTTCCGGAGTTTCCAGACTTTCCGGATTCTCCGGAGTTTCCGGATTCTCCGGATTCTCCGGACTTTCCGGATTCTCCGGACTTTCCGGGCTTTCCTGATTCTCCGGATTTTCCGGCTCGCCGGCCGACTTCTTCTCTTCTTCTTCGTTCATTGTACGCCTTTTCTTCTTTCCAAAGCCAAACATGTAGCAGAATCCTTGCCAAAAGTCCCAGAAGGGATTTTATACAACTGTATCGTGTTAATTTTGATTTATAGCCTGTAAGGGACTGTGCCTTTTGTGCACAACTGTGTCATCTGTATACAGATTAGATCTTCGCGAGGGCCTGCTTGAGGTCGGCGATGAGGTCCTGCGGATCCTCGAGACCTACAGAGAAACGGATGAGGTCCGGCGGGATGCCAGCGGCCTTCAACTGCGCGTCGGTGAGCTGGCGGTGCGTATGCGAGGCGGGGTGTAGCACGCAGCTCCAGGCGTCCGCCACGTGCGTGACGATGCCGATTACCTTGAGCGCGTCCATGAACTTGATGGACTTCGCGCGCCCGCCCTTGATGCCGAACGTCATCACGCCGCACGGACTCGTGCCCTTGAACTGCTTCTTGACGAGCTTGTGGTACGGCGAGTCGGGAAGTCCGGCGAAGTTGACCCACGCCACCTTCGGCTGTTTCCGCAGCCACTTCGCGATCGTGAGCGCACTCTCCGCGTGGCGGCGGATACGCACGTGGAGGCTCTCGAGGCCGAGGTTCAGGAGGAAGGCGTTGAACGGCGAGGGGATGGACCCGAAGTCGCGCATGAGGTGCGCCGTAGCCTTCACGATGTACGCCTGCTTGCCGAACGCCTTCACGTAGGAGAGGCCGTGGTAGGACTCGTCCGGCGCGACAAGGCCCGCGAAGCGCTCGGGGTACTTCGACCAGTCGAAGTTGCCGCTGTCCACGATGCAGCCGCCCACCTGCGAGGAGTGGCCGTCCATGTACTTCGTCGTCGCGTGCGTCACGATGTCCGCGCCGAACTCGAACGGACGGCACAGGACGGGCGTGGGGAACGTGTTGTCCACGATGAGCGGCACGCCAAACTTGTGCGCGGCCTTCGCGAACTTCGCGATGTCGAGCACCACGCCGGACGGATTCGCCACCGTCTCGCCGAACACGCACTTCGTATTGGGACGGAACGCCTTCGCGATCTCGGCAGGCGAGGCCTCCGGATCCACGAACGTGAAGTCGATGCCGAGCTTCTTCAGCGAGACGGCGAAGAGGTTGAACGTGCCGCCGTAGATCTGCGCGCTGGAGACGACGTGGTCGCCCGCCTGGCAGAGGTTCAGGACCGCGAAGGTCGA
>CACZAK010000212.1 GCA_902779075.1 uncultured bacterium | reverse complement strand
GTTGTTCTGGAGGTAGAGCGCCCAGTTCCCGACGGCAAGGCCGCTCGCGAGCCACGTTCCGTTCGGCTTGGCGAGACCGCCGCCAGACGACACCGTCCAACCGGGGTTGCTGTACCCGCTCTTGTTGGAGTACGAGCCCCATGTCTGGTCCGTGGCGTTGCCCGCCTCGAAGTCGCCGTTCTGTATCAGTTCCGTACTAGCGGACGCCGTGAGCGCCGCGCCTGCGGCGACCGCAAGAGCCAGAGCAACAACACGAGCGAAACTAGAAGTTTTCGCCCCCTCCCTACGGGAGTTGCAGATAAGTTTTTCCATCGTTTTTCCTCTTTGTAACTGTTGAAAATTACTTCTTTGCCAGTTGAACGTGCATAATGATACCATAATCTCACCGCCGCCCGCAAGCCGAAAATGGTAGGGCCCGCTCGCCGAGCGGGCCGGAGGTGGGGCGAGCCGCACAACTTGCTTTTGTACGCTTGCTGTCACGGCTCGGCGGGACGCCTCGCCCTACCTCGGCTCGCCCGGAGGGCTCGCCCTACCTCGGCGGGACGCCTCGTCCTACCGCACGAGGATGGTGATGCCTGCGGGCTTGCTGTTGCTGAGCGCAAGACGGCCGCCCTTCACCGTGAGCGTGAAGTTCGCGGAGTAGTCGCGGTCGTCGGCATCCTTCACCGTCATGGTCGCAGCGGGGAGGTCGGCATCGGTCAGGCCGTTGATCACACCCGTGAGGTAGTATGCCTTGCGCGTCGGTCGCGCATTGAACGTCACCTTCACGTTCTTCAATCCCGCGAAGGTGGCGGGCGTGGCGGCGTCGAACGTGGCAACAGGGAGCGTTTCGGCCTTGGCGACCGCATTCGTCACTTCCCAGCAGTTGTGGTCGCCCGCGAACTCCCACGATCCCGCGAGCGAGCCCGTGCCCTTCAGCGTGCCGTAGATCGACATCGGCAGCGTGCCGTTCGAGGTGAGCGTCGCGCCCGCGCCGAGTTCTAGATCCTTGTGGATGCCGTTCGGCTCGATCAGCGCCACGTCGCCCAGCGTCGCTGCGAGCTTCAGGTTGTTCTCGTCGAAGCGCTTCTCCGTGTCGCCGGGAGCGATGTAGCTCACGGTGTTGCCGCCGTTGACAGTATTGTCCGGCCCCCATCCGCCGCCGCCACCTTCGCCCACGCGCACCTCCCAGCGGTGCCAGCCGGCCGACAGTTCCGCAGTGCCGGTGGCAACGGAGTCCCACGCATCGCTTCTGCACACCTGGACGCCGTCGATCTTGAGGAGCGAGCGGTCGTCGTACGCGGCCTTGAACGTCCACGTGCCGGCCTTGTCGTCCTCGACCTTGAACCAGCCCTCGAACTTGCTGGTCTTCCCGAAAATGTACGGTTTCCACGTGTTCGCGTCGGACGCCTTGCTGTTCTTGTACATCACCGTGAGGGCGTCAATGCACTTGATGTGCGCCCAGTCCTCCCGCGTGGGCCATGTATTGACATCGTAGGCATTGCAGAAGCTCCACACCGCTACGTTCGGGCTGGGACGCACCTGGAACTTCGTGCCGTCGCCGAAGTCCTCGCCGTCCGCGAACTTGATGTAGTTGGACGCCGCCGTGGCGGTCGTCTCGCCCACGTAGAAGCCAACGCCCTTGCCGTCGCCCCAGCCGTCGGACGACGGCCCGCCCGGCTGCCCGCCATCGTAAACGGCGATCGTGAACTTGTGCCATCCGGCGGAGAGCGTGTTCGTGCCGCGCCCGACTTGAGACCACGACGTCGTCTTGAAGACCTGCGTCCCGTCAACATAGAGGGCAATGCGGTCGTCGTAGTTGCCCGCGAACGTCCAGACGCCCGCCTTGTCCGCCGGTACGTAGAACTCGCCGCGCCCGACGGATGTGGTCTTGGCGGCAATGGGACATGCGGAGAACTTCTTGTAGGCGAATCCGAAGAAGTCCGCCGAAGCGTAGGGGTAGCTCCATCCATTGCCGGCAATGTAATCAAGCATTGCGAGGTCATTGACGCTGACGGCGTATGCGTAGTTCGTCTCGCCGTACTTCGCCACCTGCGCGTTGACGCCGGGCGCGAGCGCGAGTCCGCCCGCGAACGCGGAGGTCGTGCGCAGGTCGTTCGCGCCCGTGTTCTCGACGGTGAGCTTGCCGAGCATCGCGCCCTGCATCCGGTCGATGTATCTGTTGCCCTGGAAGTTGGCGGAACCCTTCAGCGTCACGTCGCTCGCGCCGGAGAGGCCGGTATTCCAGTTCACAAGGCTGCCGCCGAGGTCAAACGTCACCTCTCCGCCCACGGCGTCGTGCCCGAAGAACATCGGAAGCCCGTAGTCGCTTCCCCAAGCCCCGACGTTCACGATGTCGCCGTTCTGGAAGTCGAACTTCGTGACGCCAGGAAGGCACACACCCAGAATCCCGCTTGTCCCAATCTCGAGGCGGCCGCCCTCCATCATGAACCAGTGGCGACCTTCCGCCGCACCCGTGCCGTTGCCGTAGTTGAACGTGTGGGTCGCGTTTGGCACCGTCGTCCCCCTGCCGCTGCGGTTGGCCATCAGGCCCTTGGCCTTCAACACGCCGCCCTCGCGCAGATACGTCTCGGCGCGCGGCGCGTCCATCGGGGTGTACAGCGTTCCGACGGAGCAGTCGAGCTCGCCCGCGATGTCGAGCGTTTGCGTCTGCACGCTGGACGGAGCCGTATGCCAGTGTCCAACGCGCACGTCGCCGCCGCTCCTGATCGTGACCTTCGCCCCCGAATCGATGACGATGCGTCCGCGAGACGGGCCTGCGCCGCCGTCGCCGGCAGACAGGAACTTGGCGGAAACATCGGACCCCTGCTTGAGCTGGAGAGTTCCGGCGCGCCCGTTGTTGAGGCCCACGCGCAGACTACCAACCGTACCGACCATCTTCATCGCCACGCCAAATTCGTTGTTGTTCGTGGTACTGTACACGTAAGTCGTGCCGGCGTCCGCCTGGTCGATGTTCACCGTTCCCGTGAGATCGACGATCTGCCCCGCAACGCGCGGGAGGATGTAGCTGGAGTTCCCGTTGAGGTTGAGGTTGTACGCGTCGAACACCGGAGCGACGGCGCTTTCAAGAAGAAGCCCCGCGTCGCCTCCCGTCACGTTCGCGGTAATCGTCCCCGCCGTCATGCCGTCCTTCACGTAAAGCGAACTGGAGCTGACGGGAATCGTGAGCGAACTCTCCTGCACCGCGCCGGCAAGGCGCATCTGGCCTCCCGCGACTTCGTAGGAAGTGCCGGAGATGTCGCCCTTGAGGATATGGGTGCCCTGCGTGGTGCGCACCGTTCCCGCGTTCTGGACGCCGCCCTCGTAGTGCAGGACGCCACTGCCAACGAGCTGCGCCGTCGCACCCGATGCAACGGCGAGCGGCCCCTTCATGTAGCTCGTTCCATTGTAGGCGTTAATCTGCGCAGTGCCGGAATCGACGTGCACCACGGCGCCCGTGGTGGTGACGCCCTGATGGTAACGGAGAATCGTGCCGTCCGACAGGTGGATGCCGCCCGGAACGTTGTACTCGCCGTCCGGCTGCTCGATCTGCAACTGTCCGCGGAGCAGGTTGATTCGTCCGATATTCGCAATGACATCGTGGAAAACGAGGAAGTCGGACGTATCGACGTTCAGCACCGCGTTCGTGTCGCCGTCGATGGTCGGCGGATTGCGCCCCGGATCGGACGAGTTCGCGCGCACGTCGAAGCGGCCCGTGCCGCCGAGCGTGCCTGAGCCATCGACGGTGAGTTTCGAGATGGCGCCTTGTCCGTTGCCGGCGGCACCCGTGTTCACAAACGAGGCGCCGTTCGAAAGCTCGATGTCCTTCCGGTGCGAAATCACCGCCAACGCCGCGCTGTTGTTGGCGGAATTGATGTCGAGCGTGCCGCCCACGACCTTGATCTTGCCTGCGCTCGTACCGAGCGCGTACGCGCCGGGGTTCTGCCCCACACGGAGCGTGCCGTTGGAGACGATGATGTCCTGGTCGCCGAGGTTCGGACCCGAGAGCGAGACGGTCCCCGTCGTGTCGATGACGATCGGATCGCTTCCCGCAAGCGTGCCGGTGCCGGTGAAATTGTAGTCGTTGGCGCCCGTGATCGACATCGGCCCGACGGAATACGTGTCGTTCACGGCAATGTCGCCCGTCACGCTCTCGCCGCCGTCGAACACAGTCTTGATGTAGCCGACAAACCCGCCCGTCGTGGAGTTGTCGTAGAGCCAGCTTTCCGCGCCCCAGTCGAGTCCGGCGGCGTTCTGCGGACGCCACGTCAAGCTCGTGGTCGTGGCGGCAAGGGATAGCGTCATCACGAGCTTGCCGTCCACCACGGAGAACGTCGCCTCCGCGCCGGCCGCCGTCGCCGCCGTCGCCGCGAACTGCGAAACGGACGTGATCCCGCTTGCGGCCTCCATCACCGTGTAGGTGCCGAGCGGCAGCGCGCGCGCATCGACATTCACCGCGAGCGCCGTGCCGGCGGGGATCGTGACGGAACCGGTTGTCGTGACCATCGCGCCCTCCTCCGGCGGATTGGCGACGACGATGGACGCGCCCTCGGCGAACGAGAGGTTCACGGCACCGCTGACCGTGTCGTCAACGCCAAGCTCGCCGCGGACCGTGTAGGTGTTGTCAGCAGCGGCGGCCGTCGGGCTCGCGCCCTTCCACTTCGCGGCGAGATACGCCTCGATGTCCTGGCGGTCGGAATCGGAAAGCACCTCGTCGAACACGATCAATTCCGAAAGGTCGCGCCCGGAGCTGCGCGCGTTGGTGGTACGGTCTCTGCTCAGCTGGTCGGAACTCGCGGCCGCCGAGGTGACGATCGTATAGACATGGCGGTCGGACGGCGGCACGGTCGTGCGCGGTGCCGCCACGAGTTCGCCGTCCTTGTAGAACGAGCAGTTCTGCATACCCCACTGGCTGTCGTACGAGCCGTCCGTGTTGCGATGGAAGTGACAGGTCGATTTATCGCCGAGCCACTGGTTGAATCCGCCGCTCGCAGACCGGATCGCCATCGCCTCGAACACCGTGCGGATGGTCGTCATTCGCGTGTAGTTCATGTCGATCTGCGCACCGACCGCACCCATTAGGTAGGCGGGCACGCCGTCCGCGACGCCAAGCGAGCCGTAGTTCGCCATGTAGGAGCTCGCCGTGCGTCCGTACGAGGAAAGGTCGTTCCACTTCGTGACGTATCCGAAGGTCTTGTCCTTGAACACGAAGTTCGCGGCGTCGGATGCGTCAAGCCAGAAAAGCGCCTTCGCCTTGACGTAGGGTATGATCCATTCACCCGCGACGAACGGCGCGACGCCATCCGTGACAACGGCACCTGCTCCGTCGAAAGAAACAGCGGCAGGCGTGCCGAGCAGAACGCCGTTGTGCATCGCCTGTACAGAGACCTTCGAGACGTCAAACGTGGAATCGACGCCCGTGAGAAGCGTTGCGGCGGTTTCGGCGGCAAGCCCCTCCACGCCAATCACGGTGTTGGAGAGGACAGACGATCCGGCGGCGAGCGCAACGGGCGCGTTCGTCGCGATGGCGAGCGACGCGCCGGCGAACACGACCGGGAACGTCGGCGTGGCATCAAGAAATGCACAAACGCCATCGCCCACGAGGCGGACGGTGGCGGTTGAATTGGTGATCACGGGAAGCTTCTGCACGAGCGCGTGGTTCACGCGGGCGACGTCGCCGTTCACCCGGACTTCAAGTTCCGCCGCCGAAGTCTCCACCGTGAACGTCTGCGTTTCGCCCTTGAGCGAAACCGCCGCAGGGGAAATGAACACGAACTTGCCGCTCATCGACGGATTCACGCCGACTTCAATGAAGGCGTTTGCGCACGTGCCGGGCGCATTGCCCTGCTCCGCCGTCGCGGCGACCTGCACCACGGTCCCTGCGCTGCTGCCGCCAAACCCTCCCGCGAAGTTGATGTGCGCGTTCTCGGAGCAGACCACGTTGAGGTCGTAGTCCGCGACACGTGCGCGGATCGGCGATTCGCACGTCACGTCGCCGTCAACGAAAAGCTGGCATCCGTTGTCGAAGAAGTCGAAAGCACCGTATCCGTCGCTCACGCCGATGATCCGTGCGCCATCGTGGAAATAGACGGTGTCCTCCAGCCCCACGCTGACGCGATAAGTCTGCGCATTGAACGTGCCATAGACATGTATCGCGAACCCCGCATGGTAGTTGCAGGCGTCGGAGCGGTTCATGTTCAGCTGTGCGCCCGCACGGATGTACAACGTGCCCGACATGGCTTTACTTCCGAAGGCGAAGTTCGCCGTGCCGCTTTCGACGTCAAGCGCGCCGCCCACGTTGACCGTCGTCGCGCCCAGGACGGAAAGGTTGCCGCGCGTGGTAAGAGTGGCACCTTCAAAGACCGTGAGCGCGCCCGACCATGTCGCGCCGGAACCGGCGTCGATGACGGTGTCGCTCGCAACCGTCAGCGCCTTGCCCCATTCGGGGTCGGACGGCGTGATCGTCATGCCGCTCGTCGTGAAACAACCTGACAGGTCGTTCGTCAGGAAGGCGTTGTTGACCGTGTCATAGACGCCGATGACATTGTCCGAAAGGCGCTTGGCGGGCACGAGGTCGAGGCGGAGCGTGCCGCTAGAATTGCGCAACTTGAACGAATAGAGACGATAGGAGCCGTAGTTGTTGAGTCCGTCGTCGATGTTGTTGTTGTGCGAGGCGAAGATCGCGAGTTCCGAACCGACCGTGTAGGAGTCGGTGGTATTCGAGACCGTCGTCTCCTCCGTGTGCGTCACGTCGTTCGAGATCGTGCTGACGCCTGCGCCGTAGTCGGCGACGATCGAGTAGCGCGTATTGGCGACGAACACGGCTGCGCTCGCCTTCTGCCCGGCCGTGCCTTCGTTACGGTCGAAGCGGAATGTGGCGCCGATCATGAAGCCCGTGAACTGCTTCGACGTGGCCGTGCGCGCGCACCAGAGGTTCTGGTTGACGCTCACGGTCGTCGGCATCCACGTCATCTCCACCTTGTCGTTGTAGGCGGGCGTGACGCCGGTCTTGATCCGGCACTGTCCGTTCGCCTGGATGAACGGCACCTGCGTGTAGCCTTCGGGGAGGCCGTCGCCCAGTGCCGTCACCGTGCCCGCCGCGACCGCAAGAGCAAAAACTGCCGGGAGGGTCGCGCTTGTCGCGACCTTACGAACCAGAGCAACAACACGAGCGAAACGAGAGGTTTTCGCCTTCCCCCAAGGGGCGTTGCAGATCAGTTTTTCCATCGCTTTTCCTCTTTGTAACTGTTGAAGATTATTTCTTGGCCAGTTGAACTGTTGTAATGATACCATAATCTCACCGCCCCACGCAAGCCGAAAATCTCGGATGCGCCCGTCACGGGCGCATCTCCGTTTTTAACCCATGCGTATTGGGATTTGGAAACAACCATGACAACTTTCAAGAACAACATTATCCTGCG
>CACZAK010000211.1 GCA_902779075.1 uncultured bacterium | reverse complement strand
GTTCTCGAAGACGCGCATCGGCTGCGAGTGGAGAAGCACGTGCTTCTTCGCCGTGAACGTGCGGGTGAAGTTCGACACCCTGTTGCTGTACACGGCATCGACCTCAAGGTCCGCCAGAAGTCGGAGCGGCGGGTCCAGGACGGCCGTCGTCGGCCCGACCTTGACGACGTGCGAGCCGTTCCCACGCGTCTTGCCCGTCGAGATCGCCTTGATGCCGAGCCTGTCGACGAGCTCCTGGTGGTTCTCCTCGGCGTCGCGCGTCTGGCAGTAGCGGTCGTTCGCGACCTTCGTGGCCGTCAGCGGTCGTTCGCGACCTTCGTGGCCGTCACGCGCGTCGCCTTGGGCACGGCCGGGATGCGGATGAAGTCCGCCCTGTCCTCGTCGTAGAGGAGCAGCATCATCGCGCCTTCGCGCAACGGGACCTCGAAATCCTCCTGCCGGATGACGTACTTGTCGTCCGGGTCCTTCTCCGGGTCTCCCGCGATGTCCTGCTTGTCCAGCTTGAACTTGCTCTTCTCGGCCATTTCGAGATAGCAGGGTATCGTGTTCGCCTGCAGTATGAACGAGAGGCCCAGGTGGATGCGGTAGATCGGGAACGTCTCATAGACGCTCACGTAGTCCTTGTCACCCTTCTTGCCGCTTTCCGCGACGACCTTCAGGAGGATGCCCTCGCTCGTCCCCGCCGGAAGCTCGTAGGTCCCCGTCTCCTTGATCACGGCCTCCCAAAGTCCCTTGTCGCCGTGCTCCTTGTCCTTGACGACCTCGACGCTGTAGGGAATCGCGTTCGTGATCGCGTTTTCCTCGAGGTAGATGCCGTTTTCGCCTGCGGCGCCCATGCGCCTGAAGCCCGCCTTAACCGTGTACTCCCTGTTCGTCGGCATGTTGAGGACGGCGAACGGTATCCTGTACTCGTCAAGGCCGACCTTGTTCTTCTTCTTGTCCTCGCTCTTCAGGACGAACTTGTCCTTGTTCGCCGGAAGCCCCATGTCCTTCTGCGCGAACTTGACCATCGCCTCGCCCTGCTGCGGCTCCTCCGGATCCTCCGGCTTCTCCGGCGGAGGTTCCTGTGTTTCCGTCGGATTCTCGCCCGGCGGCACCCATTCGTAGTACCATGTGGTCTTCGCTATGTCAAAGACGCCATAACCTGCTTCCGGACGGTCCCAGAAGCTGACTTCAAGCCATCTACCGGGATCGGCCCCTTTCGGCCCCTCGGGGAATACGCCCCAGACGGTGTTGTCACGAAGGTTGAGCCGCATCTTCGATTCCGGCACCGCCCACAGTCCCTTCGTCGGCCACGTGGAAACCCCTGCCACAAGTCCTTTCTGGCGATTCGACACCCCCAACCTCGATTCGTCGTAGCAGTCGCCGTCCAGGCTGAACTTGCGCATAGGCCCGTATTGCCGGAAGCTCATGTAGGTCTCGTAGTTCAACGGGTTCTCCTCACCTTCCACGAAAATGTCGTTTTTTACGCCCGAGTATTTCACTCTCATCGAGAACTTCTGCCCCGGAAGCCCAGTTTTCGGCGGACGCGAGCAATGGCTCGTGAACGAGAACCGGGCAACCTTCACTTTCTCTGTCTTCGCTGGATGGACGCGGCGGTCAATCTTAGTCTTGAAATAGTCCTCGTTCACCGTGTGTTCCGTCTCGGAGGCTCTCGCGTAAGCGATGTTGGAGTCGCCTAGATTACTCTTCTCCACCTGCTCCACATTGTTGCTGACAAGATGCCAATACCCGCCTTCCGGCGTTTTCTTCTCTTCCTGTTTCTCGTTGCGCATATCGTGGTAGGCATAGACATAGAAAACAAAGCAACCAAGATTGCCGACATAGGGCGTGTATAGAAAGACGCCCAAGTCCCCCTCCTGACCTTGCGCAAACCCGCTGATATTCTTTTTCAAGTCCACCCAGACAAAACCCGACTCCGAATAGTCCTTTATAGGCTTTCCCGTTAACTCTCTTGAATCATGGGCATGTCGGAAAACACCACCGTCGTTACGGAATAAATCCGTACCATCATTCATCAAACAACTCGACACTCTGTGCTTCAACTTGTCAAAGCTCCAATTTCGCGGCAAGTTGCTGGCGGAAAAACGAAGCCCCGTTTCAATCTCCACACTATGCTTTAAATTGCCGCCTACGTAGTATGGCACCATATTCCCCTGCGCAGCATAATAAATTCGCATGATTCGCGGGAAAGGCGTTGCTTCATGAGGCAACGTATCCTCGTTAGCCAGATAGATATCAATCTGCGGCGGCGGCCCGCTCCATTCAACCCGTCCTTTCAGGTCTTCGTAGAGGTCTTTATCATGATACCCTCTTTCATTCAACGTGTATCCAGCATTCGCGCGTTGCGAACTGCTTAACGAACAGGGTGATGCCGTGAAATTCTTCGGCTTCATTACATCAAACTGTTTTATTGGCTCAAGGACATCGTATATGATTCTTTTCTCGCACAGCCTCCAGCACCCGACATGTATCATCCCTTTTGGCCGCTCTTGCTCTGGTTCCTCGATCTTCGATGTGTCCAATATTTTATATGTTTCATCCCATGGTTCTTTGATAAACCCGCTCAAAGGCATATCTTCCCCTTTCTCAGGCGGCATGTACCCTTCAGGATCATCCCCGGGCTTCTTTCCGCTGCCTGGCTGAGGCTCGTCGCCAGTGCCGCCACTAGAACCGCCGGTCTTTTTACCGCCGTCCTCGCCGCCTGCGGGATTGGTCGCGGCGGGCGGATTGGTCGTGGCAGGCGGGTCATGATCGTCGGCGGGCGGATTGGCCGCGGCGGGCGGTTCACCCGCCGGTGTATTTGCAGGCGGGACGCCCGCCACCGCGCCAGAAGGGTCGTCCGCAACCCCGCCAGGCTGGTTGCCGGCAGGGTTCCCCGGTTCCGGAGTGTTACCCAGTTTGTCGCCGCCCGCTTTTTTGTCGGCGAGTTTCTTCCTGATTTCCTCCACCCACTTGAGCGTTTCCTCGTCATTCGCATCCTTGGCGAGTTTTTCAAGGAGGTCGATCAACTTTTCGATGCCCGGCTCGTCGAGATGCGTTTCAATGTACGCCTTGAGCGCGGGGATCTTCTCGGCGGCGGAAAGCCCGTCGTCCGCCGAGAACGTGTCGAGAGTCTGCTGGACTTCAGTGCTCGGCTTCGAACCGGAGCCGAGCAACGGCTTGTCATCGCCGTTTGTGCTTGTCGCGCCGCCGGCCTGACCGTTATTGCCGCCCGCTGGGGACGCCGGAGTGTTCGCAGTGGACGTTGCGACCGATGAAGATGGTGAGGTGCTCGACGGCACATCTTTCTTCCCTACGCCGAATTCGCCGCGAGGCTCGGCTATGCCGGCGTATATTTTCAGGTCGGCGATGGACATTTGATCGTCTTCACCATTTTCATCGGCGGCAAAAAGGAAATATCCGCCTGCCTTTGAACAATCGGCCCTGCTTCCGGCCAAAGTGAAATCCTGCTTGAAGACCTCCCTGCCGTCTAAGAAGACGCGCGTCGTCTTCTCCCCGAACTGAAAACGGAAGGTATTCCACGCGCCGAGACTGAACTTTTCCGCCCCCTCAATGCGCCCCGACACATTAAGAACAACCCGCTTGTCTGCTTCAACCGTCAAGAAAGCCATTGCGTCAATGTTGTTTTCAGCTGGCATGTTCATCAGACAGCACCATTGCGGCTGCGGCTCCGGGAAACGCACCTTCATCTCGATACAATACGGAAGGCCCGGCTGCTTGGCGAGCGAAGGCGGCACGGGTACTGCGATGTGAGTGCGGTTGGGGATGTTAAGTGCGCCATCGCCGGAAGGACTCTCCCATTTTGTGTTGCCAAGTCCTGAAACAACAGTATCCCTGTCGGTGCGGACTATGGCATTCGCGCCGACCGTGGCCTTGAGAGGATTCGCCTGGTCGTCGAAGGTGATGTGGCACAGAAGATTTTCACTGGCAGAGGCCGGCGAGGATGCGGAGGAAGTAGTTGCATCGTGGCCGATAATCAGCGTGGACTTGTCTTCGCTGTACGTCTGCGAAAGCGACGGCGCAATCGTGACGATGCCTTGTTCCCTGTCCTTTGTCACGGCGGCGATGTAGTCCGTCGCGCGCTCGCCCCTTTTGATTTTCAAGAGCTTTACGCCCTCGCCGATCGTGATGCGGCCGCACGAGCTGCCCCGCCTCGCTATACCGATGCCAGGACAATCCGGGCCGCCTTCCAAGTCGCAGCTGCCGCCCGTGATGGTGATGTCGCCACAATGGGAATCTGTGCCGCTGGGACCGATCGCCGCAGCCGACCGGACCCCCGTAAGCCCCCCTGCAACCGCCTTGATCGTTCCGCCCTCGATGAAGATCGCGCTGTTCGTTCCGTTCGCGCCGATGCCTGCGGCGTTGGGTCCACCCAAGGCTGTTATGTTTCCGCCAGTAATCCTGATGACGCCGCACGCGCTGACCTGAGTGCAACCTATGCCGTTGCCATGGTCACGGTCGACGCAATCACCATTTCCTTTGGCGATAATCGTTCCGCTTGAAATCGTGATGTCGCCGCAAATTGCAGTATCGTGGGTATCGCTTGAGAAGCCGCCGGCGCCGATACCCGCGCCACCCCAGGTTCCTGGCGCGCCGGTCGCCTCCACCCGCCCCGTCGTGGCGATGACGATATTCCCGCACGGCGAGTCGTTGCCGGCGCCGATTCCCGCGCCGTTTGCGTCGTAGTCGCCTTTCTTGCCGCCTGCAACGGCCTTGACGCTCGCATTGTCCTTTATCGTGATGTCGCCGCAAGGTCCGCCACAGCCTGCCGCGCCTATCGCCGCCGCGCCGAATGTGCTTTCCGCCGTCACGTCGGCATTGCCGCAGATCGTGATGTTGCCGCATTTCCCCTTGTACTGTGCTGCGCCGATTGCCGCCGCGCATGCACCGCCCGCGATGGCCGTGACCTTTCCGCCCGCGATGACGATGTTGCCGCACGCGCCCTTTTTGCCGTCCATGCCCAGCCACTTCGAACACGCGCCAATGCCGCTGCAGTAGTCCTTCACCGAAACGGCCTCGAGAGACCCCTCGCCCTTGATTGTGAGCGTGTGCCCAGCGGGAACGAAGATGGCCGAGGCGCACGTCATGTAGTTCGAGGCGACGTTCCTCGTGTTCGGCGCAAGGATGATCGTGGCGTCGCCCAGACACTCGACCGCGCCCAACTTCCCGTCGGAGGCGTACGCCGCATACACGCCGGCGAACGTCACCGTCGCGCCGGCCTCAATAGTGATGCCCGTGCTCGGGAAATTGCCCGTCAGCGTCTTGCCGTTGCGCGCGAAGCCCAACATCTCGTCCGTGGCCGTTACCGCAGCGGCGGAGAACGCCAGCGCCGCGAACACGGTTGTTGGGAGAATTTTGAATTTGATGCGGCTTTTCATCTTAGGTTCCTTTCTTTTTGAGCTTCGGGCAGTGCGAGGTGATGTAGTCGAGTACAAAGTCGAAGTCTTCGTCTCCGGCGAAAATCTGGTTGTGGAAGAGTCCGTTGCGGATGTGTATAGTGTTGTGCCTTCTGTCAACCTTGACAGTGCCAACGGAGGCGAATTCGGAGTACATCCCGTCGCGGGCGGCTACCGTTGCGCCAACCCCCATCTGCGAGGCGTTGCCCGTCACGATGCCCATCACCGTGACCAACAGTCCGAGCACCTTGTTCCGCTTCGCCTCGTTCGGCGCCTGAACGGCGTTCACGCCCTTCTCGTCCATCTCGAAGTCCCACGTGTAGCGCCCGCCCTGGATGAGCGCGTAGACATAGTAACTGAGCGTGACGATCGCGATCATGACGGCGAAGCCGACCGACGTCCACATCGCGCCCGCAAGGCTGACCTTGAAATCGGAAAGGAACAGCCCGAATAGCAGGCATCCGGCGAATATTCCGCCAAACACCTTGTAGAACAGCCAGAGCAGCCCCGGGTTCTTGTAGAGGTTCACCGAGTAACGCCAGCGATAGGTTCCGTTTTCACTAGGTTTCATTTGCCGCCCTCCGCGTGCTCCAGCTCAAACGGCAGCATGTAAACGGGGAGCCGCAACACGCCGCCCTCATCCGAATACGCGCCCGTGTGTACGATGTACGACCTCGACAGCCTGTCGCTAAACTTCTTCCTGAACTTGTCAAGGCTCGACGTCGTGATGCGCTTCGTCTTCTTTACCTCTATGGCGGATACGTTGTGCCTGCCTCCGACGACGCTCCCGGTGACCAGAAAGTCGATCTCCATCCGTTCGGCGGCATTCTCGTTGTCGCTTCTCGCGTAGAAGTACAGCTTGCGTCCGCTCGCAACGATCATCTGGGCCACGAGGTTCTCCATCAGCGATCCAAGATTCGCCTCAAGGTTTCCATAGAGTACACGTCGCTGGATGTCGGCCCGCAAGGCGTCGTCTTCGTCAAAGGAAAGGCTGGTCAGAAGTCCCGAATCCCCCATGTAGAGCTTGAACGTGCTTCGTTCGCTCGACGCCTTCAGACCGATGGTAGGCTCCGTGGCGTTGTAGGCCGTGTTGACGACCCTTGCGTCGTCCAGCCAGAGGAACGCATCCTCGTACGATCTGAAGCGCGCGTCCGCGCCAAGGCTCGAAAGCCGATACACGCGATCATGCCTGTTCAGCTGCGACGGTATGCCGTCGAATATCGCCCGGACTTTCCTAGCCATGCGACCGGCGTGCTTTGCGATGTCGTTGCGATAGAGGTCGAGGATGTCGCGCTTCTGGCGATCGACCGCAGCAAGGTCGCGTTCCGCCACAAACACGCCGACGGCCTGGGGCATCCCGCCGACGACCATATACTGCCGAACAAGCTCCATCGCGCGCCGGTGAATCGCGTTCGGCGGCGCCTCGCCCTTCTCGTGCGCCCTGCGGAGGGCTTCCAGCAGAAGCTCGTTTCCCGTCGCCCAGAGGAACTCCTCCCAGTCCATCGGACCGAGGCCGATCCGCCGTTCCTCGCTTGGGACTTGAATGTCCTTCACGTTCTCGTCGATGGACACGAGACTGCCTGTCTCCAGATAGTCGAACCGCCCATCCTTGACGAGCCACTTGATCGCCTCACGCGCCCGCGGAAAGAACTGGATCTCGTCGAAGATGATCAGGCTGCGCCCCTTCACGAGACGCACGTTGTAGTAGGCGGAGAGGTTGAAGAAGAAGTCGTCAAGACGGTCAAGCTGCGTCCTGAACATCTCCTTGACCTCGTCGCCCGCGAGCCGGAAGTCGATCAGCAGGTGGCTCTCATATTCGTTCTTGCCGAATTCTTCCGCAATCCAGCTCTTCCCGACACGGCGTGCGCCGTCAATGAGAAGCGCGACTTTTCGCGCATCCCGCCGCTTCCACTCGAGAAGTCTTTCATAAATCTTTCTTTTCATGGCCTTGATCGTAGATTTTCAGAGAACTGCACGATTTTGAGACGAGCATGATGATGTTTTTACACCATTTTGACCCGAAGCAGAACACATTATATCACGATTTTGACCTGAAAGCAAGACTGCCCACTACTTCAGCAGCGGCGCATGGCATCGGCTGCAGCGGTCGGCCTCCAGCGGATTCTCCTTCGAGCAGACGACGCAGCGAAGTTTCCCCGCCTTGGGCTTGTCGTAGAGCTCGTACGGGAAATCGAACTGCGGATGGTAGCGGAACCGGTCGCCCACGCTCATGAAGTTCCACACGAACGGCCTGAACCCCGTCTCCTTGATCTTCTTCTTGCGCCCGTCCGTCGTGCGCACGACCGTGATGTAAAGGACGCGGTCCTCTTTGG
>CACZAK010000210.1 GCA_902779075.1 uncultured bacterium | reverse complement strand
TCCGGGAAGAACACGCTCAAGGTGTCCGTGACCGACACGTGGTACAACCGTCTCGTGTTCGACGCCGGACAGCCCGAGGCGAAGCGCCGCACGTGGACGATCGCGGGTCCGAAGAAGGGCAGCGCCCTGCGCGACTCCGGCCTCATCGGCCCCGTCAAAGTTGTTGTTGTACGTTTTAAGTGAGAATGAAGATGAGGGTCAAGTCGATAGCCTGTGCTTCAGCTGCGTGCGCGGCTATGGTGGGATTGGCAGTTCCTGAGCCGAAGAACGTACCCGACCTGCTCACGACTGCCAAGGGTGAGAAGGTCACTACCTTAGAGCAATGGGAGAAGGTACGCGCGCCGGAGCTCTTTGCGCTGTTTGAGCGCGAGGAGTACGGACGCCGTCCCGCCGCCGCGAACGAGCGCGACCGCGTGTCGTTCGACGTCTACGACGTGAGCGAGGCGTTGGGCGGCAAGGCGGTGCGCAAGCTCGTGCGCGTGACGTACAAGGGTCCGAACGGAACCTTTTCCTTCCCGTTCACGGCGTTCATACCCAAGACGAAGAAGCCCGTGCCGGCGTTCGTCCTTGCGGCCAACATCAAGCGCGGCACCCTTGACGAGAAGAAGGGGCTTTCGTCGGTGTTCTGGCCGGTCGAGGAAATCATCGCGCGCAGCTACGCGACCGCGGCGTTCCGGTTCGACTGCGCGGCGGCGGACAAGAAGGGCGCTGGCTTCTCGCAGGGAGTCTTCCCGGCCGTGCAGCCCGAGTCCGAACGCGACAACGAGTCGTGGGCGACGCTTTCCGCGTGGGCCTGGGCCGACTCGCGCATCCTCGACTGGATGGAGACCGAGCCGCTCATCGACGCAAAGCACGTGGGCGTTGTGGGGCACTCGCGCGGCGGGAAGACCGCGATCTGGGCGGGCGTGACGGACAAGCGCTTTGCGATGGTGTGCTCCAACAACTCGGGGTGCAGCGGCGCGAAGCTGAACCACATCGAGCTCCCGAAGTCCGAGAACATCAAGCAGATCCTCAAGAACTTCCCGTACTGGTTCTGCAAAAACTACCGTAAGTATGCAGGGAAGGACATGTCGATGGACTTCGACCAGCACGAACTGCTCGCGCTGATTGCGCCGCGCCTGCTGTGCGTGGCGTCCGCGACGGATGACTACTGGGCCGGGCCGCGCGGCGAGTGGTGGGCGGCGAAGCTGGCTTCGCCAGCATGGGAGCTGTACGGGAAGAAGGGGCTCGTGGCGGATGCGTATCCCGAGCCGGAGAAGCCGCAGCAGGAAGGATGCGTCTCGTACCATATCCGCAAGGGGCCGCACTTCCTTGCGCCCTACGACTGGAACCGTTACATGGACTTCGCTGACCGCCACGGCTGGCGTGACTGACATGGACATAGAGCAAACATTTGCGGAACTTGCGAAGGTCGAGCCGCTTGAAATCAAGACGAGCCGCGAACTGACCGTGGCCGTGATGGGCGCGGGATCGCGCGGCAACGAGTACCCCGCCTACGGAAAACTGTTCCCGGGAACGGTGAGGGTGGTTGCGGTGGCGGACATCGACGCCGCGCGTCGCAACCACATGGGCGACGAATGGGGCATACCGCCGGAGCGCCGTTTCGGCGACTACCACGAACTGCTTGACGCGGGGAAAGACGGTAAACTTGCGGACATCATGCTTGTGTCGCTTCCCGACGACCTCCACTACGAGCCGGCGATGGAGGCGATGCGCCAGGGCTACGACGTACTTCTCGAAAAACCAATGGCGCAGACCGAGCAGCAATGTCTCGACCTGCTTGAACGCCAGCGCGAGACGGGCGTGATGGTCGCGGTGGGGCATGTGCTTCGCTATTCGCCGTACTTCCGCGCGCTCAAGAAGGCGCTGGATTCGGGGCTTGTCGGCAATGTCGTGAGCATACAGCACCAGGAGCCGGTCATGTACGCCCACATGGCCCATTCCTTCGTGCGCGGAAACTGGCACGACGGCAAGGCCACGACTCCGATGATCGTAGCGAAGAGCTGCCACGACCTCGACATCCTGAAGTGGCTTGTCGGCAAACATTGCGTGCGCGTATCGGCGGAGGGATGTCTTTCGCTCTTCCGCCCCGAAAACGCGCCGCCCGGCGCGACTGCGCGCTGCACGGATGGATGTCCGCACGAGAAGACCTGTCCCTACTCCGCCATCGACATCTACGACCGCAAGCGCTGGTTCCTGTACGTGTTCGATCTGAAGAAGGACTGTCCCTCGGAGGCGATCCTCGAGAAGCTGCGCACGACGGACTACGGACGCTGCGTGTACCGCATGGACAACAACCAACCGGACCACATCGTAGCTACGCTCCTCTTCGAGGGCGGCGTGACCGCGAGCTTCACGATGGACGCCTTCACTCCGTGGGGCGGACGCCGCACGCGCGTGATGGGCACAATGGGCTACATTGAGGGCGACAGCAAGACGTTTACGCTGCACCGCTTCGACACGGGCAAGTCTTACACTTGGTCGTTTACGCCGCCGCAGGGGGAGAATTACAAGGAGAGCGGGCACGCCGGAGGCGACCTCGCTCTCATTCGTGATTTCCTGAAGGCCGTGGACACGCGCGACTTCTCGCTCCTCTCGTCAAGCATTGAGGCAAGCGTAGAGAGCCATGTGATGGGGTTCGCCTGCGAGAGGAGCCGTCTGCGCGCCGTTAAAGGCCAGGATCAACCTGGATGTCTGGATCGTTGACAGGGTTTCTCCGAGGGGCAGGTGTGCTCGGCTGAGAATCCTGTAGCAGCTGCGCAGTTTCGACGAGGCGGATGAACTCCGCGCGCCAGCCGTCGTTGTCGGTTCCTTTCGCCGCGCGGGCACGCTTGATTACGGAGTCGAACGAGGCCGATCCCTTGAAGGACGAGTCCTTCATCAGGAGCGCAAACTCCACGACCGACGAGGCGAAACGGAAGGATTCCGACGGCTCCGCAGGCGTGATGTCCTTCGCCACCACCGGCTGGTCGATCCGCGTACTCGTGTCGGCTTCCGGCAGCTTGTAGCGCAGTTTCACAGTGAGCAGCTCCTCGTTCGCTACAGGCACCTGCTTCTGGTACTTTAGGGCGTCCGTCTTGGCAACTGCGTTCGTCGCGCCGGCCGGCACCAGCTCGTAGAACGCCGTCATCGAATGTCCGCTACCCATCTCGCCGGCGTCCTTCTTGTCGTCGTTGAAGTCCTTGGCCGCCAGCAGACGGTTCTCGTAGCCGAGCAGACGGTACGCGCCCACCTGCGCCGGATTGAACTCTAGCTGGAGTTTCACGTCTTTCGCCACCGTCATCATCGTGCCGCCGAACTCGGTCATCAGTACCTTCTTCGCCTCAAGGATTCCGTCGAGGAACGCATAGTTGCCGTTGCCGGCGTTTGCGAGCTTTTTCATCATGGCGTCTTGGTAGTTGCCGTATCCGACGCCAAGCACGGTCAGGAACACGCCCGTCGCGCGTTTCTCCGCGATGTACCGTTCGAGTTCGGAGGGGTTGCTGATGCCCACGTTGAAGTCGCCGTCCGTCACGAGCACCACGCGGTTGTTCTTCTTGGCGGAGAAGTTCTTCATAGCTTGGTCGTAGGCGAGCTGCAATCCTTCGCCGCCCGACGTGGCACCGCCGGCGCGGAGGCCGTCCAACACCTGACGGATACGCGCTTTGTCGGAACCGGACGTGGCGGGCAATTCCACCTGTACGCCGCTCGCGTAGGTGACGATCGCGACGGAATCCTCCGGGCGCAGCTGGTCCACGAGGAGCCGTAACGCCTGTATGAGCGTCGTGAATCCGCCGTTGCAGCTCATCGAGCCGGACTTGTCGATCAGGAACACGAGGTTGCAGGGCGGGATGGCTTCTTTCGGCACGCGTTTCGCCTGCACAGCCACGCGCAGCAGCTTGTGCGACGCGTTCCACGGGCACGCGCCCAGTTCGCACGCAACCGCCACGGGCACGTTCCCCGTCGGCCCCGCGTAGTCGTAGGAGAAGTAGTTCACGTATTCCTCGATTCGCACCGAATCCTTCGGCGGCAGACGCTTCATGTCCGTCAGATACCGCCGCATCGTGGTGTAGCTCGCCGTGTCGACGTCTAGGCCGAACGTAGAGAGCGGATTGCCCGTCACTTCGAGGAACTCATTCTCCTTGAACGAGGCAAAACGTTCCGTACCCACGGCGTCCGCACGCTGGGCAGACTGTGCCTGATCAGACAAAGCATCACGCGTCCAACCACTATCATGCCACGGCTCATTTGACGCAAGTACACGCTTCCTACGAAGCTTTTCCTCGCTCATGTAACATCCGCGAACGCCTGCTGCCCTTGCCGACCCCATAACCGATTTCATCACGACGGGGGACTTGATGGACATCATGGCATCAACATTCGCAACCTTCACGCCTTTTGATTCCGCAGCAAGCGGAGCTGGACACTCCATCTCCATTGCAACATCACACTGCGGCGGCTGCACTTCTCCCTTTAGCGCTACCTTAGCCGTCACTTGCGAGACGTTGTCTATATGGATACACTCTTGCCGATGTGTCTTTTCCTGATTTAACATGAACGACAGACCGAGAGCCAGCAGTAGTGACGCTGCAAGAGCCGGCACCCAATAACGCCATTTACTGCGTTGTGCGGGCGCTGCGGTGGGCGGCGACAGGCGGAATGTTCGTTCGTAGTCGCGGCGCGGGTCGTCGTCCAACGCCGTAATAGGCAGTCCCATGCAGGATGCAAGGTCGTCGTCTACCTTCTCGCCGCGCATTACGCGCAGTGCCGATTTGACATCCGCGATGTCGTCAGGCGGCAGTTTTTCCACGATCCAGCTGTGCGAAACCGTCTTGAAGGACAAATCGCAGGTATTCCACAGCTGGTAGACGCGCGTTCCCACGAGGATCTCGCGGTCGGATGCCGGTACGGTGAACGGCGAAAGCGGCAGCACGCGCCAGCCATCGTCAGAGACGCCGAGCAGCAGTCCCGTGACGGGTTCGGGGAAATCGGCGAAGATACGCAGTTCGCCGGCGGCGGGCGACACATCAAATGTCGCTGGGGTGTCGGCCGGCTTGTCGGCCGTTGTGCGTGGCGTGGTTTCGCGCGTGCGGTACATCTCCCACTCGTTGCGGAAGACGGAAAGGAAGCGGTCTTTGTTCGTGGTTTCGTTGGACATGGCGCACCTCACTTTCCGAGTTTCTTGAGGGTTTCCGGCGCGATTGCCGCTTCGCAGGCTGCGAGCAGGGTTTGCGCCGCCAGGTGGTCGTTCAGGGCGATGCCCTTGTCCGAAAAGAATTTTGCGATCTTTTTCATGCATGTCTCCTTGAGCACGTAGGCCCGCGATTTCCCGACACCCAGCGCCGCCAGCACCTCTGGCGACGTGATCGGTATGTCATGGGCCGTCACATGACACAGGAGCGCAACGTTTTGTTTTTCCACTTTTATTTCTTTCGCCACCGCAGAAAACATCTCATGGGAGAGCGCCCACAGGACGGCGCGGTCCAGCGCGGCACCCGGACGCCACGAGACGACGCCGATTGTGTCGCGAGCGTCGTCAACCTCTGCGGCGCGTTCCCATACGAGGTGCCGTTTCCCGTCCGTATCCCTCACCGAGCGCGGCTTCCACCCTTTAGCGGTGGCAAGCCAGTCGCGCACGATGTCGTGGATGCGTCCGCTGGCAGAACCGAACAGCGTGCCGCACACGAACTCGTCGAGCGGACGGTCCTCGGCCGCCATCCGGTGCTGGAAGTAGAGCTTGAGGGGCTTGGGCTTGCTTCGCGAGCCGGTGAGCATGAAGTAGGCGTCGAAGTGCAGCACGGGGTCCGCGCCTTCTACGTCCGCGCGTGTGAAGCCGAAGCGCGCGAGCTGCGCGTACATGGCGGATGCGACCTGCTCGCGCAGCGCGGCGGCGTTGGCGCAGCCGTCCACGAAGCAAACGTCAAACCACTCCCGCCAGGCATCGTCGCCGGCGTAGAGGTCTTGTCGCCCGGACGCGCCGGCCGCTTTCAATTCTGTCTCAATCGTTGTCGATTCCATCTCTTCCTCCATACGCACAGGAACCGTTCCCGCACTTTTTCCACAATTTTCTGAAACAACTTCCATACTAAGAACGAAACATGTGGTCAATCTAAAGAGTCCATGCGAACATTCTAGCATATTCTGGATTTACGGCAATGGCTTTTTACTCGAGGCCCTCCCAAAAACTGCGAAAGGCACACCTCCAGAAACGCTTATATTACGCAATTTTTGGCAATTATGGGAGGGCCACGCCCCGTCGTGGCCTTTTTAGGAGTTTTGTGGCGAGTAGTCCTCGGCGAGACGCATGGTATGGCGGTCGCCCCGTGACCGCCGCCTCGATAGGGTCATGCATCCCACGTAACCGCCACCACGGCTCACCCAGAGGGTTCGCCCCACCTCCGGGCCGCCCACCGTCGAAGGTTTTGGTGCGCACCATCTTGTTATGGCCTTTAGAGCACCAATTTATGACACCTAGGTGTCACGTTCCTGACATCTAGGTGTCACGGATCACAGAAAGTGATTGAAAGCTCTTCCTTGGCGGATTTAGCGATGCCGTAAGTAAAATGGTTCGGGCTGGCCTTGTATTTCTGCGTCTCTTCGTGAGATTACGGCGCGGAATCACGGCGAAAGGCCGTATACCTTGTCAACTTGCGTGTTGAGGTGCGCGTGGGTCTTCACCAGAGGATCGTGAGTGGCTCGCCCCACAGCCGGGACAGTTCACCTTTTCAATTGCCATAAGTGCCTTTTGGGATTCGGGATTTGGGATTTCATGGGGCTTGCGAACGGACGTGGGGTTTGGTATAATTCCGACCGTGACACGGTTATTAAGGCATATTCCGCAAGGCGGGAGGGCGGATGGGCATGTGGGCCCATCTGGCTGTTGCGCTGTTTTGCCTTCGCTTCCAAACAGAAAAGGCATTTTCACTATTTTCTGCAAAGGAGTGTCAGATGCCCTGTCACCAGCACCCTCACCCATCATAAAGGAAAGGAAAATCAAATGAACATCAAAAGAAAGTTAAAGAGATTGGCGGCGACCTTTCTGGCTGTCGCCGGAATGCTCGCGCCCTTAGGCGCATGGGCAACAACCTACAAGGCAACCATCGGGAACCTAGTATGGTCTTATACCATAGACGATTCCGTTGCCACGGTTACTAAAGTTGAGCGTACTACCGATGGAGATCGCGTGGAGGGCGTGGTAACTGTTCCTGACAAGTTTGACGAAGTTCCCGTTACTGTGATTGGTTATCGAGCATTCTATAACCAGGAGTTTATCACTGAAGTTGTATTGCCGAATGGCATTATTGTAATTGGCGAGGATAGTTTCAACGGTTGCAAGCGGTTGACCGGTTGACGGCGCTGACGCTGCCATCGAAAGTGCGGACGGTCTACCAGGATGCGTTCGACGGGTGTTCGACGCTTAAGGACCTGAAGCTGAACGAGGGGGTGACCGAGATCGGGGACAGCGCGTTCACAGGATGCGCTGCGCTGAATGCGTTGACGCTGCCATCAACGGTGCAGAAGCTCGGACGTCACCTGTTCAGCGGACTTCCGCTTGTGACGATGGAGATACCGGACAGCGTGACTGAGATCGGCAGTAATCTGTTCGATGGATGCGACAAGCTGGAGAGCGTAGTGGTTGGAAGTCGGGTTCCCGGACTGACGTTCAGGATGTTCGCGGGATGCGAGATTTTGAGTTCGGTCACTCTGAAGGAGGGGTTTCTCGACTATGTGGGCGAGGACTGTTTCAACGGTTGCAAGCGGTTGACGGCGCTGACGCTGCCATCGAAAG
>CACZAK010000209.1 GCA_902779075.1 uncultured bacterium | reverse complement strand
CACCTGACACCCGCCGCTCGAAGCGCCCGACGAAGGCGACGCTGGGGCTCGGAAAACGCCCGAAATCACCTTAAGTTAGCGGCATTCGGGTCAGACCCCTTTGGTGGAGTGGGAGTGGTGGAGTAACTTCATGCCATGGCTCATACTCGTCCAGGTAAAAGGCGCGATGGACCACCCGGTTTACCAGGTGGTAGTATCTGTCCGTTTGAAAGTTCCTTGGGCGTCGCATGGCAGACAGTTTACCAAAAATTCAGTCACTCCACCACTCTTACTCGTACCACCAATCGTGTCTGACCCTCGCGCCCCCCTGCCGTTTCGTGCCGGCGGCCCGCGGAAAGGGAGCCGTCGGCACGGCGGTTCGCATACACCGGATCTGCGTCAACTGAGGCGATCAGTGTCGCTCGACGACAAGCCTCGTAGGCCCGAACAGTCCGGATGGAACGAGCGGGTGGTTGGCCTTGTACCCACCCACTGAAATCCACGTGGGGCGCTTTTCCGCTGGAAGCGCGGCGTCGCCAACGAGCCGGTTCACCCAGCTTGTGCACACCTCCACTTCGAGATTGTTCTCGCCGTCCCTGAGCAGATCCGTCACCTGCACCTCGTAGGGCGCGGTCCAGATGCCGCCGGCCTCGCGCCCGTTCACCTTCACGCGCGCGATCTCGCGTGCGCCGCCGAACGACAGCCGCGCGATTTCGCCGGCGGAAGGTTTCGACGCCGTGAACGTGGTCCGGTACACCACCTTCCCCGAATAGTGCCGGATCGCCGGATCCGTGCTCTTCGAGAGGTCGGAAAGCGCATCGCGGCGGATCTTCCCGGCGGGGCCGCGGTGGAGCGGATCGCTCTGGAACTCCAGCTCCCATGCGCACGCGAGCTCCCGCGCCGTCCGCTTGACCGGCGCATGGCGTTCCGTGCGTCCCCCGTCTGGGCGCGCGAAAACCACGAACACGCTTTCCATCGGCTCAAGCTCCACGCACACCTCGGTTCTGCCGTCTCGAGTGGCGCGCCATTCGGGCGCCTCGCACATCTCGCCCGTCACGGGACGCCACAGTTCGGGAATGCGCCCGGCGGTGCGGAACACGAAACGGTCTGCGGTCTTGCCGTTCGCGCGGTTGGCAAGGAAGTATATTTCCGCGTTCGGCAGGGTGCGGTGGGAGAAATCGACCGGCGTCTCCGCCCTGAACGCGCAGTCCTCCGGCGACTTGCGCATGGCGAAGATGTCGTCGTAGGGAAGGTTCCACGCGATCACGCCCTTGCCGACCCTGCGGAAGAGCTTCGACTTGCCGTCCACGTCTCCCCACAGCCTGTCGGCGATTTCCCTCACCTCCTCGTCCGCGCGCGGCTGGCCGGCGAGCGACGGCGAGCGGAGCGGCTTCGGCCCCAGCACGAACGCGCCGTCGTTCACGAGCCGTTCGATCGTGCGGAGCATTTCCGGGCGCATCGTGGTGCCGAGGCGAGGCAGAACCAGCACCTCGTACTTCGTGCCGTGCGGCAGCGCGAGGCGGCCCTCTTCGTCCACGCCCGCCGTCTCCCGCAGCACCTCGGCGTTGATGAAGTCCCACTGCCTGGTCTTTCCCGGCGGGCAGGCCGGTTCGAGGAGGCCGGTCATCTTCGGCGTGTCCTCGCCGATGAAGAAGGCGATGTCGGCGACGTCCAGGCCCTGCTGGAGCATGTAGTTGCAGCGCTTGATGTAGGCGTTGAGGACGTCCATCTGCCCGAACCACGTGTTGTGGCGGTGGAACTCGTTCCCGAACCACGCCGTGACGCCCGGCTGGCGCTCGTCGGGCTGGTGGATGAAGAGCGTGAGCAGCGTGGCGTTGACGCCTTCCGCGAAGAAGCGGTCGAAGCGCCGCTTCAGGTATCCGGGCGCGCGGCTGAAGGGGCGCCCGCTGGAGGTGTGGGACTCCGCCCACACGCGCCGCTTGCCGTATGTGTGGGCGCAGCTGGAGGCGGCGCGCACTTCCACGTTGCCCGCCCCGCCTTCGCTCCAGAACTCGCCGGAGACTTCGTCGGACTGTCCGCCGTACTGCAGGAACTCGGCTGGGAAGCCCCAGTGCCCGTAGCACTGCAGCCACGTCGTCAGGCCGCGGGCGTTGCTCGCCTCGCGCAGGCCGGCCACGTAGGAGTATGCGACCTCGTCCGCCACGAAGCGCCGCAGGTCCCAGAGGAAACGGCTGGAGTCGCCGCGCCCGCCCACGGACATTCCAAAGAGCGCGGGCAGGTAGGGCGTGGGGTCGTAGCCAAACGACGCCTTGAACTTCGCCGCCATGCCGTCGGTGAAGTTCTGCCCGCCCACCTCGTAGCTGTCCTGCACCGTGTAGTGCATCGCCTTGCGGTGTTCGGGCGGGATGCGGTTCAGGATGTCGCCGAGATAGGCGTTAAAGTGGGCGGCGACGTGTTCGCGGCTCATCTTGTCCACTTCGTATCCGGTCGCCTCCGGGTTCGCCGGGCGGTTCTGCGTGCCGGTGGGCGCGGCGGCGAAGCGGTAGATCGCCCATCTTCCCGGCGGCACCTTCCAGTCGAGGCGGCCGTCGGCTGCCACCTTGCCGCGCAGCACGATGGCCTTCGACGCGTCAAGGGCGGTTTCCGGCGCCTCCGGCGGGTCGTCCGGCCACATGTAGTCGCGCCAGGCCGGCTGAATGCCTTCGTACATCTTCGCGAGGGACTTCTCGTAGGCCTTTGCCACAAGCGGCGCGGCACACACCGCGACGGACGCGAATTCCGACTGCCCGTGGGCCTGGCGCACCGTCACGCGGAACCGCTTCGCCTCCACTGGCGCGAATGCCGCCACGAGCGGCGCGTGCTGCGCGAATCCCACGTTCGGCTCGCTTCTCATGCGGCTGAACGACGTCTCGCACAGTTTCTTCCACGCGCCGTCCAGTTCCGCCTCCACGGCCACCTTTCCTGCGAACGTGCCGCCCGTGAACGCGAGTTCGGCCGCCTGCGCCGTGAAAGGAGATTGCGCCTCCAGTTCCACCACGAGCGGCCGGCCGCCGCGCGAACGCAGGGGTTCGCCCGACACGCGGGCCGCAACACGGTCGGCAAAGCCCTTCGGGGCGGGGTATGCGACGGCAACTACGTCGCGTGCGTGTTCCGCCGGCGCGTTCTCGAACTTCGGCGCGGGCAGCGACACGCCGTCGCGCGGGCCCTCCACCGTCACGCAGCTCGCGACGACGCGCCGCATGGCCTGCTCCGGCTTCACCCAGGGGCCGCCGCTCTGGCTCCAGCCGGGGGAGTTGAACATCCCGAGCTCGATCCCCAGACGGCTCGCGGTCTCGAACGCCGTCGCCACGGCCTTGTACCATTCCGGCGAGAACGTCTTCACGGGGCCGGGCTTGTTCGACAGGCTGGGGACGTCCGACCCGATGTCCGAAATATACGCGCGGTCGATGCCGGCGCGCTTCATCGCCTCGAGGTCCCGGCGGATCCCTTCGCACGAGATGTTGCCGTTCATCCAGTACCAGAACGTGGCCGTCTGCACCTTGCCGAACGGGTCGGCGAAGGCGCGCGCCAGCTCCTCGCGCGGCGGGTTGAGCGGCTGCTCGTTCGTCCAGGCCGGCATCTTGTGCGTGAAGCGCGCGCGGGGCGTTTCCGCCGCGCATGGGAGCGCCACGAGCCCGGCGAGACACGCCGCCGCACGTAGAAAAACGGGAACCGCCTTCTTCATTGCATCTTCTCCTTTGTCTTTTCGCGCTATATTGCGATATTGGGCGCACCCTTGCCTTGTTCGCTCCATGCCGCCGCGATAAAGCGGCGGCGGAGTGGGCTCTCACTTGAGCGGGGCGCAGTTGACGTGTGCGGCTATGAGCCTGCGGCGGCACTCCTCGGCACGCGCCGAGAAGCCGGCGAAGTCGCGCTTCCTGGGGTCCGGATACGTCCAAAGCACCTCGGCGACCGCGAATCCTCGCGGCCAGAGCTTCCATTCGAGATCGTAGCGGTAGAACGTGTGCGACGTCCAGTTGCAGCACTGGCCGCCCACGATGTGCTGGCGCGCCTCTTCGTCCACTCCGGCGAGCGGGTCGAACTGATAGACGCGCGCGAGCGGTAGCCAGCCGCCGAAATACATGAACGGATCCTCGGCAAGTCCCTGGCGATAGTCGAAGTACGTGTACGTATGCGGCGTCATCACGACGTCATATCCCTGCCTTGCGGCGGCGGCGCCGGCGCCCTGCACGCGATAGCACATTCCCATCGTGGACTTCGGCAGCAGCGACGTGATCTTCGCCTTGCCTGCGGTGACGTGGCGGTTCTTGGACTCGATGAAGATCTCGTCCCACCCGATGGCGCGTTTTCCCTTCTTGGCAAGATATTCGGTGAAGTGCCGCGTCACCCAGGGCTGGATCTGCTCGATGCCCGTCAATCCCTCGCGTTTGACGAACGCCTGGCATTTCGGGCACTTCTCCCAGAACGTGCGCGGGCACTCGTCGCCGCCGATGTGTATGACCTCGGACGGGAATATCTCGCACACGTGGTCGAGCACCTTCTCGAGGAAGCGTATCGATTCCGGGTTGCCTATGCAGAACACGCCGTCTCCTCCTCCGCCGAAGTTGGACGGGTCGCGCCCGCGCTTGAGGATGTACTGCGGATCGCAGCTGAGCTGCGGATAGGCGCAAAGCGCGCACACGGAATGGCCCGGGAACTCGACCTCGGGCACCACGGTGATGTGGCGCGCCTTCGCGTACTCCACGATCTCCTTCACGTCGTTTGCCGTGTAGATGCCGGGCGACACCTTCTCGCCATGGTACTTGCGGGACTGGCCGGCGACAAGACACTCGCCGCCATATTGCTGCAGTTCGGGATAGCCCGGAATCTCAAGCGTCCAATACTGGTCGTCTATGAGGTGCCAGTGGAGAACGTTGAACTTGAACCACGACATCTGCTCGATTATGTGCATGACGACGTCCTTGCCGAGGAAGTGCCGCGAGTCGTCGATGTGGACGCCGCGCCACCTGAACTTCGGCGAATCCTTGATTTCCAGGCCTGGATAGACCTTGCACTTCTTCTTCGCGTCCCAGCGGCCCATCTGGGAGAGCGTCGTGTTCGCGTAGTACGCGCCCGCGTCGTCCGAATGGCGTATCGTTATGCCGTCAGGCGTGATGGAGATCTCGTATCCCTCCGGCGGGATGCCTGCGGCCTTCACCGTCTTCGGCGGCTTCTGCGCCCAGTGGGCACCGCCCGTCAGCCTCATCTCGCGCGGAGCGGGGATGACGGCCGTGCTTTTAGCGATGTCGTCGTCGAAGAAGGCGCCCGCCTTCGGCGCTTCATCGACAGGAACCTTGTCTATCAGGACGCTGCTGCCGTCCGCAGTCGCGAACCGCAGCGAACCGGACGAGACGAACGTCGTGTTGAACAGGTACGCCGCATGGCCGCGCACGCAGTTGACCGTGAGCCTATGGCCGTTCAGGCCGATTCTGCATCTGCCGTAGCCGCTTCCTATGAAGCCGGAGTCGCACACCTCCATCGAGGAGTCGGCGAGGAGCTTCAGGTTCTGCACCTGAGCGTCGCTGGCGGGATTCGGCCGCGAGTCCCGCAGCAGAAGCCGCCCGCCGTCGAGCACGATGTTCCAGTAGCAGTTGTTGCAGGAGTCCCGCAGGTCGAGCGTCGCGCCGCGTTCGATCAGTATCTCGGTTCCGGGGCGGCCCCAGTTCAGCCGTCTGGCGGGCTCGGAGTTTAGGTCGCCCGCCTTGCATCGGAGCGCGCCCGCCGCCACGAGGGTGCCGCCTCCGTAGCTGTGGCCCATGCACGCCTGGCGGAAGTCGCCCGCGCCCGCCTTGACGAAGCGCAGGGAGCCCGCGAACGACACGTTGGTGTTTACGGCCGAGACGCCCTCCGGCACGTCCACATACAGCACGCCGCCGCCGGCCGTGTCGGTGATCGTGCCAGCGCCAGCGATGCCGGAAAGCGAGAGGCGGCGTCCCGCCAGGTCGAGCGTCGCGCCGGCCGAGACGGTCACCACGCCCTTGCCGCGCCAGTCGGCATCGGCCTCGAGCTTCGTCGAGGTTGAAACGGAGAATCCGCCTGCGTGCGCCGCAAACACGAAAGCCGCGCCGGCGGCGTGCAGAAACAGTGTCGTTTTCACTTGTCGGTACCTTTAGTGTTCGTCAAAGATGGACGAGATGGATGGTTTTCGCCCCGAAGGGCTCGCCTCAAATTATACCATAAAGAGGTAGTTGCAAAACCCCTCTGTCTGCGAGCCAGGCCGCGCGGCCTGAGGGAACTCGCAAAACCACATCTGCGCGGCTGAAAGATTCAGCACAACCATTATGCCAAATCCGCGCTTCCGGCGCTAGAGGAAAAATGCAATTTCTTTGAGGGCAAATCATCAAGAACGGAAGAACGCGCGAGTCGATTTTTCCGCTTGCGCACATTCATGGTGGTGTGCTATACTGATTGCACCATCGGGAAAGCCATGTCAAATGCATATCATATAGGTCGATCGCCTGTCGACGCGGTTAAACGCCGTGTGCCGAACGCTTTTGTCCCCAATATCCCCCCCGCACACACTTGTAGCCCAAGGGCTGCGACGCGTGTCCTCACGCGCCGGAAACAGAGAATACGCCGGTGCGCCATTCGCAGACCGGCGGCATCGCGGCGCGCCCGAATTCCACTGTCAGCGCCCAAGACACCGAGAACTGGCACCATGTGGCGAGCACGTTCGACGGGCGCAGGAATCTGCTGTACGTCGACGGCGTGCTCGGGTATTCAAAGGAGATCGCCTTTTCCAGCGTGGACTACACCATGAAGCTCGGCATCGGGAACGAAGACGATCCCACGCGCTATCCCACCCACTCGTACCACTGGAACGGCGCGATAGACGAGGTGTACGTGTTCGACCGGGCGCTGTCCGCCGACGAGATTGTTGCGCTGAAGGACGGTTCGTGGGCCGCCGTGAACGCGCTCAACCCCGAAAGCGACCTCTCGATAGCGGCCGACGCCGTGCTCGACCTGGGCGGAACGGAGCAGACCGGGTTGACTTTGATCGTAAAATGACAATCTTCAAGGGAAAGACAGAAGAGCAATGACGAAGACAGCGATCAAATACGCGCTCGTCGGATGGGCGGCGTCCTGCACGGCGGCGGCGCTGGCGGAGCCTGCGGCGCTGCGGGAGGCCGCGATGCGGCTCGACGCCTCGGACGGCACGTCGCTCGTGCTGGGCACGGGCGGACAGGTCGTGGAATGGCGTTCGCAGACGGGCGGCGTCTCGGCGAAGCCGGGGAAACGCCGCAGCCCCGTGTTCAGGCTTGACGCGGAAAAGCGTCCGTCCGTCGATTTCGGGAAGATGGGAAGCGACATGGACCTCTCCTTCCCGCGCATCGTCGGCATACGCACCGTGTTCGCGGTGGGCCGGTTCGATTCCGCGATGGGCTGCCACGTGCTGTGCGACGGCAAGCAGTACGATTTCCACCGCGGCCGCACGGGCGAATACGCGTCGGACGAATGGTCGAACGTCGCGAGGGTGTGGAACGGAACGCAGCAGATATACGACATCTTCAGGGAGAAGATGCCGTCCGACCGCGTCCTCGTGCTGTGCTACGAGGTGATGGATTCGCAGTGCGCGGCGGACAGGATCGCGTGCGACCGCGACCTCCCTCCGCCGGACGTGGGGCGCAGCGGCGGACGGACGCTGTACGAGCTGGCCGTGTTCAAGCGCGTGCTGTCCGACGAAGAGCGGCTTGCGATCTCCCGCCACCTTCTCGAGAAGTGGCGCGTCGCCGACGCCGCGCAGGCGAAGGCGGCCGTGCCGGAGGACTGGTCCGTCATAAAGCGTGACATCGACAACTGGAGCCGCATCCCCGGCAGACGTTCCAACGCGCAGGCGGCCAACATACACTCCTGCATCCTGCCGGGCGACACCGACCCGCTTGCCGTCGTGTTGCGCCGCACGCGCGCGCTGCTCGACGACCTTTCCGGCGCCGGCGCCGACCTCGCCGTGGAACGCGCGGAGCTCGCGACGCTTTCGTCCGACGCCACGATCGCCCTGGACGAGACACCGCGCGTCGCGCTCTTCGAGCGGGTGCTCGCGCTCAACCGGCGCGTCGCCTTCAAGAACCCGCTTCTGAGGGGAATCGACAAGATCCTCTTCGCCACGCACGAGCCGACCGGCTTCTTCCACCGGCGCGACGGAACGCACATGTGCGACCAGTACTACGGCTTCCACGGCACGCAGAACGGGCTGTCGCGCGGCGACGGGCTCTACATCCTCGAAAACCCGTTCTCCGACCATCCGACCGCCCGCAACATCATCGCCGGCAGGAAGATCGTGGAGGGCCTGTGGAAAGGGGCGACGCTCGACGGCTGCGCGATCATCTCGCCGGAGCTCGACTGGGACGCGAAGCGCGTCGCCTTCGCCGCGACCCGCGGCAAGAACCAGCTCGACAACTGGAACGAAGACACCTGCTACCACATCTTCACCTGCGCGCTGGACGGTTCCGACCTCCGGCAGATCACGCACGGCCCGTGGAACGACTTCGACCCGTGCTGGCTGCCCAACGGGCGCCTGGCGTTCATATCGGAGCGGCGCGGCGGCTACGTGCGCTGTTCCGGCGACCGCCCCGTGCCGTCGTTCACGCTCTATTCCATGTTCGACGACGGCTCGGACATCGTGCGCCTCTCGCACCACGAGACGAACGAATGGCACCCCAGCGTGAACAAGGACGGCATGATCGTCTACACGCGGTGGGACTACGTGGACCGCGGCCACAGCCAGGCGCACCACGCCTGGACGACCTTCCCCGACGGACGCGACCCGCGCGAGCTCAACGGCAACACGCGCCTGCACCACCACACGTCGCCGGAGATGGAGGCGAACGTGCGGCAGATTCCCGGCAGCGGAAAGTACGTCGCCACGGCCACGCCGCACCACGGTCCGTCGTACGGCTCGCTCATCACGATCGATCCGACGATTCCAGACGACGGGGAGATGAGCTCCATCCGCCGTATCACGCCCGAACAGCCGTTCCCCGAAAGCGAGCAGCGCGTGACCCGCAACGGATACAGATACTGCGGTTCCTACGCCACGGCGTGGCCGCTGAGCGAAAAATACTTCCTGTGCGTGTATGACCCGCGCGCGAACAGCATGTACGACGTCGCCATGCGCGGCCGACGCTACGCGATCGCGCTCGTGGACGTCTTCGGCAACAAGACGCGGCTCTACACGCATCCGACGATATCGTGCCTCGATCCGATCCCGGTCGTCGCGCGGAAGCGTCCGGCGGTGATTCCGCACCAGACGCTCGAGGGAAATCCGATAAAACCGGAAAGGCCGGTAAATCCGGATAATCCGGTTTCGACCGGTGAAATCGGCCTTGTCAACGTGTACGACACGCGCATTCCCTTCCCGACCAACGACCCCATCGTCGCCCTGCGCGTGTGGCAGCTCTTCCCCAAGACGGCGCCGCTGCAGCAGCGTCCATGGCTTGGCGCGGAGGCCCTGCTGGCCGGCCGCCAGTGCCTCGGCACGGTGCCGGTGGAGTCTGACGGCAGCGCGTACTTCACCGCGCCCGCGAACGTGCCGCTGTTCTTCCAGGCCCTCCGGGCCGACGGATGCGCCGTGCAGAGCATGAGAAGCGACACCTACGTGCATCCCGGCGAACGGCTCGTGTGCAGCGGTTGCCACGAGCCGAAGGAGAACGTGCGCCGCACCGCCCGCACGAACCTCCCGGCGGCGATGCGCCGCGCGCCGAGCAAGATAAAGCCCGCGCCCGAAGGCGCCGCGCCGTTCAACTACGCCCGCCTCGTACAGCCCGTCCTCGACAGGAAGTGTGTGTCGTGCCACGGCGAGAAACGCGCCGCCAAGGCCCCCGACCTCCGCGCCGGCGACTGGCGCAGGGACAGATGGGGCTTTTCAACGAGCTGGAAGAACCTCGTGCAGCGCACGAACTACTACGCGCGCGACATGATCGACAGGAGGCGGTACGTGGACTACGCGTTCCACGAGCCCGCCTACACGACGCCCGGCAGGCACCTCGCGATCAACGCCCCGCTCAGGAAGATGCTGGACGCGGGGCACCACGGCGTGAAGCTCACGCCGGAGGAACGGGAGAGGCTGATAACGTGGATGGATTCCAACGGGCAGTACATCGCGCACGATCACAACCCCGAAGCTCAGCGCGACGGCAAGATCGTGCCTCCGTCGCTCGAGTAGCCGCACGCCAGATGACTTCCCGAATCAAGGAGCATTTCGCCGCGCCCGGCGGCGAAACGGTCAGCGCACGATGATGACCATGCCGGACATGCCCATATAGATGCCGTCGTCCTTCACGGCAAGAGACCTGCCGACCACGGGCGCGCCGTGCCGCGTAAGCGTGAACTTCGCCGTGCCAACGGGCTTCGCCTCCCACCTGACAAGCTGGTCGCCGGTCTTCACCCTGCGCGCGCCGACCTCCACGTTCAGCGTTCCGCTCGCCGGGAACGCAACCGAATAGACCTTGTTCTCATGGTTGGTGCAACTCGACGTGAACAGCGTGTCGCGCTGCGAGAGGTCGAGCGTCGAGCCGGGGAGCATCGCGCAGCCGTAGAAGTAGGTGCCGCTGACGGGAACGAACCTTTCATGGATGGTCATCTTGCCCGATCCGAGAATGTACGGCGTGTTCTTGCGCTGGATGTAGGTACCCAGCTCCACGTCATAGTTCACCTGGATGGCGCACTGGTTGTCGAACGTCGTCGTGCGCATGTCGAATGGTTCGTCCAGCCTGAACCATCCGTTGCTCTCGACGACTTTCACCGTCCCGTTCGTTAGCGCGGAACGGACGCTCAAGTCGTTCCACACGATGACCTGAAGCGTCTTGCCGCCAAGGTCTGTCGCCAGACTCGGATGCCCGTACTTCCCCGCGAACTTCCCGTTTTCGCAGAACATGTCCAGCCGCGAATCCTCCGTGAGCGACGCCGCGAACATCCCCGGTTTCGGATTCTGGCCCATCGAGCGCAGCGTGTTCGCGATCGTGCCGCCCTTGAGGACGACATTCGTGTAGCCGTAGTTGCCGCGCACGTCGAAGACCGCGCCGGAATGCACGTCAATCATCCCGGTGCCGAACGCCGTGAACGTGTCGCCCGCGTACGCGTAGTTGTCGTCTGCGGGGGAATCCGGCGGACGCACCGTTCCAGCCTCCACGTCCGTGCCGTCCGTGTACGTCTGCGACAACGCCGAGACGAACGTGCCTGCGCCCTTCTTCGTCACCTTCAGGCTGCCCGAAAGCGCCATCGCCGTATTCCGCGACGTGCCGCTCGCAATGTCGATCACGACTTCGCCGCCCGCGACCGACGACGTCACGGTGAACGCCTTTTCGCCAAACATCATGCCGGCGGGCAGCTTCAGCGAATTGCCCTTCACGTCGATCACGATGCCCTCGTCGAACTGGAAGTCCATTCCCGATGTCAGGTCAACCGCTCCGGTGCCCTCGGGAATGGCAAAAGCCGTCATCACGAACATCGACGGCGACACGCCCTTCGCCTTTAGTGCCGTGTATTCCGCGTAGGAGGCGAAGCGCACCTGCATGTCGCTCGTCACACCACCCGTCCATTCATCGGGATACGGCGTACCGTCCGTCGCGAAGAACTGCCATTCGTCGTTCGCGACATCGAGCGTGGCGTATGTCGGCGCAACGGTCGTCTTCACGTAGAGGCCATCCCCGCGCGCGACAAGCGCGATCTCGCGCTCCGCCGCCGTCCAGCCGTCGCCCGTCAGCGCGAAGGAAACGGAAAGGTCCGGCTGGCTGCTCCACGAAACAAGCTTGTCGCCGACATTCACCGTTCGCGAACCGACGTCCACCGCGACCGTGCTGCCCGCGGCGAACGACACTCCGCCGATTACGGCGGAGACGCTTCCGAGATCGAGCGTCGGCGCGTGGTGCGTCGCGTCGCCAAGCACAACCGTCGGAAGCGACGAATTGACCTTAGGTGAATAGCGCCCCAGAACAGTAGTAGATTGCGAGCCACCCGTACCGGAGAACACGAGATTGCTCACGACGAAGCCGTTGTCTCCGTTCATCTTCGCATTCGCCCCTATGTCAAGCGTGACGAGCGGCGCGTTGAAGACTCCGCGCGGCCAGAATTGGGTATTTGAAGTGCCGGCAGATCGCCTGACATTGATCGTGCCCTCGTCTGATACCGTCACTAGATTCGCGCAAAGTCTGCTGTTACCTTGGATCGTCAGCGTGTGGCCGTTCAAGGTCAAGGTAAAAGGCTGGATGCTCCCCGTGTTGTGCGTAAGGCCGAACGCATCTTCTTGCCATACGCCGATGGATGCGTCGCCCGATAGCGTAAGGCTCTTAAGAAATGACTTCTGATAACCGCCTCCTCCCGTGATCTTTGCGGCGCCCTGTATGACTTCCGCAGTACCCGCGTCCTCAATCGTGACATCATAGTCCTTGAGCGTATCGCTTTGTCCTCGAATGTCCACACGCGCATTCGAGATGCTGAATGCGGTTCCCGCCGCGCCAAAACCATGCGATACAGTTGAGTCGACGTTTCCTCTGTTGACCGCTGTTCCGCCGGTGTACGACTGCGTCTTGGACGACCGGTACAACCCCGCGCCAAACTTGACCACCTTCACCGAGTTAGAGATGGCGACCGTGGAGTTCTGGAACGTGCCGCTCGCCACGTTGATGCGCAGCTCGCCGCCGCCGCGCTCGATCTCAGGGCCATCGACAAACGCCGTCTCCGTCGCGCTTGGGAAGAACGCCCTGCTCACCATATCGTAGAAACCCGCAACGTTGTCTGACAGCCGCTTGGCAGGGACATAGTTGCGCCTGAGCGTATTCTGAGGATTGTATATCTTGACCGAGTAGAACCGGAATTTGCCCATGTTTCTCACTGTTCCGGCGGCATTCCACGCCGGCATATACATCCCATTGTTCGTCGAAACGGGATTATTCACTTTTGTTGTTTCGTTCAACTTGGAAACACCGTCAACCGTAAGCGTTCTCGCGGTATCGCTCCATTGGGCAACCAGTTTGCATCTTGTTCCGTTTGCGACTGTGGCGGACGAATTGTACGTCGTGCCGTTGAACATAACAGCCCACCTGTTGCCGCTATTGACCCAAACCCAGAGGCCATAGACTTTTGCATTCACTGTGATGTCATTGTTATAGGCCGAAGCACAGAGCAGTGCCTCGTATCCGCCGCCATTGTGAGCAACATCGGCCTCAACCTTCGCAGCAGAGTATGGGCTTATTCCGGTGTTGATGTATTGCGCTCCGGTCGAATCGAGGTATTCCAGCTCCGCGTAGCCAGGCGGAAGCGCGGACGAGTAGATCGAGCCAGCACCGGTAAAGCCTGAGACGGTCAGGTTGTGTCCGTTGAGGTGGATGCCCGCGTCGGCCGCGATGTTCACCGTGCCGAACGAAGTCCAGTCGGCGTCCTCCGTCAGCATGACGTGTTCCGTGATGTTCGTATCCGCCAGCGACGACGAAACAGCCGCCGCGCAGACTGCAAATGCGGACGCAACGCGCAACGCTCTTTCCATGTCCATTACCAGTTTCTCCTTTTATGTCTTGAAGTCGGACGCTATTGTATTTTTTTCCTGCCGAAAGTCAAGCCAAAACAGCCAAAACGGCGCTTGTCGCGAAAGGGGTTCGTTGTCCACCGAACATTCCACTCGCAGATTCGGATCGGATTGTCCTCGTCGGACTATCTTCGCGGCGTTCCATGTCGGATCAAAAAGGAATTGCGGTGGCGACTGGCACAGTTGCGTGAACACAGGTTGTCCGTTCGTCGTTGCCGTAATCGAGCGCAGCGTTCGATTCCTGTTGAGGCGCAGTTTCCAGTCGAGCGCAACGTGCCCAGACACACCAGCGTTGGAGAATGTATCGCCGGTGGTGAGGTTCACGACCTTCCACTCTTCACAATCGCACCCGACGGACATCGTCTCTTCCGTCCGCGACAGGATTCCGTCGCCGTCCGCGTCACGGCCAAATACGACCTCAACACCGTTTGAGTCATTCCGTGATGCGTCAAATACGCAGTTGGTGACGACCTCGCAGTCGTCGTACACTGGCGGCGGCATGGTCGATACGACAAGCGCGGCGGCAAGAAACGTGGTTGCAAGTGTCATGGCACTTTTCCCTTCTGGCTTAATTCCCGCCAAAATCAATGTTCAGTTGTATCAACGGCTGTTCAGCGGAATGAAGTTTATTGGTCACAAAAGTGAAGCGCCTATTGAGAAACGCCCAACCGCTGTTTTGCGTTATGTTGGTGTTTGCCAAGACCATGTTGACAAACACAAGACGGTTTGAGCTCATCGCATATCCTGGGTAATACTTCCTCCAAAACATATCATACTCACCGTACAACTGCCACTCTGTCGCATCGTTCGTGAAAACACTGGCCGCCCTGTCACAGACACTTTGCGAGACAAGATTTGACTGGCTTGCGGTAACAACCTTTGCCGCATATTCAAAGCATTTCGCTCGGTCTTTCCACGTGAAGTCAACACGGTTAGTGAATATAGCCTCCATTGTGGCTGTGGTTTCATCGCTAACGGGCGAGAAACGTATGAGCCTGCCGATTTCATCCCTCCGTTTCCATCCTGGGAGCGTTGGGTTCAACACGAGTCGGCGCATGTACGGAAGCGCGTTCGTGTAGTTCATCGACACGCACTGGGCGGTCGCCTTAAACGGCAAGTCCC
>CACZAK010000208.1 GCA_902779075.1 uncultured bacterium | reverse complement strand
GCTGCCCGTGTCCAAGAATGCGGCGGACTACAAGCCTGGCGACATCGTGACGGTCATGGTTGGCGGAAAGTTGCCGCACATAATGATCGTCAGCGACAAGAAATCGGCGGCGGGCGTTCCGCTTGCCTTGCACAACATCGGCTCGGGCACGCAGGAGGAAGACGTCCTTTTTGCCTATCCCCTAACCGGTCACTACCGTATTCCATAAAACTGCAAGTCTTGCCAGGAAGCGTTGTCGTAGGTGGTAGTTCGGTATTGTCCCCATGCTTTTGTTTTCACCATATTGAATATTTCGCGGAAAATCGCCTTGCGTTACGGCAAGGGAAAGAGTATAATTCATTTCGATGAATAAATCAGAGATAGGCAAGGCGATAGCGGAAAGGCGCGACACGCTCGACATCACGCAGGCGAGGCTGGCGAAGTTGAGCGGTGTTTCGGTGCATACTCTCTCCAATCTTGAGACGGGTGAGGGCAATGTCACGCTCGACACGCTTGTCAAGGTGGCGGAAACCGTAGGCTTCAAGGTGAGGGTTGGCGTATGAAGAGCGGAACCGTGTATTATCGCGACATCCCGGCAGGGACGCTCGTCAAGGACGACGACGGGTACCTCTTCCGCTATGATCCGCTCTACTTTGCCGACTCCTCTATGCCGGACATATCGGCGACCCTTCCCAAGACGCAGCGCGAGTACCGTTCAAAGGTGCTTTTCTCGTTCTTCTTCGGATTGCTCGCCGAGGGCGCGCAGAAGGAGCGCCAGTGCCGCGAACTGCACATCGACGAAAACGACCACTTCACGCGCCTCCTCGAGACGAGCGCGTACGGAGCGATAGGAGCGGTGTATGTTAAGGGTTGACTTCTCGGCGTCTGACCTAAACCTCCCCGCCAACAGGGAGAAGACTCGCCGCGCGTCCATTTCAGGTGTGCAGGACAAGGTGCAGCTGAAGCGCATCCGTGGCGGATTCGCCGTTGTCGAGTCCGGCGGAGACTACATTCTGAAACCCGTCCCCCGCAACACGTACGCGGAACTTGCGTCGGACATTCCGGCGAACGAGGCGCTCACGATGGACATCGCGGAGAAGGTGTTTCGGGTCAGAACGGCGGAGCACGAACTTGTCGAAATGGAGGACGGCGAATACGCCTATCTCACGCGGCGCTTCGACCGGCGCGACGGCGAGCGCGTGCAGCAGGAGGATTTCTGCCAGCTCTCGGGGCGGACGTCCGAAACGCATGGCGAGAACTACAAGTACGACGCGAGCTATGAAGAACTGGCGGGACTGATGCGCAGGTTCTGTCCGGCGGCGGCCGTGGAGAACCCGAAGGTGTTCTTCCTCATTCTCTTCAACTACGTTTTCGCAAACGGCGACGCGCACTTGAAGAACTTCTCGCTCTACCGAAGCGAACAGGGCGACTATATCCTCACGCCGGCATACGATCTCCTGAACACGGCGGTGCATTTCCCGAACGAGCCGACGGCGACGGGGCTGGACTTCTTCGCCGACGGACATTTCACGCCATCATACGAAACGCTGGGCTTCTATTCATCTGCGGACTTCATCGAGCTTGGCGCGGCGTTCGGCGTTTTTGAGGACGAGGTGCGCGGAATGATCGCACTCTTTCATGCCCGCAGAAGAGCGGTTGAAGGAATGATCGATGCATCACGCCTTTCCGCAGAGGCGAAGTCGCGTTACTTCGCCAAGTTCGCCGACCGACTGAAAGCCATCGCACAGTAATCAATGAATAGCAAAAGGTCAATGTCAATGGGCGAACAGTATGCAAAGGGATATCGACCACTTAAGTGGGAGCGGCGGATGGTTGCCGCGCTTGTGTGCGTGGCGGGCGCGGCGTTCCTCGGCTCGCAGGGCGACGTATGGGACGCGCAGAAGGACATCCTCTGCGACACTCTCGGCGCTCTTTGTTCCTCTGGGCTTTTCCTCTGGCGCGTTGGGGGGATGCGATTGTCTGCCATGCGGGGAGATGGAGAGAATAGCGGCAAGGAAGGTTGGCTATGAAGGAAGTTTTTATCGCCTGGGCAAAAGTTGTGTTTGGCGTGGCAAAAGTCGTGCTGGCCATTATTGGCGTTTTTGTCTTGCTTGCCGTGATGAGTCTTTTGCTAGACATCCCCGGATGTAAGAGGTTTAGCCGCTATTGCTCCTATCCGAACATGAAAGCCTTGATGGACGCAGAGAGGGACGACATTACCGGCACGGTCGCCTACGAGCGAGGAGGAACGAATTTCACCTTTGTCGTGCTCAAGCCGTGTCGCTTTCTCGCTTCTGGTAGTGCAGTATTCGTGTATGATTCTGAAGGCCGTCTTTTCGACAAGGCACTAGACGAAGGTGATAACGGACGTTTTCAGAGGGCATGGCCGCGTCCATGGTGTTGGAGACATGCGGAGACGGTTCGCCGTCTAAAAGCGATCAGAATGCCTGAAGTGTCGTTTTGCGCTCCTGCCACGATGAAGGACTTTGCCGCGTATATGAGCCATGCAACAAAAGACTTTGACGACCCTGGCGCTCTGCAGGAGAAGCGCGGAATCAAGTTCATCTGTAAAGAGTCCGCTGCCGCGAAGATAGGGCCGGAAAAGACGAATGTGAATCAACATCCGTTGACTCCCTGTCCCGGCGCCGGCGAGACGACGACCGCGTGGGAAGTCCTGACAAATGTCTGCCATTCTGTCGGTTGCAAGTTTAAGGTAGTAAATGGAAAGGTGGAGATAGGGGAATGACGGGCAGAGACTTTGAGCCGATAAAGGAGTTGGAGTGGCGTACGAAGGCGGGAGAAGTCGCGCCGCTTGTCATGCCGAGTAGGGAAAGTGTATGGACGCGCTTTTTGTGGGAGTTCCTTCTTGGAAGGGTTTCCTGCATATAGGAGCCGCGAAGGAAGGAGGCTGGATCGCATGGGATTGTTTGGGCCTAAGATGGAATGGAGCGAACCATGGTCGTGGACCAAGGTCAGGAGTTGTGCAGCGGAGATTCGCAGAGAATATCCGCCGGTGTGGAAGATGCTTTTGTATTGCGCAGTCTTGCCTGCCATTGTGCTTGGCGGTGTATATCTGTACATTCAGCATGTCGCGCTGGACGAGCAAGTTCTTGCGCTGATGAGACGGAACATTTTCGTCTTGCCTCTTGGCTGTGTCCTGCTGTTTATGGTCATGCCGTATCTGTATGCGCTTTGTCCGCTGGGTGTTGTAATTCGCGCCAGCAATATTTGTTTTGTTCGTGGGAACAGTGCAAGTTGTATCAAGGTGGAGCTGATCAGTTCGCTGTGTTTTCAGACCATTGACGGCAGGCGCTACTTTGTCGTAAGCGCGAAGACTCCAAAGGGGAAGCCATTCGAGCGGAAGATCGAGATGCCCTCAAAGAAGGTAACGGAGCAGGATGTCGTGAGGTTCTTGCATGATGCGGGCCTTTCGCATCTGTACAGGACGGGGGATGGTTGAAATGACATATGGAGACTTCGATCCGGGAGCGAAGGCGCTTGTCGGCGCGTGGCTTTGCCGTCGGTTGGAGGATGGAACCGTCATGCGGCGGCGTATCACCGAGACCGAGGCGTACTGCGGCGAGGAGGACACCGCCTGCCATGCGCACAAGGGGCGCACGGCGCGGACGGACGTGATGTACTCGCCGGGCGGTTGCGCCTACATCTACCTCTGCTACGGGATGCACGAAATGCTGAACGTCGTGACGGGACCGGAAGGGCGTCCCGAGGCCGTCCTCATTCGCGGCGTCGAAGGCGCGGAAGGTCCCGGGCGGTTGACGAAGTTTCTCAAGATCGACCGTTCGCTCAACCGCGAAGACCTTGTCACGTCCAACCACCTTTGGCTTGAAAGCGACGGCGCGCGGTTCAGGTTCACCGCCGCCCCTCGCATCGGCATCGCCTACGCCTCCAAACGCGACCAGAAGCGCAAATGGCGTTTTATGGCAAAGTGAAGATCCCGACCTTATGCTTTGGGCCTTGCGCGGTGTTAGGAAATCTCATTTGGGGATGTGTTTCCTGACGAACAAGACAAGTGGCAGGTAGCAGCGGCCGGGGAGGTTCTGGAAGAGCCACAAGCCGTTGCATGCGTCTGTGGCGACATGCAGCGACCCGCCTGGATATGAACTTGCCTGCGAATTGTCGGACAGCGTGAAATGCCTGCGCTTGATGCGTGGGCCAAGCCGATTCTCATAGTGGCATTCGTTGCCTGTGACGGTTAATCTGTGTGTCCCGAAAAGCGACCACAGTGCATGATGTAGAACAGCAAGAATCATTACACACAACAGAAGCAATAGCGACGTGAGGAAGAGAACGGGCCATCGCGTCAGAAATGAGACTATGAGCATCCCGAAAAAGCCAAGGTACAGGCAGCATCCCATCGTTGAGCCAACTCCGGCAAGAGAATGGACGCTGACTTCCATTGTCTCCGACTCGCCTTCGTGAATGATGCGCATTCCGCGCGGGAGGTCGGCAAGTTCCGCCTCGGCCGCCGCCTCAAGCTCTTCCGGAGCGACATGATGTGCGAGATTCATGCGGAGCGCAAGAAGGGTTGCGGTGTCGGCGTATGTCTTGAACAGATTCTGCTCGACGCTGACCTCGACAACGGAAACTACCCCCGTTCCTTTATCTGGGCAAAGGCAGTTCCCAGACGGACTTGCTTCTGTCCATGGACTCCAGCGAAAGCGGATGTCGCGTCGCGGAAAGAGTCCGAGAAACCGCCTCCTGCAGACACCCTCATCGCCTTTGACTTCGACTTCTGCCTCTTCGGGGATGCCGCAGACATGGAACAATCCAAGAACCGAGGCGCAGGCCGTGACGGCCATTGCAATGAATATGGCAACTGCCGCCCAGTTGGGCAGCGAAGTCGCGCCCTTCGCAAGCATTGCAACGAACCACACTGTCGCGGGAAATAGGCATAGCCCAAGAAGCGACAAGAAGAAGACGGAGCGGCGTATCATGGGTGAATCGACTGTCACGGATGCGCGGAAGCCGTCTGAAGTTTCGGTGAAATCAAGATGCCTGTCCGAGAAGTTGTCCGTGACGACGGCATCCATTTTGATGTCGTGTGGTTCGTGCGGAAGGTTCTCGACGATCTGGAATCCGTGGGCGACGCCGATTTTGTTCGACCACTTTGACGCTGAGGCGAGAAGGCGGTCGTACCATCCGCCGCCGTAGCCGAGCCGCTTGCCGTCCTTTGTGAAGGCGAGGCCCGGGACTATCCACACTTCGACTTCCGCCGGCTTGACGATGTCCGCTTCCGCCGGCTCGAGGATGTTCATTGGCCCGCGACGCAAATCGGCATCGGAAAGTCCCTTGACCTTCGCAAGTTCGTATGTCTCGCCGTTCCAGCGCGGTGCGACAACCGTGGCTTTGCATTTGAGCAGTTCAAGGATGAATCCCGAAAGGTCTATCTCGTCCGGCGAGGCGAGATAGACGGCGATCGCGCCGCCGCCGTCGAACGGATCGATCGCTTCCGCGATGGCGCTGTCGCCGCGCAGTTTTGCGCAAACGACCTGCGCCGCGCGCCCGCGCTCTTCGGGAGTCAGCGCCTTCCTGCGCGCGCGCATCTGCCGCCTGACGGCGTCCTTTGTCTGCATTGCCTCTTCCATGCCGTTGCCTAAGTCAGTTGTTGTATTCTGCGGTGGATGACTTGCACGATGTCATGGTAGATCGGCGAGGGTTGTTCCATCATTTATTGTCCCATGGCGAGTAGATAAAGAGCCCAAGGCCAAGCGTCTGAAGAACTTTCAGGAGCTTCTGCACCTGAATCGTGCCTTTGCCGTTCTCCAGATCGGAGATGAACCGTATACCGGTTCCGGCGATGCCGGCAAGCTGCATCTGGGTGACGCCTTGACGTTTACGCTCAGATTTTATTAGCTGTCCTATCTCTACGACAGTCTTTTGCTCTTCATGTTTCATGTCTTTTGCCTTCCCTGCTTTACCGAGCGGTAATATATCATAATCTCGTTCGCATGGCAACCGTTAAAACTACTGAGCGGGAAAAACGGCACGAAACTTATTTGTGTGGTATAATAGTTGCCATGCAGAAGCTTTATGCGAAAGAGGAAGAATGAGAAACAAAGTTGACAGTAAGGTGATGGTGAGTGTGGCGATGTTCGTCATGGCCGCAGCTACAGGCGGAAACATTGTGTACGCGGAGGTTGACATGCGCATCCCTAAGGCATGCTATCTGTCCGCAGTGGTTGACTTTGACGCGATTCGCGCCGAAGCGTCCGTTGCCGCAGACATGGTGCGGGACGGCATCGCGAAGGGTGGCCGTTCTGGCAACATCCCACATGCAGAGGCTGCTTTGACCAACCTCAACAAGGTGTCGGCATGGTTTGATGAGGTCAAGCGGGAATGTGGTGTTGCGCCCGATGACATTCACTGGCTTGTTATGGGAGTGAGGAACAAACGATTCTGGATACGTCGCGATCTCATGCAGACGCAGTTCGTTTTTGGCGTCGCCATGTCGGTAGATCGGATGGATTGGAAGCGGATTGAGTCCTACACCACGGCGAAGGGATTTAGATGGAATGATGACGGCGAATGCAACCCTAATGCGTTCTCGCGTACGGTCAGTTGGTTTTCGTCAACAGGCTATTTGGCAGGCATGCTTGCGGTTGTCGTTGGCGATGACGGCATGGTGTATTCGGGAAACAACGGCTTCATGCGCCTTGCGTATTCCGGAATGGGGGAAGTCAATCTGGACGATAGGCCGTCGAGGCGCGGCAAGTTGGAAAATGGCGAGGTCGTTCGCGTAGTGCTGACGGACGTAAGGCAGATTCCGATATTCGGAGCGAGGGCCGTCAACTCCCCGCCGCCTTATGGCGTAATTGTGGCGAAATTGCGCGAATGTCGGCTTTCTCTCTTTTGGTCGAATGATAAGGTACGGGCGCGCTTACAAACGGAATTTACTGACTCGGCGACGGCGAACGAGGCGAGGAAGTTGCTGTGGAACGAGTTTAAGGAGGATGACAAAAAGTCAACAGCGGAGAGCCTTGCTCGTGCACGCGAAAAGAATGCGAAAGAAGACGTCGAACTTTACGAGACTTTGCTGGCATGGGAGCGCAGTCTGAGCATAACTGCCGACGGCAATCGTCTTACCGTTGATACCGGCCTCATTGACGCACGTCAGGTTTTCGATATGATTGCAAAACCTCTTGCTGAAGATTTGTTGTCGACAGGCTGGTGACGGCGATATCGTGCTCGGCGCGTCCCATGTTATGGGTGCGGGAGGAGCGCGCCCTGTGGCGGGCTGAAAAATCGGTAATTTAAGGTATCGGCACGCACGAATCGGACGGGAAAGGGCGAGAAATGGCGGGGAATCGGTCGGCGCGGCGACCGATTTTGTGGTATAATACGTGGCGGACCGACCGATTCAAAGGAGAGGACATGAATGCGCGCAGCGCTTCTCCTCTTCTACGAGCAGAACAATTTGAGTGCGTTCAAGAAGATGTTCTTGGAACAGGTCGAGTTCGCGATGAAGGAGTATTTCTGATCGGGCGGAACGCACCCTGCGGCGGCAAGCGAAAGGAGTAGATGAACCATGGAGAAACTGACAAAGGCAATTCTCGGCTTGTCCCTCGCGATTGCGGCGGTGGCAGGGTGCATACTTCCAGTTCCTCACATACGTCAGCACATTTACGCTACGCAGGGAATAGTCGTAGATAGCGATACAGGAAAGCCAGTTGCCGACGCAAAAGTCCAGGTCCATGCAGGACGGTATATGCAGGAGACGATAACGGATTCGTCAGGACATTTCACAATAAAGGACGAACAAGGGTGGCACATGATATTATGGATTGCCCCTCCTTCGTCAGGGTCGTTACTTCCAACGTATGTGGATTTTCAGGACGGATCTGGTGATACAGTTAAAATCTCGGCACTTGGATATCCACGCCAATTTTTTGAACTCGGTGTCCCGGAGGCGAATTACATCTATACATATCCATTGGAGAAAAAGCGGACGAAAGGGCGCGTTTGGATGGAGACGGATTCCCAGTTTCGCGAAGCAGGTTCCCTATCCGTATTCGTACCAGCGGAAACAAATAAAGTCGAAAGGAACTTTGAGCGATGAATAGAAAGAAGATGATGATTCTTGTCGCAGTCGCGATGGTCATGCTTTCAGGTTGCCTCATGTTCTATACTGGAAGCGAGGAGGGGCCGTTCGGCGTCGTTGCCGAGCGGGATGAGCCGGGCCGACCGAAGCAAACAGCCAATATCCAATGACGAATCTTCAATGGAAGGAGAACAACTATGACAAAGAAACAAGCGGGTGTTATCGCGGTGATTGCGTTTGCCACGCTGATAAAGCCGATGGGCAATCTCGTTGAATTTGTAGATATCGTGTGGTGTCTCGCCGTTGACGGAGTGGTTTCGCCCCGTTGGCGCATGTACAATGCGATTCTGCAGAAATTCGGGCCCACCGCAATGTACTGGTCGCGAGTTTCGTTCGACTGCATAGTGGCGGCCATTCCCGCGCTGTTCATCTACCGCTATCTGCGGCGGCGTGACTTTACGCAAGTGTGCATGTCCTGTGCAGTGCACAAAATACGCGCATGGTCGCTACTTATCGCGTATCTTGCCCTTACGCTGCTGAATCCTTCAATCACCGTTCAACATGTTCCGTTCGAGGCTGAGGGAATCCCTCTTGACGAGGCGATGGAGCACCGCCCGACGGCTACGCTTGAACTCCGTCTCTGCCACCCCGAAAACGACCGCCTTGAACGCGAATTGAAGGCGAATGGACGATTGACGGACGAGGTGCTGGCGGCGGCTCCGCAAATTGAAGGCTACAGACTCATGCGCGTAAGAGGAAAAGATGACGCCGTTTGCTATGTCTGCGATGATGTGGAGTTGTCGATGGAGGACATTGTCTCGGCACGGGCGTCCAAATCGCTCTTCAACGAGGGCTTCTATGAAGTTTCCGCCAAACTGACGCCAGAAGGACGCGGACGTCTTGCTCGACTGACTCGCGACTACCAGCCACATGGAGCGAAGAACCCATCTAATCACGGGCGAGTGCTAGCTATCGTCGTGAATGGCGAACTTGCGGCGGCACCCATCATACAGACGGAAATCGACATGGGTGAATTCATCATAACTGGAAAGTTTACGAAGGAAGAGGCGGTCAACCTTGCCGCCGCGCTTAATTCCAAAAACAGCGAAGAGGATTGATTCATGCCCCTCGTCTCACCGTATTTGCTGTATTTGATTGAACGTTTTCGCCATATATGATATGATGTTGGAAAAATCTTGACTGCGAGTAGAAGAAAACAAGGCCATGATCGAAAAAAATCTGCAAAGTCTGAATGAAGTCATTGTGGGATCGTCAAGTCCTGCTGTGGCAAAGCTTTTGTCTCGCCTCAAACGGGATGGGCGCGTGGTCAGGCTTGCGCCGCGCTTGTATTCGACGAATCAAACGGATTCGCCGGAGAACATCGTCCGCCGCAACATCTGGACGATTGTCGGACAGCTTTGGCCAGGGGCTCGCCTTAGTTATCGAACGGCGTTTGAATATGCGCCTCATGAGCGTCATGTCTTTCTCGGATACAAGTACACGCGAAAGGTGGCGTTGCCGGGGTTGACGATACATTTCATATCGACGCCGGAATCCCTCCCGTCCGATTACCCGTTCATGGAGGGACTTGGCGTGTCGTCCCATGCGAGAGCGGTCTTGGAGAACCTTGAACCCGACCGGACGCAAGGCGGGGTGGAGAAGTGCTTGCCGACGGAGGTGATTGAGGAGCGGCTGGAGGCCGAGTTTGCGGCTGGTGGCGAGGCGGCGCTCAACAAGTTGCGCGACGAGGCGCGGGCGGTTGCGGCGGCGACGGGGATGGATTACGCTTTTGCGCGTTTGGACAAGATGGTCGGAGCCCTCCTTTCGACCCGTCCGGCGAATGTGCTCAAATCAAGCGTTGCCTTGGCGCGTGCCGCGGGCGAGCCGTTCGACAGCCATCGAATAGAGCTTTTCGGAAAATTGCTGGAGCATCTTGCCGGCAAGGAGTTCCCGGAATGCCACGTTTGCCTTCTTCGAGAGCTATTTCTCGAATTACATTGAAGGAACAGTCTTTGAGTTGGACGAGGCGCGGCGCATCGTAGAGACGGGTGTGGCGATTCCAACGCGCGACGCCGACAGCCACGACATACTCGGTACCTACGCCATCGCGTCCAATCGGCGGGAGATGTGCAGGCGGGCGGCGACGGCGGACGAGTTTCTGGAGATTCTGAGATCACGGCACCGCGGGGACTGTTCAAGACGCGCGACAATCGCGCCGGGAACACGCATTTCGTGTCGTTCGACCGGGTACGCGGCACTTTAAAGCGCGGGTTTGATATGTCGCGTTCGATCCGTCATCCTTTCGCACGGGCGGTGTTCATCATGTTTCTTACGAGCGAAGTCCATCCCTTTGCCGACGGCAATGGACGCATTTCGCGCCTGATGATGAACGCCGAACTGACTGCGGCCGGACAGACGAAGATCATTGTCCCCACCGTGTTCCGTCCCGACTACATCGGGGCACTGAGGCGGCTTTCCCGCGATGGCGATCCAGAGGTGTTTGTCGCCGCCATGGCGAGGCTCTGGGAGTTCGGCAGATGGCTGTCGTGCGGCGATTTCGAGACAATTAAGAACCGCCTTGAGAAGAGCGGAGCCTTCTCAGATGACGATGGCGTGATCCTCCGCTTTGGCAATTGAGAGAGTAACCCCATGAAACCATTTGCACGAATCGACGGAGAATGTTGCCAGTGTGGAAGTGTTGCCAGTACCAATTCCAATTGTCAATGAAAGGAGAAAGGCGATGAAGAAACTGATGATGGCGGTGGGGTGTGGAATGGCACTGGCGGAATTAAGCCCTGCGGCGGCAAGCGAAAGGAGTAGATGAAGGATGGAGATTAAAGGCAGAAACATTGCAGGCCATGATGATGCTGATGCGCAGTATCAACTATATTTCGACTGCAGAGATCGTGGTGAAAATGTGGAGTGTATAAAATGGCTCCGCAAGGCGGCGCGAAACGGCTTGCCCGATGCCGAGTACGAAATGGGCTTTGTCTACGAAGACGGGAATCTTGTCCGGCGTAGTTTCCGCAAGGCTGTTGAATGGTATCGCAAGGCGGCTGAACACGGAATACCCGAGGCATGGGTTAACCTTGGGCATTGCTACCATTACGGGAAAGGCGTAGTGCGGGATTGCCGCGAAGCGGTCAAGCTATATAGGAAAGGAGCGAGAATGGATGATGCACTCGCGTTCTACAATCTTGGTGTTTGCTATGATCGTGGCGAGGGGGTAAGGCAGTCCGACGAGAAAGCTGTTTATTGGTACAAGCGCGCGGCGGAACTTGGCGTTGTCAAGGCGCAGTGCAATCTTGGTGTGTGTCTGATCAATGGGATTGGATGCGAGGGGAATGCGAAGGAGGCTGTCGCTTGGTTCCGAAAAGCGGCAAGGCGCGGCGATGAAAAGGCCATGTTCAATTTGTGGGAATGCTACCGGGACGGAGAAGGCGTGCGGAAGTCAAAATCTCTGGGGCTATCCTGGCTTCGCAAGGCGGCGGAGCAGGGTCACGCTACGGCGGAACGAATCTTGGGCAAACTGTCGGCAACGGCAACGAAAGGAAAACACCCATGAAACCCTTTGCACGAATCAACTTGTCCTCCGCCGCTCTGCGTAGGGTGATCCTCGTCTCATCCCTCGCGTTCGCGGCTGGTGTCGAATGGTCGATAATCAAGTATCGCAATCCAATTCGGGAGTTTATGTTTTATGATTCGCATGTATCGGTTGTGCGGACGGCTTTGATGGTTATAGGCGGAATGATTATCGTCGCTGCTGCTGCCGTTGCGATATCAAGTCGGATTTCCCATCGTAAATGTGACCTGGATATAGTGTCCGACCGCGCCGCATTGCGAGGCTTTGCTGTTGCGATGTTGTTTGTCTTTGTCTTCTGTTGGACGCTCATGGGTACGGTTGGGTGTGATGCCATGCTGTTTCAGGCCGGGGCCATGTCGTGTCTCGCAGTGGTCGGCTCCGTGTTTGCAATTCGTGCAAAACGCAAGCGGTGGATTATTGTCTATTTTCTGATATGGATGTTGGTCGGCACATTAGCACCCGCTATATGAAAGGAAAACGGCGATGAAGAAAATGACGATGGCGGTTGGGCTCGCGGCTATGGTCGCGGCGGTTTCGCAAGATGCGGCGGCAAGCAGGTCTGCTGATTGGTTCCCGGTTTCCATTTGTCTCACGATGGCAAGACCGATACCGCCATTCCCATGCGACAAAGTGGCGGGATTGTCGTTATGCTTGATAAGCGGAGAAGATTGCCCTGTCTATGGTTTACAGGCGAGTTGTCTAAGCGGATGCGCAGAGTCCATATACGGCGTCCAGACAGGTGCTGGTTATCAATGCGCGCATGACGTTTACGGGCTTCAGATTGGTGGCGCCAACGTGACCACAAACTTGCGGGGCGTTCAGGTCGGCTGTCTGAATGCGATGCAAGGATGCGGTCTTCAAGTCGGGGCTTGGAATATATTCGACGAACACTCTTCGGCGCTTCAGGTTGGAGTGTTCAATTCGCATTTTTGGAAAATGGATGCGACTCAAAGTTCGGCTTGTTCGCTGCAAATTGGTGTCGCCAACCGAGCAAACGGCGGTTCCCGTTTGCAGATTGGCGGACTCAATCTTTCAGATGATGGCTCCTGTTTCCAGATTGGGATTTTGAACTTCCACAACGGTTGGATAACTCCGTTGCTTGGTTGGTCGTTCAAGTAGCCATAACGGGGGAGAATGTTGCCAATGTGGAAGTGTTGCCAATACCAATTCCAATTGCCAATGAAAGGGAAACGGCGATGAAGAAAATGATGAAGGCGGTGGGGCGGTTCATGTATTGCACATGGTATGGCGCGGCGGTCGTGTTTGTCGCCGTCGCCGCCGTATTGTGTGGCTTGCAGTTCGCCAACTGCTACATGGAAGACCTTGTGCCCTGGCCGAAGGATATCCACATTCTCATTATGTTTGCGACGGTAGCCAACATTGGTGTTGCAATGATTGTGTCGCTCTGCCGCCGCAAATGGGGGCGGGCGATAGGGCTGCTGTTGCTTTGCGCCGCGGCATATGTAGGCTTTGCGTTCGTCGCGTTTATTTCGTATTGCGTCCCGACGCGAATGGCAATGCCGCCGAGTCGCGAATGGACGGAGGCGGCCATTTGCCAGCCGTCCGCAATCGAATACGACAATTTGACGTTTCTTGGCGGAATTTCGACGAGAGAGACTGTCGCTGTGTTTGCCGTCGCGGACACACCACTCGACAAATCGCGCTTCGTTAATGGTTCGCCTTGGACGGACGAGGTCGGCGACAAAGCACTCGCCAGCTATCGGGGGATAATGGCGTTTTGCCGCATTGATGTTCCTTTGCCAGACACCGCCGCGCTTTCGCATTGCGACGGCAGGGAGGGCAACATAACGATTATCGAAGCAAACGGCAAGACATATCTCGTCTATGAGCGGTTGTAATTCAAGGAGCGCTCCATGAGACCTTTTGCTCGAATCAACTTGTCCTCCGTAGCTCTGCGCAGGCTGATACTCGTCTCATCCCTCGCGTTCGCGACAGGGTGCGTGAGCAGAATAGACATCGAACACTGGACGCTTGAGCCGTGCGACGCCGCGACGACCGCCGAGATTGCGCGGCTTGTCGAAGAGGGCGCGAGCCGGGACGGGCGCGTTTGGAACGACAATGTTCGGCATGAGGAGCGGGAACGGCGGCGATACAAGCTGCGTGACGGAACGACGATAGCCAGTGAATCGTCGCCTATTCGTTTCGGCACGAATACGGTCTGCGTGGCGGTTGCCGGCCATAATGGGGAGGACTGCATACAGATTGCCGATTCGGCGTTCAAGGCAACGGCCATATTTGGACGCCACAGCGCTGGCCACGGGTGGATCATGCCGTGTGCGGCGTCGTTTGGGAACGGAGAGGACGAGCGTCTGGTGGTCGTGAAGGCGCCGCGCACATACCACAACTGGTCGCAGGTCTATGTCTTCGACCAAAGCTTCAAGTGCGTGTGGGAGAGCGATGAGATCGAGGATCGGAGAGGATGGCGGGCCGTTGTGTCGCCATCGCATCCCGATTCCGTGTTTCTCTACAACAAACACATCGCTTGCTATCAGCTCGTACGCCACGAGACTCCCAGCGTTGTGAAAGGCGAGGTGAAAGGAGACGTGAGATGAAATTAATCAAATGTATTTTTGTGTTATTCTGTTTCTGTGTTTGTCTCGTCTGCGTGAGTTCGATGGTTGCCGAGAAGGTGACCGTAAAGGTTTTTGACTATATTCTTACTCCGTATAACTCCTTTGTGCGCGTCATGATTGGTGGTCAGGAACAGATGGGCAATATTCTGCTGGGTCTTGGCCTAATGTTTGTGGGCGTCTTCGTCTATTGCGCAGTGTTGGTGATTGTAATGCAATTGTTCATGGTATTGTTCAAGGCTTTGTTGTTGTTGTGGAGAAAGCATAATTCTGTCAACGAAATTCCATCCGCAAGGAGCAACCCATGAAACCATTCGCACGAATGATACTCGCCTTATCCCTCGCGCTCGCGGCGGGGTGCGAATTTGGACCAATAAGTCATGAACGCGTTGTCGATAGTCTGTCGCGCTATGTCTCGGAGTCGGTGGCGCGGCAGATCGTGAACGACGACAAAAATGTCTCGTCCGAAACGCTCGCAGAGCTTTCAGGGAAGAGGGGCATCGGTTATGACGAAATGACAATCCTGCTGCTTCATCCCAACTTCCCGCAGGAAAGACGCAGCGATCTCATCAGGCGCGGGAAGTCCGCGCATTACCTCGCAAACGCATCAGGTGTTCAGCGTCAGACAATCACGGACGAGGATGTCAAGGCGATGTTGGAAGCGCGAGGCATCAATGATTACCTCTGGCGGCAGACTCTTGAGTGCGGCGGACTTGCGCCGGACACGTACAGGGCGGTTTACCGCAAGTGGGTGTCTCACGCATTGTACGACGATTTGGAGGACAATAGATTTCTGGTGGCGTCCTCGCATCTGCCGAAGGATGTCAGGGAGGATTTGCTGCGGCGACTTTCTGGCGTTCCGATTGCGCCGTTCATACTGCGCGAACACAAACGGCTGTCGGGCAGCGGCGCGGGTGGCGCGGCGGACGTTGTCGAGTACATGCATGTGGTCGATGGCTGGCGTCGGGATGTTTCGTTTTATGTGCGATGCGACACGCTGAACGGCGCGGGCTCGCTTTACGAACTGGTCGAGAAGAGCAGACATTACGCCACGCTTGACGAACTCGGCAAGGACGTTGGCGGCAAGAAGCTTCAAAAGGTTTCGGATGTCGGCAGATGCTCAAGGCAATACGAAATACAATGACCGAAAGGCCGCAACCAATGAAACCCTTTGCAAGAATTAGCGCTTTGCACGTTCATTTAGTTCAACAACGACATGCCGAATTGTGATATAATATGCGGCGGTTCAAGGAAGGAAACAAAACATGCCTTACGCAATTGTCGAAGACAAGATAGCCGAGATATCCCCGCAGTACCGTGGGGAGCTGCTGGCGTTCATTGACTTTCTGCTATACAGGCAGAAGAATTCCGTCTCGGTGAATGGCGCACGCCGTCACGCCGCATCTTCGGCATCGAGGCGCAAGACGGTCAGGCGTCCGCTTGGCGGGTTTCGTGATGAAAGCGATTTGTCGGTCAGCATCGTGTCGTTTTGGGAAATCGCCATAAAGCAAAGCATCGGCAAGCTCCAGTTCCGCATGACCATTCCGGAATTGGAATCCTCGTGTAAAGAGCGGGACATCAAAGTCTTAGGTCTTTCTTCCGCCGCTATTGAGAGCATCAAGGTCCTCCCTAAAATTCATGGCGATCCGTTTGATCGGATTCTAATCGCACACGCGCTGACGGGAAACATGGTCATCGTCACGAGCGATGGTGTCATGCCGCAATATCCGGTGCGCACTGTCTGGTAGCAATGGTTTTGCAGTGACTGTTCACCATGTGGGGCACACGACAGCGTATCCACCAGGCAAAGCGAGCATCGAATGCGGCTCAATGCGTGGTGCGCCGGCGGGCGGAACGCGCCCTGCGGCGGCGGACGAAAGGAGCAGGTGAACCATGCGGAAACTGACAAAGGCAATTTTCTTTTTATCCCTCGCGCTTGCGGGGGCGGTTGAAGCGAAACTTGCGCCGCCAAAGCTCGAGGACTACACCCATGTGTGCAAGAAGTGCGGGAAGACGACACATTACCCGACTAGCGAATGGGAACCGCGAAGCTTTATTGTGGAGTATCGCAAAGGATGCGCGACTCTTCGTGAACTCGGTCTCGACGTCGCTCTTGATGAATCCATCCTTTGTCGGTACTGCATCAGCGCGGAAAAGTTGAAACTGCCAAGGTTTGCAACAGTCAGATGCCGCCCAGAAAAGACTCTTTGGAGAAAAGGTGACAAGGTGGAAGTCGTTAGGACGAAAAGTCAGCCTTGTCAATGTTGGTTGTGCTATCAATGGGAGGTGGTGCCGCTCGGGAACAGGTATTGGGTGAATGGGAGATATATCGATGCAGATGGTAACATACTTGGTGATAATGTATGCATAAGGCTTCATCCCGATTTGCAGGATCCTGCCAGTGGACACGCGGACAGAAGCATGAAAATGCGGATTCTTCCAAAGGCGTTGGGCGATCCGTCGGATTGGGTGCCGGTAGAATGGCATGATCGAATGACGGACTTTTGCCCATCTGCCTGTTTTGAGAATGTCGAATATGGCGAAGGCGAGAATGCTTCCCTTGAACGCATCTTCAAACATTTGGAATGGACGATAAAAGGCAAACGGCGAAAGGCCGACTTGTTTCACCTTCGATTGCTGCTGGCGTCCAAGTCGGTTGCATCATGAGTCCGATAGAGAAGTACAAGTGGCGCATCAATGAGCTGATTTCCGTTCGAGTCAAAACCGATGTCGTGGCTGCGGCGCGGCGTCAGATTGGCGTCACCGTGGGATATGATCCGACTTACAGGATAATTTGCTATCCGGGCGGCGACGTGTCGAGGGAGAGCGGCGTCTGCACGGATGTCATCATCAGGGCGTTGCGCGACGCCCGCAAGATCGACTTGCAGAAACTTGTGCATGAAGATATGAAGGCCAACTTCTCGAAGTATCCTCGAATGTGGGGACTCAAAGCCCCTGACGCGAACATCGACCACAGGCGCGTGCCGAACCTGCAATGTTATTTCAAGCGGAAAGGGTATGCGCTGCCCGTGTCCAAGAATGCGGCGGACTACAAGCCTGGCGACATCGTGACGGTCATGGTT
>CACZAK010000207.1:15261-18222 GCA_902779075.1 uncultured bacterium | reverse complement strand
CAGTTTTTGACCCCACTGAAAATATTTTTGAGCCAATGTTTTCAGGGGTGCGACGCAATTTCGGGATAACTCATCCCGAAAAAGTCGGGATAAGCGTGTTTTGAAATCGCCGCTTGAACCCAGCGGGGAAATGGGGTATAATTGTATGCGTCTTGCTCCCCATGGGCACGACAGATAGATTACCAGCGCCGCTATGTAGCATGTTCCAAGAGGAAAAGCAATGCCGACAATTTCAATGTTTAGAGGATTGAAAGTGTTCATCAACTGGGATGATCACAATCCTCCGCATTTTCATGTGGAATATGGCGGAGAGGAGATGCTTGTGCGGATTGACGATGCCGAGCCTATTGAGGGAGATTTACCTCCTCGTCAGAAGAAGTTGATACTTGGGTGGGCTGTACTTCATCGTGACGAACTGATGGAGAATTGGTCGTTGGCGGCGCAGCAGAAGGAACTTTTCGCAATTGAACCTTTGAGGTGAACATCGGTATGGCACGATCATACACAGATTACATCGCCATGGGTATGGACGAAAAGACGGCCCGCTATTTTTCGACTGGACGGCGGCGCATCTGCGTTGCCGAACCCCATGAGGGATATAGGCTTATTCTCACCTTTGACAACGGCGAACGGCGGATGCTGGACTGTTCAACAAAATTGTCGAAGGGGTCGATCTTCCAGAAAGTGGCTGCACCGGAAGACTTCAATCGGGTGTTTGTTGATGAGAACGGAAATCTGGCATGGGACATCGACCCGACGGTAGACAGCACAAAGGTGTGGAATAACAGGATAGATTTCTGCCGCGATGCCTGTTATCTTGAAAGTACAGAAATCTAACGCGAGATATTTGTTATTCTCCAATACGAGATGCTTTTAAAATGAATCCGTTTTGTTCCGCGCCGTAATCTCACGCCTCCCATCCGCCACTTCACATATCGCAATAGGTGAGCGCGTTGTACTACGCCTAGTAGAACGGGCTGCCAGCCCGTTCAAACTTCACCTCAATCTGCAATTATAAAATTTCCCTCTTGCCATGGGCAAGGGGGATTTGGTAAACTTCACTTTGCTTGGAGAAGGCAGTGCCAGCGGCAGGGCGGCGGAATGGGAGTTTCGCCGGCAGGCGGGTGGCATGGATGATGATAAAAAGGAGCCCAAACATGAGTACGATAATTCGTAAAATCGGCATGGGGGGTAAAACCCTAGTTTCCCCGCTTTCCGGAATCGCGAAGGCCGCGAGAGGCGCGGCGTTTCCGCTGTTGATCGCGGCGAGCGCGATCCTTCCGGCGCGAGGGGACGGCCTCGCCATCACGCCCGCCACGCTGCCGGACGGCATGGAGGGTGTGCCATACAACCAGACCCTCTTCGTCGAGGGCGGCGACCAGTCCTCCTACCAATGGCGGGAGCTCCACGCCTCCTGGACGACCGCCGCGTGCTCCTACCAGGTCTCGGCGAACGAGACGCCCCTCTGGGATGGACAGAAGAGCTCCGGCAACGTCGAATACGACCTGCCGTTCGCGTTCCCGTTCGGCGGCAAGACATACGACAAGGTCTATGTCGGCACGCATGGGTTCCTGTTCTTCAAGAACGCCAGCGTTGACCAAACCTATCCCTACAATTCCGACCTCTACTACTACACGGGCGTCGCGCCGTTCTGGTGCGACACGTCCAACGTGGAAGGATATGTGGACGCGAGCGTCGCGAACGAGGTGTCGTTCCGTTTCGAGTCGTTCTCCACCGGCACCGGCACGTGGGCCGCGCGCGTCACGCTCAAGAGCGATGGCACGATCCGCTACGCCTACCGGCAGGACGGCAACACGTTCAACAGCGATCGCACGATCGGCGTGGGATTTTCCGAATGCGGCGACTACACCTACGTCGGCGAGGTGACCGACGGCATCCCGACGACGGACATCGTCTTCGAAACCTACGGTCTTCCCGCCGGCCTGCAGCTCCGCGAGAACTACTACTGGGATTCCGACAAGGGCATCTACGGCTCTGTCCTCTCCGGCACGCTGAGCGAGGCCTGCGATGTCAGGTTCGCCGTCCGCGCCCGCACGAACTACGTGGACATCGCCACTAATTTCTACAGCTTCTCGATCGTTCGCAACCCGAACCGTCCGCCGGTGATCGACGCCTTCACGCCCGCCGACACGAACGCGGTGATCTTTCTCAACCTCGGCGACACCGCTACCTTCAACGTGGCCGTCACGGACGAGGCGGGCGATCCCTTCGACGTGAAGTGGGAGTTCCTGTCCAGAGGCAACTCCTACTATTCGACGCCCGAGACCGTCGGCACGGAGACGAACCTCGTCTTCGAGGCGACGCAGGCGCGCTACGCGATGCAGAATTCGGACTACCAGCCTCTTCTCCGATGCACCGTCTCCGACGAGTGCTGGACGAACACCGTCACGTGGAAGGTCAACATCCGCCGCGACTGGCACGTGGACGCCGCCGCCGATCCCGGCACCGCCGACGGCTCGGCGGATCATCCGTGGCCGATCCCGCACACGGGCGGCCTGCAGCGGGGCGACACGGTCTTCGTCGCGCCCGGCACCTACGTCTGGGGTCCGTCCGACAGCACGCAGATTGGCGTCGCGGGCGGCGTGACGTTCCGCTCCACCGGCAGCGCCGCCGACACGAAGTTCGTCTTCCAGAAGAAGGGCTACATCCACGGCAAATACGACAACCACACGACGTTCCAGGGCTTCACCTTCGACGGCATCACCTTCTACGGCTGCGACCTGGTGGACTGCGAGATCCAGAACTACGACAGCGCCAACAGCTACGACGGCGCCATCCGCTGCTGCTCGCTCGTGCGCTGCTACGTGACCGGCGGCACCGGCAAGTTCCACTGCCTCCAGTCCGACATCGTCGATTCCACCATCGCCGGCAACACGATCAACGTCCCCTCCACCGAGAACAGCTCGGCCCGTGCCGTCGGCGAGGACTGCACGCTGACGC
>CACZAK010000207.1:0-15242 GCA_902779075.1 uncultured bacterium | reverse complement strand
CGCGGTCACGAACTCCTGCACGATCCCCGCGATGACGAAGCTCGGCCCCGGCAACTACGAGGCGCAGCCGACGTTCGTCTCGCTCGCGGGCGGCGACCTGCGTCTGCGCGTCGGCTCCGCGTGCATCGACGCGGACAATCCCGCGAACAACACGGGCGCGTACAAGGGCCCGGGCGTCGAGGGCTTCATCGTCCATGCATTTACCGATCCCGTGCGCGGCATCTTCTCGGATGGATCCGAACTACAGATCGTGGCGGCCGGCGGAACGGCCGTCGTCATGGTCAAGCCGCTCACCGACCGTGCGTTCCTGGGCTGGGTGACGAACGGGGTTGACTACGAGGTCGAGGCGCTCTTCGAATACAGGGAGTTCTGGGTGAATCCGACCGAGACGGACGACTCGGGCGACGGCACCGCCGCCGCGCCGAAGAAGACCATCGCTGCCGCCGCCGCGCTCGCGATCGACGGCGAGACGATCCGCCTCGCGGAAGGCACGTACGAGCCGTTCGCTCTCATGGAATCGCCCAAGGTCACGCTCCTCGGCAAGGGCCCGGACAAGACCTTTATCGACGGCGGTGGCACGAACTACTGCGTCCGCCTCGGCTCCAACGCGACGCTCAAGGACGTCGCCGTGATCAACGGCTCCCATCCGCAATCAAGCTGGTACGACTACGCGGGCGGCGTCACCGGCGGCACGATAGAGAACTGCGTCGTCTCGAACTGCGTCTCCACCCGGTCGGCCGGCGGCGTGGCCAATGCGACGGTCGTGAGCTGCCTGATCACGGGCAACTCCAATACAAACGAATGGAGCGGCTATGCAGGCGGCCTCTATCACTGCAAAGTCTACAACTCCACCATCGTCGGAAACATACGCTTGAACAGCAACGTCAGCGGCGCCGAATCCTGCTACCTCTTCAACAACATCATCACCGGCAACAAGTCCAACGGCGGCAGCGACACGTATGACGTCTACGAGTCTCGAGACCGGAATCTAAGTTCCGACGTAAGCTCGAACGTGGTGTATTCCACCAACCTGATCGGCGTCGATCCGTGGTTCGTGGACGCCGCGAACGGAGACTACCGCCTGATCGCGGGCTCGCCCGCCATTGACGCGGGCGGCGAGGTGCTCGGTTTCGACTTCTCGCACGCGCTCGACCTCGCGGGCGAGCGCCGCATCAAGGGCGGCGTCGTGGACTACGGCTGCTACGAGGGCGGCATCGTGACGGCCAAGCCCGCCGCGCCTGTTGCGACCGGCACGAGCGCCAAGGCCGCGAAGGGCATTCCGTTCACGTGGGAGGCCGTGCCGAATGCGGCGGAGTACCGCATCTACCGCGGAACCGCCAACAATGTCGCCGCCGCGGAGCTCATCGGCACGACGACCGCTACTTCCTACCTCGACCTCGCCACGACTGGCGGCACGGACTATTTCTACTGGGTCTCGTCCTACAACGCCACCTACGGCGAAAGCGAGAAGTGCGGGCCCATCGCCGTGACGTCTTACGCGGACCTCAAGATCGAAACGGCGTCGCTTCCCGCCGCGACGGAGGCCGTCCCGTATTCGGTGCAGCTCGAATGTTCCGGCAACGTGGGCACGGCGACGTGGAGCCTGCCGTATACGGTGGTCACACGTGGCGAGGGCAGCACCTTCAACGGCGACGTGGGTGTCGTGGTCGGCGACGACTGGCCGGAGAAGGACACATCCTACCAACACAACCCCATCGTTACTCTCCCGTTCTCGTTCACGTGGTTCGGCGAGCAATACGACAAGGTGCGTCTTTCGAGCTTTGGCGCGCTCTATTTCGGCGTTGGCACAGGAGTGTCCCTTTCGTGGTCCACCTGGGCCATCGACGAAGAGCCGAAGATTGTCGTCAACGAAGGTCCTTACTCTTCCTACTATTATGTCGAGACTTCGGAATTTCGCGTCGACAGTCAGGCGGACCATGTGACGATCGTCTGGAAGGGCACGTGCCACGGGAAAACCGTCGAGTTCTCCGCGACGCTCAATTCCGACAACACCGTCCGTCTCGCCTACGGCTCCAACGAGGTAGGAGCGTATGTGGCCTACTCCAATGGGTCGGCGGACACCGTGAATACGCTCTACAGGGCGGAAGGCGACTTCTCCAACGCGGACGACTATGTGATCACGTGCCTCCCGAACGAAAGCCACCTCGCGCTCTCGGAGGGCGGGCTTCTCTCCGGAATCGAGGACGACGCGGGAGAGTATCTGGTCTCGGTGCTTGTGACGGACGACGCGAACGGCGACACCGCCTGGAAGACCTTTGCGCTCACCGTGAACGTGAACGCGAACAAGCGTCCCGTCATCGACGCGGTCACGCCTGACGAAGGGGCGACAGCCAGGAGTTCACGGTTACGGCGCACGACCCCGAAAGCGCGGCGCTCAGCTACAGCTGGTATCTCGACGACGCGCTCGTCTCGACCGCCGGGGCGAACTGGACCTACGCCCCGACCGACGCCGACCGCGGGAGACATTCGCTCGTCTGCGAAGTGGCCGACGCGCTCTGGACAAACGGACAGGTCTACGCCGAGTGGGAAGTCACCGTGGGCGCCAAGCTTTACGTCGACGCCGTCAACGGCACGACGAACGGAACGGGAACGGCCGAGTCGCCGTTCAAGACCCTGCAGCAGGCGGAATCGTGGATCGGCGGAGGTGAAACTGTGTTCGTCGCGCCGGGCACCTACGCGCCGGTTCGCGTGTGGGGCGGCGGGATGCCCGACCCCGTGACGTTCCGCGCGACGGGAAGCGCGGCGGAGACGATCATCGACGGCGGCAGCACAAACATCTGCGTGGACGACTACCACTGTTCCAAGGAGTTCACCTTCGTCGGCTTTACCTTGCGCAACGGCGGGGACGCGGATTATGCCGGCACGGCGTCATACGGCGTAAACCTGAAGGACTGCGTCGTCACGGGCTGCGCCAGCTGGCGCTGCACAATCTACGGTGCGGACGTCGACAACTGCCAGATCTACGGCAACACGGCGACCCGCCACGGCGCGGCCGTCGGATTCTGCAACGTGACGCGGAGCCTCATCTACGGCAACACCTCCGGCGAAACCGGCGTCGTCTACCGCTCTACGCTCGACCGCTGCACGGTTTACGGCAACACCGCTTTGGTCGGAGGCGGCATGGACGGCATGTCGACGGCTGACCACTCGATCGTCTGGGGCAACACCGCCACGGCGGACGCTTCCACGGCCAACTACGAGCCGTCGACGAACGGCGTGCAGTTCACGTACTCCTGCACGACGCCGCTTCCGTCCGGTGACGGCAACATCGCGTCCGATCCGCAGTTCGTGGACGCGGCGGGCGGCGACTTCCACCTCTACTCAACTTCACCGTGTCTTGAGGCCGGCATGGGCTGCTTCGCCGATGGCGGCGTCACGTCCTCGTGCGTCGTCACGTTCGACGCGGCCGGCGGCGAGGGCGGCTGGAGCAGCAACCTGACTTGCGGCGCAACGCTCGCCGCGCCGACGGTGACGCGCGAGGGCTACACGTTTGGCGGCTGGACGCCGGAAGTGCCGGCGACGGTACCCGCGACCGACACCACATATACGGCGCAGTGGACGGTCAATTCCTACGCAGTCACGTTTGACGCGGCTGGCGGCGAGGGCGGTTGGAGCAGCAACTTGACTTACGGCGCAACGATTGCCGCGCCGACGGTGACGCGCGAGGGCCACACCTTTGCGGGCTGGAGTCCCGCCGTCGCCGAGACGGTTCCCGCGAGCAATGTGACGTTCACGGCGCAGTGGACGGTCAACACCTACGCCGTCACGTTCGACGCGGCCGGCGGTGATGGCGGCTGGAGCAGCAACTTGACGTACGGCGTCGCGCTCGCCGCGCCGACGGTGGCGCGCGAGGGCCACACCTTCGCGGGCTGGCAGCCCGCGCTACTAGGGAACGTTCCGGCGAGCAATGTGACGTTCACGGCGCAGTGGACGGTCAACACCTACACAATCACGTTCGACGCGAACGGCGGAACGGGCGGCTGGAGCGACAACTTGGCGTACGGCGCGGCGCTTACCGCGCCCGTAGTGACGCGCGTTGGCTACACCTTCGCGGGCTGGCAGCCCGCGCTACTAGGGAACGTTCCGGCAAGCAATGTGACGTTCACGGCACAGTGGACGGTCAATTCCTACGACGTCTCGCTCAACCTTTGCGGCGGCGAGGGAGATTCCATCGCGAACGTGGCGTATGGCACGCTCGTAGGCGCGCTGCCGCTGCCCACGAGACAGGGTTACGCCTTCGACGGCTGGTGGACGGCTGCCGAGGGGGGTGAGAGGGTGGCCGACGACACGGCGATCACCGGTGCCACGTCGCTCTTCGCGCACTGGCTCGCGAACGCCTATACGGTGGTGTTCCATTCGGGATATGACGATACGACCGCAACGCAGGCTTTCGAGGTTGACGCGGTTCAGGCGCTCATGTCGAACGCCTTCGTGCGTGCGGGCTACGCCTTTGACGGATGGGCCACGAACGCGACCGGCGCGGCGATATTCGCCGACGGCGCGGTGGTGAGCAACCTGGCGGTCGTTTCGGGCGCAACGGTTGATCTCTATGCCACATGGCTCGTCAATGCCTACCGCGTGACGTTCGACCCGAACGGCGGGGAGGGCGGCTGGAGCAGCAACTTGACGTACGGCGCAACGCTCGCCGCGCCGACGGTGACGCGCATCGGCTACACGTTCGGCGGCTGGACGCCCGCCGTGCCCGCGACGGTGCCGGCAAGCAACGCCACCTATACGGCGCAGTGGACGGCCAACTCGTACCTAGTGACGTTCGATGCGAACGGCGGCGAGGGCGGTTGGAGCCGCGAGATGGAATATGGCACGGAGATCGCCGCGCCGACGGTGACGCGCGAAGGTCACACCTTCGCGGGCTGGCAGCCCGCGCTACTAGTGAACGTTCCGGCGAGCAATGTGACGTTCACGGCGCAGTGGACGGTCAACTCATACGCCGTGACGTTCGACGCGAACGGCGGCGAGGGCGGTTGGAGCCGCGAGATGGAATTTGGCACGGAGATCAATGCGCCGACGGTTACGCGCGAAGGCTACACCTTCGCGGGCTGGCAGCCCGCTCTACTAGGGAACGTTCCGGCGAACAATGTGACGTTCACGGCGCAGTGGTCTCTCAACTCCTACGACGTTGCGCTCGACCTCTGCGGCGGCGAGGGAACGTCCGCTACGAACGTGACGCATGGTACGCTGGTGGGCGCGTTGCCGCTGCCCACAAGGATGGGCTACGCCTTTGACGGCTGGTGGACGGCTGCCGAGAACGGCACGAAGGTGTCTGACGACACGGCTATCACCGGCGCGAGGTCGCTCTTCGCGCACTGGATCGCGAACGCATATTCCGTTGCCTTCCACTCCGGACATTCCGGCGACGCCGCCGTAACCACGCAGGAGTTTGAATTTGACGTGGCCCAGGCTCTCACGTCGAACGCCTTCGTGCGCACGGGCTACGCCTTTGGCGGATGGGCAACGAACGAGACGGGTGCGGCGACATTCGCCGACGGTGCCGTGGTGAGCAACTTGACTGAAGTATCCGACGCGACGGTTGATCTTTACGCTACATGGCTCGCGAACAACTACATGGTCACGTTCGACGCGAACGGCGGAACGGGCGGCTGGAGCAGCAACATGACGTACGGCGCAACGATCACTGCGCCGACGGTGACGCGCGAAGGCCACACCTTCGCGGGCTGGCAGCCCGCGCTACTAGGGAGCGTTCCGGCAAGCAACGTGACCTTTACGGCGCAGTGGACGGAGCTTCCGCCGCCGTACACGCTTACGATCGAGGACGGCGTGCTGAAGGGCTACACGGGCGACCTCCCGGCGACGCTCGCGATTCCGGCGACGGTGACGGCATTCGGCGCGGATCTCTTCAAGGGCGCGACGTCGCTTAAGACGGTGACGGGCGGCGCGAACGTGACGGCGTGCGGCGCGGGCGCCTTCCGCGACTCCGGTATCTGGAACGCCGCGCCGAACGGCCCGGTCGTGGTGTGCGGCGTGCTCGTGGGCTGGAAGGGGACGGTTCCCGCAACTGTGGACGTGCCCTACGGCGTGAAGGTGATCGCGGACGGCGCGTTCGCGGGCGCGACATCGCTTGAGACCGTGTACCTGCCCGATTCGCTTGTCTCCATCGGCGCGGGCGCGTTCAAGGACTGCACGAAGCTCGACGACGTGTTCGGGCTTGAAGACGGCGTGACCGTTGCGGCGGACGCCTTCGAGGGCACGCTACGCACGACCTTCCGCTTCACATGGTCCGGCCTGGTCGTGACTGGCTTCCGAGGCCCGCTGCCTGCCGCGCTCGTCATCCCCGCCAACGCCACCGGCATCGGCGTGAATGCGTTCAAGGGGCAGACGACGATTGCCTCGCTGACAATCGAGGGCGAGAACGCAGTCAACATCGGCGCAGGCGCGTTTGAGGGATGCACTGCGCTCGCGACGGCCACCATCGGCGGCGGCGTGACAATCGCCGCGACTTCGTTCAAGGACTGCGCGGCGCTTACGAATCTCGCCGTCGGCGGTTCGGCCACGATTGCCGCCGAGTCGTTCAAGGAGTTCGCGGCGCTGAAGACCGTTTCCATCGGCGGCGGCGCCACAATCGGCGCGTCCGCGTTCGCGGGTAGTACGGCGCTTAATACTTTCACGGCCGGCGGTGGCGCAACGGTCGGCGCGTCCGCGTTTGAGGGCTGCACGACCCTTGGGACTTTCACGGCCGGCGACACCGTTTCCATCGCCACGAATGCCTTCAAGGGTTGCGCAGCGCTTGCCACCGCAGACTTCGGGAAAGTTTCCGCACTTGGCGAGAGTGCGTTCGAGGGCTGCTCGTCGCTCGCATCGCTCGAGCTGGCGGAGGGCATCGAGGAGATCGGTGCGGCGTCGTTCAAGGGCTGCGCCTCGCTTAAGGCGATCGATCTCCCGGCGTCCGTCACGACGATCGGCGTGTCCGCCTTCGAGGGATGCTCGAAGCTGGCGACCGTCACGGGCGGCGAGAACGTGCGCGTTATCCGCACGGACGCCTTTGCCGGTACGGCGTGGTATGACGCGGCGCCGGCGGGCGGCGGTTTCGAGGAAGTCATTCTCGGCCACGTGTTCTTGCGCGTGAAGGGCGATGTCCCCGCCTCTTACGAGATTTCGTCGAACGTCTGGATGGTCGCGAACAATGCGTTTGAGGGCGTCACCACGCTCACCAACCTTTACATCGGTACGGAGGTGGTTTCGCTTTGGGACCGCGCGTTCGCGGGCTGCACTTCGCTCGGCAGCGTGACCATTCCAAGCGGCTGCCGCGAGTTCGGCGACTACCTCTTCGACGGCTGCTCGTCGCTTGAGATCGTGTTCTTCCGCGGCCACGCGCCGACGAACGACGTACCGCACGTCTTCGCGGGAACGCCCGTGACGCTGACCGTCCGCATCAAGGAAGGAAGCCGCGGATGGGAATATCCCGGCGCCGATTCCGACTACCGTCCCGCCCGCTGGCCGTACCAAACATGGGATGGGCGGAGATGGCAGCTTGTCGCGAATGACCTAAACCGCGCTGTCAGCGAACCCGAGGAAGTTCCGGGAGTCGTGCGCAGCATCATCGTTGATGGCACGATCACGAACGACACGACATGGGTCGGCGGCAGGGTGTACGAGATTCAGCGCAGTTGCTCTTGATTCGGGCTCGCTTGTGGTCAACGGCACGCTCGCCAATCCCGTGGTGTTCACATCGATCCGCGACGACTCGTGGGGCGGCGACACGAACGGCGACGGCAACCGCTCCGAACCGTATCCCAGCGAATGCGGGGGCGTGTATGTTTATTCAGGGAAAGCAACCGTTCACGCGACCTACGCGAAGTTCCTGTATGGGCAAGCCGTAAACAGCTTTGGCGCTACAGCGTGTCTGATGAGCTTTGGCCGGGCCAGCACCCTTTACGGTTGCGAGTTCAGCCATTCGGCGATGGACGGATATTTCGGCTGCGGACGGTTGGAGAACTGCGTCTTTACCGACTGCGACCGCGGACTTGTCTCTGTGGAAAGGGGTGTTGTGGCCGTGAACTGCGTCGCATACGGCAACCGTATCGGTTTCTTCTCGCACACGTCGTACATGTACATAACGAACTGCATTTCCGCGTTCAACTCGGAATACGGCATCTCGGGCGACGGTAACGCCGTCTTTTCCACGCGGAGCTGCCTCTGGACTCCCGGCGGCGAGAACACACGTTATAAGAATGGCGGGAAATCGTGGAACACCTACAACGTCGACAACATCGAGGCTGATCCGCTCTTCCTCGATGCGGCGAACGGGGACTTCCGGATTTCCGCGAGTTCGCCGTGCGTGGACGCGGCGTATGGCGACGTCGCGCCAGAGCTGGACTACTGGGGCCAGCCGCGCATGGATGTGAGGTTCGTCGAGAACACGGGCAAGCCGAACGCGGAGGGAATCTATCCCGACATCGGCATCTACGAGGTGCCGGGCACGACGGAGCGTCCTGTGATGAACCTGGAGGTTGAAAATGTTGCCATTGTTGCCAATGTTGCCAATTCCCAATTCCCAATTGCCATAGCGCCGGGCGAGACGCTGGCCGTCACCTACACGGTGAAGAACGCGGGAGACGCGGCGGCGACGGGGTCGATCCGCGACGTGGTGCGCATCAAGTCCGCCGCGAACGGCGGCACGATGGTGGCTGGCACGGTGACGCAGAGCTACAGCCTTGAAACGAACGCCGTCGCCACGTTCACCGCGCGCGTAACGATGCCCGCCGCTCCGGCCGGCAACTGGTACGTGGGCATCGACGTGAACCCGAACCGCGACGTGTTCGAGCAGAACCTCCAGAGGAATTCGATGTGGACGGAAAATACGGTCGAGGTGACGCTGCCGGGTCTGACCACTTCGTCCTCGACAAGCGTGACCATCCCGGCCGGAACGACGAAGGGGTGGGCGTTGATCGATCTGCCGGCCGAGGGCGGCGTGGTGACGGTCACGGGCGCGAACGCGGCGGCGATCCGGGCGATGGTCGCGAACGGACACATGCCGACGGTGGTGATGAACGACGCGGCGTCGTTCGCGCAGGGCACGACAACGGCCGTGCTCGTGGTGCCGGCGCGCGCGGCGGGCGAGACGATGTACCTTGCCGTCGAGAACACGGGGATTTCGTCCGCGACGGTGACGGTCAAGGTCGAGAAGCTGACGACGCAGCTGTGGTCGGTCTATCCCGAGATTGCGGCGAACGTGGGCGACATGGGCTTCACGTTCACGGGCGCGGGGCTTACGGCGGCGAGCGAGTTCAAGCTCGGCAACATCAAGGCGAAGAGCGCGACCGTGATCGACGCCGCGACCGTGTACGCGGTCTTCGAAGTGCAGAACATCGCGGCAGACCGGTACTACGACGTGTCGGCGGGCGGCAAGGTTCTCCGCGACGCGGTGTACATCAACAAGGTGGCGAAGGGGCCGGTCCTCGAGGCGAAGCTGGAACTGCCGGAGCGCACGCGCGACAACCGCATCTATACGGGCTACGTGGTCTATGAGAACACGGGCGACACGCAGATGAACGTGCCGATGTTCATCGTGAAGCGCGGCAAGGGCGACACGACGACGATGCTGGGGGCGTACGACGCGGAGACGCTGACCTCCAACGCCGTCGTCGTGGCGGGCATCGGCTCGACGCATCCGGCGGGCATCCTGAAGCCGGGCGACACGGGCCGCCTGCCGTTCAAGTTCAAGCCGGTGGGCGACTACAATCTCGAGCTCAGGAAGTGGATCAAGACGAAGGACGACGTGGCGGCGATGGCCACGCGCCTCAACCTGCGCGGCCGCACCGTCTGGAACGGTGACGAAATCTACTACTCGGCGCTCAATGTGCGCAACGGCAACCCGGTGGCGGGCGTCAGCGGATGGTGTCTCGACTCGCGCACCCGCGAGCCGCTGGAGGGAATCGCGCTCGTATTGGTGGCGACGAACACCGAGGCGTCGGCGGGAACCGCCAATAGGCGCGCATTCAGCACAACGACCGACGCAAACGGATACTTCCAGTTCGGTCTGCTGCCGGACGGACTCTACGGCTTCACGGCGTCCGGCAGGGCGCGGGTGGTTTCCACGGCGACCGTCGAGGTCTCTGGCCAGAAGGATGTCAACGGCGTCGAAGTCCTGGCGTTGCCGCCGACGAGGATACACGGCTACGTCGTCGGCTCCGACGGCACCCCGGTGCAGTACGGGCATGTCGTGCTGCGCGAAGGGGACATGATGATAGGCGAGACGACCGAGACGGACGGCTTCGGCGCGTATTCGTTCGAGGGCATCGGCGACGGCACATACGACGTCCTGGCCGAGGCGATCGGCGTGTACGGTGCGGCGATAAAGACGAACGTCGCGGTGAACGTGACGAACGTCGACGTCAGAGTCGACCTCGAAATGCCGGCGCTCGCGAGCATTGCGGGCACGGTGACGCTCGGCGGCGCTCCCGTGGACGGCGGTATCGTGTCGGTGCTGTCGCTGGCGGACGGTGAGACGACGACCGTCGGGGTCGACACGAACGGCACGTATTCCGCAGACGGCGTCACGCCGGGCGAATGCGAAGTGAAATACTCCGGCGGCGGAAAGTTCTCCCGCATCGCGCTGACGGTCGCGGCCGGCGAGAACAAGCTCGACATCGCCGCGCAGGCCGCGCCGATCTTCGGGGCGACGTCCGCCAGGGCGTTCGTGGAGGCGGGCGCGTCCTTCGAGGCGACGTTCTGCGTCCGCGAGCCGTCGACGAACGACGTGTCCTACGCCTGGGACTTCGGCGACGGAAGTGCAACCATCGTCACCGCCGCCCCTGTCGTGTCGCATGAATTCACCAGGACGGCGGATGAGAACCGGTTCACGGTCAAGCTGACCGTCACGAGGGCCGACGGGACGAGCGAGATATGCGTGGTGCGCGAGGCGTTCAGCCTGCTGGCGCCGATCGAGACGGAATACCAGGACAACGCGATCATCCTTTCGGTGGCGAACCGCCACAACGCGGGGACGCTGGAGTTCGTGGACTTCGACCCGAACGGCGCGGCCGAGGGCACTGTCATGCGGCTCAAGGGCGAGGCGGCGATTCCGCTCGACGGAGCTGTCGTGATGGTCGGCTACATAGACGAGAAGACCGGCAACGTCACGAGCGGCATCCGCAGGATCGTCTCGCACACGACCGGTACCGACGGGGTGGTCACGTGCACGACGGAGGGCGAAGGGCTCAGTGCCGTGTTCAAGCAGATCGGAGTCAGCACGTCCGATGCCTTGGAGGTGACGCCGGAGGAGGAACAGGAGTCCGTGGCGTTCAAGGTCAAGTACGCGAATAACTTTAAAGGCGCCATCAGCGACGCGGCGGCGGCGGCGGTAAGCGGACTGGGCGAGCTCGCGAAGAAGACCGCTTCGCATCTCAACAAGGGCGGCAAGCTGATCGGCGATGTCAACCTGTCGCTCGGGTGCAAGGTCGGAGAAGACTGCCTTGCGGGGCGTTTCTCGACGGAAACCGCGAAGATCGAGCGCGAAATCACAGTCCCGACATACGACGAGCCGGACAGCTTCTACAATATGTACAGCGGCAACGAGTGGGTGCCCTACCGCACGAAGATATACACCAACAACGTGTGGCGCTTCACGTACACGATGCATGTGGACGTCACGCCGTATCTCCAGGCCAACGGATCGTTTGGGGTGGGTCTCGAGAAGAGGACGGACAAGTGCGAACTGGACCTTTCCAAGTACCTGAAGAAGAAAAAGGATAAGAATAAGAAGGAAGAAGTCCAAGAGGTCGACGCCGGCCCGGAGGTGCCGATAGTGATCGCGGGGGTCCCCATCGCGAAGTTACGCCCGGTGCTGCAGTTCCGCCCGTATCTCTTCGGCGGCGTCAACGGTGCGGCGCGGATGAACCTGAGGTTCCACGGCGACCTCGCGTTCACCATTTCGGTCGAGAACGACATAAGGATGCCGACGGCCTCCTGCGCGGCGCCTGGATTCAAGATCGACAAGTGGATCGAGAACGTCTCGGACGAGTTCTCCGGGTCGTTCGAGGGCGGCGTTGGGGTCGTGCTGGCGTTGAAGTTCACGATGGCGCAGTTCGTGGACGTCCTGACCGGCCTCGAGGCTGCCGCACAGTTCAAGGTCGAGAAGAAGTCGAAGGAGCCGCTTATGTTCGAGATGGGCGCTTCGCTGAACTACATCCTCGAGGCGACGCTCCTCGACCACGAGTTCTTCAAGAAGTTCCTGTCGAGGATCACGATCACGAAATTCTCCGGAACGATCTACAACATTTTCCGCTACAGGTGGTACGCGCCGAGGCCTGGATTCCTGTGGGAGCAGGAGACCGGCAACGAGAACGACGGCTACGTCGTCCGGTTCGAGGACTGGACCGAGCCCGCATACTCCGCCTGGCTCGACAGCGGCTGGAGCGACGGGCTGGCGAAGACGATAAACAAGGTGACGTCGTTCGTAGGCATGTCCAAGCGCGTCTCGCGCGAAAGGTGGTCAGTCAAGGACTACCCGTTCAAGGAGTTGAAGTGGATGTACGGCGACGAGAAGTCGCTGTTCTCGCGCTGGACGCCCCGCTACGATCCCGGCGGCCAGCACTGGCACAACTATCCCAAGGCCGGTAAGTACACGGTGCAGCTCGCGCCGTATTCCGACTTCGGCACGTGGCTCCTGACCAGCTCCTGCGAAGAGACGATCACGCTCAAGGAGATGGAGGAAGAAGAAGAAAAGGAAGAAGAGAAGGAAGGGGAAAGGAAGTCCGAGGTGGTGGACGAGAAGGGTGACAGAACCCAGAAATCGGTTGACCCGAACGAGGTGGTCGGACCCGAGGGCGAGGGTGAGCGGCGCTGCGTGAAGCCGGGCGACTGGATGAACTACACCGTATACTTCGAGAACAAGGCGGATGCGGATGCCGCCGCGCAGGAGGTGTTCGTGGACAGCCAGCTCAGCCAATACCTCGACTGGAGCACGTTCGAGATGGGCACGGTCTCCATCGCCGGGCAGATCGACAACGGACTCGACGGCCTGAACGCCTACGACCTGATCGCGTTGGGGTCTGCCTCGAGCGAGATGGAACAGACGAACGGCCTGTACAGGGTGCGCACCGAAGTCCAGTTCGACGCCGCGACCGGCGCCGCAACCTGGTACATGCGCATAGTCGATCCGTCCAAGACCGACGGCGAGCAGTGGCCGGACGATCCCGACGCGGGCATATTGCGTCCGAACGTCACGGTACCTGAGGGCGAAGGCTACATCACCTACCGCGTGCGGGTGCGCGAGGACGCACCGGGGAACGTGAGGATCGACAACTCCGCGAACATCGTGTTCGACTACAACGATCCGATCGTCACGGACCCGGCGTGGTGGAACACGGTGTTCGAGATGGCGACGGTGCCCATGACGTCGGACGGCGTGACGACGAATCTCCGGTTCGTCGTGGGCAAGGCATACGGCGAATTGCCGACGCCCGCGCCGCGCGATGGCTGGACGTTCGAGGGGTGGTACACCGGGCCGAACGGCACGGGCCGCCGCGTGACGTCTGAGACCATAGTACAGGCCGGCGACCGCCTCTATGCATACTGGAAGGCGGTCTGTCGCCTCTACGGCGAGTTGACGGGGGCGGCGACGACGACAGCGGCAAGCGAGTACTACGGCTATGTCGTGAACACGAACGGCAACGTGATCATGGGCACAATCCAGGTGAAGGTGGGCAAGCCCAACAAGAAGACCGGTCTCGCCGCCGTGAAGGCGACGCTGGTCGGGACGGACGGCAAGAAGAAGCCCCTAAAGGCGGCCGAAAAGGGCAAGTCGAAGATCGCGGGTGACGGCCCGACCACGATCCCGCTCGTAGGCGGAGACGCCTGCGAGGTGATTCTCGGCGCGAAGGGCATGGGCGGCACGTATGGCGCGTATGTCATCTACGGCTCGCGGAACGTGTTCACGTCGAAGGATGCGGCGGACAAGTCCGTGGCGGCGGCGGCGCTCGCCAAGTGGAAGGGACCGGTGAACGTGGCGTGGCGGCCGGACGCGACGGAGCGCGTCCCTCCCTATCATACGCTGTCCGTGACGATTGCCGCGAAGGGCAAGGCGAAGGTCGCGGGTACGCTCGCGGATGGCACGAAGGTGAGCGCGAAGGGGCAGCTGATCGTGGGAGAGGAATGGTGCTGTGTGCCGGTGGTGGTGTCGAAGAAGGCGAAGCTCGCATTCAACGTGTGGCTGCCGGTGTCCGCGACAAGCGCGGCCCTCCCGGTAGTGATTGGGCTTGGCGAGGACGTGAATGTCGGGAAACCAGGTTCGCTGAAGGCAGGGGCTGCGTTCAGAATCGACGAGGCGGCACTCGGGGCGGTGTTGGGTAAGGCCGTGTTGCCGTACTTGCCAGACGGCCTTTCCGTGACTGGCGGCGCGAAGTGGACGCTGCCGAAGGCGGGGAAGGTTGTCTACACGAAGGGCACGACCACCGTGGACGCGGCGAAGGCGGGCGAAAATCCGTCCGCGCTGAAGCTCACGTACAAGGCAAAGGACGGCACGTTCAAGGGCACGTTCAAGGCGTATGCGGACGTGGGCGGCAAGCCGAAGGCGACGACGGTGAAGGTGACGGGCGTGCTGGTGGATGGCGTCGGCTACGGCACGGCTACGGTCAAGAAGGTCGGCGGCGTGGGGGTGACGGTGGAGTAGTGTGCAATTCCCTTACATTATGTGTAAAGTATACTACGATGGCTTTACGCAAGGTGTAAAACCGCGATGCATAACTGAGAATTTTATGGTGAAAGCGTGATGAATCATAATGGCACGAAATTTGCTTAAATAACTATTTACAAAGTGGAATAGCCACTCGTCAAGGAGAAACAAAATGAGCAAATACGTCGAGCGCGTGCTGAAGGAAACGGCTGCGCGCAATGGTAATGAGCCGGAATTCCTCCAGGCCGTCGATGAAGTGCTGACGACCCTCGATCCGGTTCTCAAGAAGAACCCGCAGTACGAGGCCAACGCCATTCTTGAGCGCATGGTCGAGCCTGAGCGCGTGATCATCTTCCGCGTCCCGTGGGTGGACGACAAGGGCATCGTCCGCGTGAACCGCGGCTACCGCATCCAGATGAACAGCGCGATCGGTCCGTACAAGGGCGGCCTGCGTTTCGACCCCACGGTGAATCTGGGCGTGCTGAAGTTCCTCGCGTTCGAGCAGGTGTTCAAGAACTCGCTCACCACGCTCCCGATGGGCGGCGGCAAGGGCGGTTCGGACTTCAACCCG
>CACZAK010000206.1 GCA_902779075.1 uncultured bacterium | reverse complement strand
AGTTTCACACGGGAAGCCGTGTGCGGGAAATCCGCACGCACGGTTTGAAGAGGGGGCTTCCGCACCGGAAACACCGAGGCGGAATGCCCTACTCCACAAGACAGGATTGATTTCGATGGTTCTCGCCGCAGTGCTGGCGTTCACGGCGGCGGCGCAGACGCCGCCTAGTGGATGGCGTGTCGCCGAGCTGAACGGCGCGCCGGGATTGTACCACAATGGCAAACCGGTGCCGGCGATGATGTTCTGGCAGTGGGAGCCGCAGGAGAAGGACTCGCGGGACTTGTCGGCCGTGGGGATGGACATCTTCGCGATGTTCGGCTCGTTCCCGCACTACAAGCACCCCTACTGGCGCAAGGACGGCTCGTTCGGGATGGAATACCAGGATTCGCACATCGACAAGCTCCTTTCGTGGGCGCCGAAGGCGTCGGTGCTGCCGCGCCCGCGCGCGAGTCGTTCGCGTCGCTCAAATGCCGCGAGGAGCTTTCGCCGTACTATCGCCGGGCGGTGCGCCATCTGATGGACCGCTACGGCGATCATCTAATGGGCATACACGTGGCGAACGGTCCGTGCGGCGAGCATTTCAGCTGGGACGTGATGCTGGGCGGGGCCGCAAGGTCCGGCAGTTCGTGGGGCGACCTCTCGGAACCCATGCGCCAGGCGTTCGTCCGCTACCTTCGCAGGAAGTACGGCAACGACGTCGCGCGCCTGCGCGACGCCTTCAAGGACCCGAAGGCGGAATTCGAGACCGTCACGCTGCCCGGCAAGGATGAGCGGGGCAAGACCGACGGCGGCTGGCGCGATCCCGCGAAGGGACGCCGCGTACTGGACTACCTCGAGTGCTGCAACGAAGTGACGGCTGACATGATCGACTACTACTGCGGCATCGTGAAGGACGAATCGAAGGGGGCTTTGTCCACGCTCGCGTTCTACGGCTATGCGTCGGACGACGAATGGGTGTGCGAGAACGACCATCGCGGCATCTCGAAGTTGTACCTCTCGAAGAACCTCGACATGCTCTCCGCGCCTCACACCTACCGCCGCCGGCGGCTGGGGGAGGACGGCGCGTCGCGCCAGTATCTCGCAAGCGCGGCGCTGCACGGCAAGTTCTTCATCGACGAGGGCGACGACATTACGCACCTCGAAAAGCTCAAGAAGCATCCTTCCTCCCGCTATGGCGCGTCCACGATGGAGGAGTCGCTCGCGCTTCTCTACCGCGAGTTCGGCATGACCGTCACGCACGGCACCGGGCTCTGGTACATGGATCTCACGCGCGGCACGTTCCGCGACCCCAAGATCGTCGATGCCGTGGGGCGCATGAGAAAGTGGTCGGAGGTCGCGCTCCGGCACGACCGTTCGCACCACTCCGAGGTCGCCGTCATATCGCAGCCGCAGAGCGGGTTCTACACCGGGCAGGGCGGAGCGTTCGTCGGCACGGTCACGCAACAGCTGTACGTGAAGCAGATGGGCGAGTTCTACCGCGCGGGTGCGCCGTTCGACTGGTATCTGGCCGAAGACCTCGACGCGGTTGCGAAAGGCGGCGCGAAGGTCGTCGCGTTCCTCGACTGCCAGTACCTCTCAGACGAGCAGTACGCGCTCGCGCTGAAACTGAAGGAGCAGGGGCGCACGCTCGTATTCTTCCACGCGCCCGCCTACGCGAGCCAGACCGCGCTTTCGTGGGAGCGCGTGAAGCGTCTCACCGGCGGCGAGACGTACGAGACGCTGAAGATGAAGAGCGCGGACGAGCTGCGCACCATCTACAAGGCGGCGGGCGTACACGTCTATGCCGATTCCGACGTCGTCCTCTCCGCCAACTCCGCCTGGCTCATGCTCCACACGCGCGAGGCGGGCGACTATTCGATTTCGCTTCCGCGCAAAATGCGCAAAATCACCGAAACCACGACGGAGAAGGTCGTTGCGGAGGATGCCGATCGTTTCGTATGGAAACTGCCAAAACATGCCACTGCGGTGTTTCTGCTGGAGGGCAAGTAACGTCTAGGGGCGACAGTGTCAGACGCGATCGCCACAGTAAATTGCCACAGTAATGCAATGGTATCAGAAAGAATCTGCGGGGACAGTCCCCGCAGATTCATTATGCTACGCCCAGCGGCCAAATCCCTACTGTGAAGATGCCGTTATTTTCAAGTTGGAACTTGGAAATAACGGCATTTAATGGTACAATACACGGCGCTCTTACAACTGCAAGGAAGAAAGCGCGTGTATATTGAACGCCAGATGAGCGGGACGCTGCGATGCGTCATGGACGAATATCCGATTGTCACCGTTTCAGGACCGAGACAGTCGGGCAAGACGACGCTTGTTCGCAAGTGCCTGGGCGGATACGGATACGTCAATCTCGAAGATCCCGACACGGCGGAGTTCGCCCGCTCCGATCCGAGAGGCTTTCAGATGGACGAACTTCCGCAGGTTCATGGCATGACGGCAAAAACAGGGAAGGACGAAAATGGCCGGAATTTGCGGCTTGGCTGGATCAAAAAGGAGCAAGCAATGAAAAGATGTTTTCGGTTTGGGGTCATGGCGTTTGCCGCGCTGTGTGCCACGGCCGCGGAGTATGACGTGACGCGCTACGGCGCGAGGCCGGATGGGAAATCGGACAACACGGCCGCCATCCAGAAGGCGATCGACGACTGCTCCGCCAAGGGCGGCGGGCGCGTCCTCGTGCCGGGCGGCGGCGCGTACATGACGTACACGCTCCGCCTCAAGAACAACGTCGATCTGCACATCGACCGCGGCGCGACGCTCCTCGGCGGCGAGGATCCGCTCAAGTACCCGCTCTTCGGCCATTCCGAGCACTGGAACGCCGAGCGCGCCCTGCGCTTCAACTACCGCGCGATGTTCTACACCGTCGCCCAGACGAACGTCTCCATCTCCGGCGCCGGCACGATCGACGGTAACAACGAGAAGTTCCACCACTGGGAGCCGAAGAAGAACTGGACCGGCTACAACTGGTGGCGCAACAGCCACACGAACGTGACCGGCCGGTGCGTGTTCTTCGTCGCCTGCCGGGACGTGCGCCTCGACGACGTCCTCATCCGCAACCCCGGCGGCTGGGCGAACTGGTTCCTCGACTGCGACCGCGTGGGCGTGCGCGGCGCACGGATCGAATGCGACCACCGCTTCCCGAACGGCGACGGACTCCACTTCGGCGGCTGCCGCGACGTGGTGGTGAGCGACTGCGTTGTCGATTCGCAGGACGACGCGCTCGTCATCCGCTGCCACCAGGAGCAGATGAAGAAGTCCCGCCCCTGCGAGCGCGTGCTGGTGAACAACTGCGTCCTGCGCTCCGCCAGGTGCTACGCGATCCGCATGGGATGGCGCGGGGACGGCCCGATGAAGGACATCCTGCTGAGCAACATCGTGTGCCCCCACTCCCGCTGGGGAATCGGCTTCTTCTATCCGGACGAGGCGTCGGGCTGGGCGAAGCACAAGGACCCGCCGCGCGGACAGGGCCTGGTGCCGCCGCCGCCCGAGACGCTGATTCCGTTCTACATGGAGAACGTCCGCTTCTCGAACGTCCACATCGCGTGCGAGGACGAGCCAATCTGGCTCAAGGTCGACAACGGCACGCCGTTCCAGTACATGCGCGACATCTCGTTCTCGGACTGTACCTTCCGCAGCGGCGTGCCGCCGCACATCGAGTGCTGCGCCAAGCACAGGGGGCATTTCTCGAACTGGCGCTTCTCGAACGTCACCTTCGACTTCAGGCGCATGAAGTGGGCGAAGAAGCCGACCGCCGCGGACATCTTCCGCGCCGTCGACGGCTTCGAATTCATTAACACGCGGTTCTCGCTTCACGTGAAACCCGCCAAGTGAAGAGACTGGATGAACAGACGCGAATTCTTGTGCGGCGGAATCGCCATGCTGGGCGTCGGTGCGGCGGGACGCGCCGCGGCGGACGCAATGGCGCGGCATCCGCTCGCGGGGAAGTCTCTCCCGAAATGGGAGAAGGGGCACTTCCGCATCTCGATGATCTACACGGGAGCCTCCGAATCGTCGTTTCTCGTGTTTCCGGACGGGACCTCAATGCTGATCGACTGCGGGGACTGCGGCTATGCGAAGCCCGGCGACGCGAAGGCGGCGCGCCTTCGCCTTCCGCCCCTGCCGGACGCCTCGCGCCGGGCGGGCGAATGGACCGCCCGGTACGTGTTGCGGGAAAATCCGTTCGGGCGCAAGGTGGACTACTTCATGCTGTCGCACTACCATTACGATCATTCAGGATGCGTCCGGTTCAGCGCAGGGAGGAGCGCGAACGGGAAATACACGCTGAGCGGATTCGGGCAGGCTCTGGATTTCCTGGACTTCGGGACGATCATCGACCGCGCATGGCCGGACATGGACGATCCCGTGCCGCGTCCCGACGCTTTCATGAGCGGGACGGGCGCAGTGAAGCTTATCAAGGAGGCGTATGCCGAGGCGGAGCGGCGCGGAACGAAGATCGAGAAGTTCCGCTTGGAAAAGGGCTCCCGGCAGATTTCCCTGCGGCACGGCGGGTGCGAAGGGTTCAGTGCGCGGCCCCTCTGTTCATGCGGGCGCATCCTGAGGCGCGACGGGTCGGTTCTCGATCTCGCCACGCTCGGGGAACGGAACACCGTCGGCAACGAGAACACGCTCTCCGTCGGGCTTGTGCTTTCGGTCGGCGACTTCCGATATTACACGGCGGGGGACTTCTGGGGCCACGCGATCGGCGAGGGGAGGAAGAAAATCAATTTCGAGGAAGTCCTTGCGGCGGAGTGTCCGCAGGTGGACGTTGCCAAGGCGAATCACCACGCCCACTCGACGATGCCCCCGGCACTCGTGAAGGCGCTCCGCGCGCGCGTGGTCCTTGGAAGCGTCTGGCACGTGCGACAGTCGATGAGATCGACGATGCGCAGCCTCCACACGGCCGACTGGCCTTATCTCTACGTGCCCGGCCACTTTCCCCGCATACGGCGCGAGGAGGATGCGTCGGAGGCGTGGCTGGGGCGCGTCGCGCCGGAGGCTTTCGTCGGCGCGCATTCCGTGATCGACGTCGCGCCCGGCGGCATGACGTATCGCCTCATGCTGGTCGATGCCCGCGACGAGCGTGGAACGGTTCTCGGCGCATACGACTTCACGACCGCGAAGAAAAGGGTTTCGCACCGTGAGATACCTTAAGGAGAGAATGAAATGAAGAAAGCTGTTTTCGCGTTGTTACTGACTGTGGCGGCGCCGCTGTGCGCGGAGCTTCTGCCGGCCGAGATCGGGCTGGGATGGGAGAACGGATGGGTGCGCGAATGGCGGCGCGGCGTGCCGGGGCTCGAGGTGAGCGATTTCACGTCGTCGGCGCCGGGCGGACTCGTGAAGGTCGTGCGGCGCTGGAAGTGGACGGGCACGGCGCCGCTCCACGAGGTGACGTTGAGCGTGCGCTACAGGATGAAGGGCGACCCGGCGGCGCTCAAGCCGTTCATCCCGGGCGTGCTGGTGTACGGCAATCCGTCGAACAGGGGGCGCAACGACGGGCGCGTGCCCACGTATTTCGGCGAAAAGGGCGAGTTCGCGATATTCGAGGAGCACCGCCTGCCGATGCCATTCGTGATGCTGGAGGACGCGAAGGGCGGCGCGTTCGCGGCGCTGCACACGCTTCCCTCGCCCGTGCGCGGGGCGGTGCGCGGCGACCAGTGGTGGAGCGCCGGTGTGGAGGCGCGCGAAGACGGTGCGGACATCGTGCTTCTCTCCGGGCCGATCGGATACAACCGCCGCCGGTCGCTCGTCAAGTCGCGTCCGTATCGCTGGGGCGACCCCTGGGGCGACACGTACATCACCCTGCGGCCGGGGCAGAAGATCGAGAAGACGTTCTGGATCCAGACGGGCCGTGCGACGCCGGAGGCGTTCGGTTTTGAGAAGGGCGTGGCGGCGTCGCTCGATTTGTTCCGCCCGGAGACGACGGCTGCGCGCCATGCGTCCGTGCCGGAGATCCTGAAGGCCAAGCGCGGCTATCTGCTGAAGAGCAGGTGGATCGACGAGGCGGGCGGGTGCGGCCTGAACCAGTACGACCCGCGCTTTTTCGCGACGAAGGGGGCGAAGGCGGTGCATCTCGGATGGACGGGAGGGAGCGAGTCGTCCCTCTACGCGCTCGCGGTGTTGAATCTCGGCGAGGGGGACAGGGCGAAGGCGCAGCGCGCACTCGACTTCATCTGCGACAAGTTCGGACCCACCGTCCGTAAGGGGCTAGGCACGTTCAAGCTCGAATGGGACTTCCACAGGAACAGGTTCGTCCACGAGGGCGACGCCGTCTCGTGCGGGCAGGCGCTCTATTCGATGCTGAAGGCTGTGCGCTTCGCGGAGAGGGAGACGTGCGGACTCAACCCGGCCAAGTGGAGGGAATTCACGCGGCATACGGCGCACGAGATGGCGGTGGGGCTTCTGAAGGACGACTGGTACGCGCCCAAGTCGTCCGGCGCCGCCTTTCTGATCGCGCCGCTCGTGCTCGCCTCCGAGATGTACGCGATGCCCGAGTGCTTCGCGGCCGCGCAGAAGCTGGCGGACTTCTACGAAGCGCGCTACACGGGCTACGACTGCGTGTACTGGGGCGGCTCCCTCGACGCGTCGTGCGAGGACAAGGAAGGGGCGATGGCGGCGTTCCAGGGCTACGTGGCGATGCTCCGCCACGCCATCGCCGCAAAGGACGCCGCGGCCGAGAGGAAGTACGACCGCCTCGCCCGCCATGCGATGAACATGTACCTCTCGTACCTGGTGGTGTGGGACATCCCGATGCCGCCGGGTCCGCTTGCCGACGCCGGGTTCAAATCGACGGGTTGGACAGTGGTCTCGGCGCAGAACCAGTGCCTCGACGTGTTCGCCCTGCTCACCCTGCCCGAACTGTGGTGGATGGGGTGCCGACTCGGCGACGAACGGCTCAAAGGGCTCGTTCCGCTCATGTTCCGCTCGTCGTTCCAGCTTGCCGACCATGAAGGCAACTCGGGCGAGCAGATCCTGCACACGAACTACCGGCACATGTGGGACGACGGCAAGCTCATCGGCGACCGCGGCGACGCGCGCGACTTCCGTGGATGCTACGACCCGTGGAATCCCATCTGGCTGACGGGGCATTTCCTCTGCGCGGCGGCGGATCTCCGCGAAATGGGCGCGGCGGAATTCACGACTAGCGCTGCGGTGCTGCGGGAACGTGACGGTACAGAATAGTAAACACATCTGTCCGTTTGGCTCCATGAAAAAACTTTCGCGATTTTTCACGCTGTACGGAAATTTGTGATATAATCAAGCCGTCTTTGCTTCAAGAGGTTATGTCCTCGAGCGAAAAATCGGAATGAAGTAACATGGCGAAATGTATGCAGAGCGAAGCGCGTAAAGCGGCCAGGACCGTCGTCCGAAAGACGACGGCGGGGCGTTCTGCATACGTGATGGATCCGGAGTGCCTTGCCTTGCTCGAAGACTTCCGGCTCATGGACGACGACTTCATGTCGAAGTGCCTTGAGAACGCTCCGGAGTGTATCGAACGGGCGCATCTGCGTCATTCACCGCCGAGCCTCCTGATGATGTCTCCAAATCCCAATGCGCATGGGTGAAAAACGGAGATGCATTTCGATATTCTCAGAAAACGAGTCAGTCAATTCAAGAATTCAGAAGAAGGGAGGCGCTATATGTGCAAGGCAATGGAAGAATTTGGAAATCGCCGTGAGGCGCATGGCAAGGCCGTAGGAAAGACCGAGGGCATTGCCGAGGGCAAGCGCGAGGGTAAGCGCGAAACAATGTTCGCGACGGCGAAGCGGATGCTGAAGGACGGCATTCTTGCATTGAAGGACATTGCAAGGTATTCCGGCCTCACGCTTGCGCAGGTCAAGAAGTTTCAGGCAGAGATGGCGTAAAAAGCATAATTCCCATGGCATCGAACCTCCACGACATCCGCAACATGGGAGGGCGCGTGTCCCCACGCGCCGAAATGAACGCGCAAATAACGTGCGTGGAGTGCTTGCTGCACTCCCCCCCCCCCCCCCCGCATATAACCGCTGAAAGCCGCGCAAACGGCGTTTTCGGCGCATCTAAACGCATTTCGGCAGGGCGGCGTGTCCCCACGCCGCCGCGTATTCGTTTTAGCAATCGAATCGCAAAACTGATAGGGCGCGTTGTCCCCAACGCGCCACATACAACCATACCGCAAAACACCGGCAACGGCGGCGTGAGGACACGCCGCCCTACCAGCTGGATCGACGAAAACCATTTCTGCCCGACGGCATGAAAACAAACCCAAAGGAGGAAAACAGACAATGAACATGAACAAACTGATTGCAGTCGCCGCAATCACGGCAACCGCGATGCTATCCTCGCCGTCGTTGGCGGTGGCCAAGGAGACGACGTTGGCGCTTGCGGGCTACACCGGCACGACGACGCTTACGAATTTCCAGGCGCTCGTGAAATTAAACGAAGGTCGCTTCGGCTTCAGTTATGACGATTACGCCGCGAAGGATGGTTCCGACCTCTGGTTCACGGATTCGTCTGGCAACGTAATCCCGCATGAACTTGACACTTGGAACGCCTCGGGCGATTCCTACGTGTGGGTGCGCGTGCCTGAAGTTTCCGGAACGGGCACGATGATCGTCATGCATTGGGGCGAGGCGAAGACCGCCGCGCAGACGGCGACGGAGAACGTCTGGAAGAACTACAACGACGGCAATGGCGGCTTCGCCGGCGTTTGGCACATGAAGGTTAACCTTGGCAATGAAACAGACGCAGCGGCGCAGCGGGCAATGGACTTACCGCAACGCGCGGCGGAAACAAGACTAGCCAGATGACCACGACGAGCGGAGTGGTAGGATTGTGTCGCGTGAACCAGACAGAGCTATTCGGCAGTTCTAACGGCAACGGGCTTGACGTAAGCGGGTATGGCAATCATATCACCGACGTGTCCCGGTTCACGTTGAGTGGCTGGTTCAGGGCAACTGTGGTAAGGCCTGCCGACATTTGGACGCAGATGTTCTCCTCCGAGAAATGGCGGGCTCGCGGCGGACAGAAAGGGCAGTTCAATATCGTCGTGTCAATAACCGTAAATGGCATTGAAATAGCA
>CACZAK010000205.1 GCA_902779075.1 uncultured bacterium | reverse complement strand
GGCCGACTGCATCGACTGCGTGCGGGAGGTCATCCGCAAGAACCATCTCCCCCCGCTCTACGTGATCATCGACGAGTACGACAACTTCACGAACGAGCTCGTCGTCTCGAACCGAGACGCGGAGTACAACGCGATATGCGGCCACGACTCCAAGGGCGACGCCACGCGGGAGTCGTTCTTCAAGGCGTTCTTCAAGTCGTTCAAGGCGGGGCTTGCGGACGGCACGGTGGGGCGCACGTACTTCACGGGCGTTCTGCCGATCACGCTTGACGACCTTTCCAGTGGCTTCAACGTCGGAACGGTGGTGAGCCTCCGCAGCGATCTCCTCAACCTCGTCGGCTTCACGAAGGAGCAGACAAGGCGGTACGTGGAAGAGATCTTCGCCGAGCACGGTCTCCCGGAAGAGCTCAAGCCGATGGTCCTCGGCGACCTCGAGCGGTTCTACGACGGCTACCGGTTCACGCCGGGCGCCGAGCATCTTTTCAACTCGACGATCTGCAACTGGTATCTCCAGCAGCTGGTTGCCGAGCGCCGGATTCCACGCATTGTCATCGACGCGAACGTGCGCACGGACATCGGCTGGTTCCGCCGCCTCGCGCGAACGACGCCAAATGCCCTGGGGAAGCTGCGCGGGTATGTGGAGCAGGGCACGGGGGAAAGGGCGGATTTCGGTTCGCTCTCCGCGAAATTCGGGCGCGCGAAGTTCTTCAGCAAGGAGTTCTTCCCTTATGCGCTCTACTACCTCGGCCTGCTGACGTTCGAGAATCCGTTCCGTCTCAACATGCCGAACCTGACGATCAAGAACATGTTCGTCGACTACTACGACGAGCTCTCGGAGTTCACGAACGTGGACGAGGCGCGCACGGCGTTCAGCATGGCCGCCGAGTCGCTCGCCCTCGGGAACGGGTCTTGGCGGGACGTCTTCGACGCATTCTGGCTGCACTACGTGAAGGCGCGGATTCCCGCGCAGGCGTTCGACAAGATGAACGAGAACTTCTTCCGCACGACGTTCACCTCGCGCTGCATGGACGCACTGCCGATGTTCTACTCGTTCGAGACGGAGTACAACTCGTCTGAGGGCCGCTGCGACTTCCTCGCGATCCCGAAGCCCGGCGTTGCGAAGCCCGCGCAGCTCGTGGAGTTCAAGTATTTCACGAACGCGGCGGCGGAGAAGGGGAAGATTCTCGGGCGCGACACGCCCGATGCGGAGACCGTCGCGCAGGCGCTCGCCTATCGCCAGGCCCTCGAGCGGCGTCCAGACTGGAACCATGAAATCGCCGTGACGGTCGTGGAAGTCTGCGGGAACGCGGGCTACAACTGGTTCGATCTACGAGGTTGAAAAGCGGTGGGAACACCGATGTCAAAAACAAACAAGGAGAAAAACGATGAAACTACTGAAAAGGAGCAAAATTCAGGGGGGGGGGGTAAATTATCCGCTTCTCTCCGCAAAGGAGGCGTCGCGATGAGGCGGCGGGCAAGGGGTGCGCTTGCGCTGGGCCTGGCGCTGGCGCTACCTGTCGCGGGGTTGGCGTTTGACGCCGAATACACGGCAGACCAGACGGTGACGATCTCGCAAGCGGGGTCTTACCTCGTCACCGGCACGGGCGGCGGATCGGTCACGGTCTCAGCGAACGTCACCGGCGCGGAGCTGACGATCAGCAACGTGACGTGGACGGGCAACAACACCCAAATCAATATCGGGAACGGTGCCGCGCTTTCGCTCGTCCTTGAAGGCACGTCGACAATCAACCACGCCGACAAAAGCAGCGGTCCCGGAATCAAGTTGCCGCAGACCTCTTCGCTCACCGTTTCAGGCACTGGTACGCTCGACATGAAGGTTCGCAACTTCTGGCCCTGCATTGGCGTTGGCAAAACCGAGACCATGGGAAGCTTGACGGTCAACAGCGGCACCATCATCGCATACGAGGAGCAGGGGCTTTCTGCCGCAATCGGCGGCGGCTACGGCAATCCCGAGAGGGGGGGCAACGGTGGCACGGTGGTCGTCAACGGCGGCAAATTGGTGGCGGTGGGTTACAGCGACGCGCCGGGCATTGGCGGTGGTATGGGATATGGCGCGGGCGGCGGCGGCGATGCGGGCTCACTTACGGTCAATGGCGGACACGTGATTGCAATGACGCGGCACCTTGGTTTATACACCGGCAGTTATGCATCGCCGGCGGTTGGCCCTGGCGCAAGCCGCCAGAGTATCGCGGTACATGGTGCGCCCGGACGCATCACGGTCACCGGCGGTATCCTCGAGGCGTGGGTGGATCGTGCCGATGCCTCCTGCTTCGGAATCGCCCATAACGTCGGGCAGGCGGCGACGGTTCCCGCAGGTGCCGGACTTTTCGTGACGGGCGGCACGGTGAAATGGAACCATTTCATCAATGACGAGCCCAACTTCACGTATTCGTTTGCGAACTGCAACGTCGGTTGCTCAAGCGGCCCTGAACGCAAGCTGACTGGACTTTGGCTGCCGGTGGACACCGACCTCACCACGTTCTTCCCTGCGGGTGTCAACTTCGAGAAGGCGACGGGCGTGACCATGGCGGCGAACTCCATTCAGCTCGCCGATCTCGTTTCCGGGAACGTGTCGCTCAATTCGTCCAGTCCGTTCACGATCGTCGGTTCTTCGGCGGCGACCGCGAACAAGGTTGTTGCGAGCGGCGACATCGAGGCGGCGATCTGCGGCGTCAACTCCACCGGTGCTTGGGCGGTGCCGGCGAATTCGACGAGTACGGTCTATGTCTATGGCGGCAACGAGATAAAGCTTAGCTCTGGCATCCCGTGGACGCTTCCCGAAACCGGCACGCTTGCATTCAAGGGCGACGGATGGCTCTTCTGCGAGGCGGGAGGTAATAAATGCGCAATCGGCGTCGACGAAGGCGTCAGCAAATGGGGGACGCTGATCGTTGATGGCCCGACCGTTCAGGCCAATGCCTGCTATCGATCCTCCGGCGTCGGCCTCAGCTATTCGTACAACGGCAATGTCGTGGGAGGAGGCAAGGTGGTGGTCGAATCCGGCACGCTGATCGCGAACGGGCGCGGCTATGCGCCGGGCATCGGCGGCGGTAGTATCCATGCGTCAAATCCGCCGTCCATCGGACCGGAAGTCATCGTCAAGACCAACGGAATCCTCTACGCCAACAACATTGTCGATGACGCCAGAAGCGGCATCAGTGGTAATCCGGAAAACTTTGCCGCCGGTGTCGCCATCGGTGGCGGCGTGCGGCGCGACAATGCGACATACGCTGCCGACGCCGGCAACATTACCGTGGATGGCGGCACGATCTACGCGACGGTGGCGAATGCGGCTATGCCATGTTTCGGCATCGTGAACGGGAAGAGGACCGGTACGCAAAATCCCAATGGAACCGGCTCGCTTACGGTCAAGAACGGCGGTAAGGTTTACTTCCAGCATTCGGACTTCCCGGGACAGTACACGGTGACGATCGACGACGGCACGCTGGGCACGATGAGCGATACGCCGGCGGCATCGTGGGTGACGTTCAACTCGCTCGCCACGGTGACGAACGCCTTGACGATCGCGGGACCCGTCGCGCCCGAATTGCACACGTTCCCCTCCTTCAAGAACAATCCCGCGCTCAACATCGAAACGGGCGTCACCATCATGGACGGCATGTTGCCGGGCGAGTGGGTAGAAGTCAACGACATGGAGAAGGTCACGCTTTCTCCCGCGGTCATGCGGCGCACGAAGAGCGAAGACGACCGCGTGCTGACGCGCTTCGAGGCGCGCGAAGGCTGGATCAACCTCGCGGAACTGAACGGGGTTTACGACATCACGGAGGACGGCGTGTATAAGTTCTACGGGGTCGGGACGAGTCCCGTGGCGATCCGGGTGGCGGACAACGTGGTGTGTACCAACGTGCTCGGTGATGCCTCGATCAACGTCAATGGCGGTTCGGTGGCGCCGCTGGAGCTGGGCGCGGGTTCGCGCGTGTTCCTGCAGCTGATGGGCGCGAACACGATGAACCGCATCGGCGGTTCGGGTAGCTATGCGGTCATCCGTGTGCCGGACGGTGCGGCGCTCACGATTGCCGACGGGGCGGAGGAGGGCGAGGCGACGGGGTCGCTCACCATTGATGAAACCAATCTCGACGTGGCTCATGTAGTCGGCATCGGCGAAACGGGCACAGATTCGCAGATGGGTTCGCTCACGATCGACTCGGGCGAAGTTACCATCCGCATGAAGCATGACAACGACATCCACGGCGGCGCGGCAATCGGCTCGGCGCGTTGCGGTTCCTCTTGCGGCGATGTGACGATCAACGGCGGCAAGGTGGTGCTGGACGGTCCGGGACTTGGTCCGGCCATTGGCGCCGGCACCGACAACACGCGGATGGGCCATGGCGGCAATGTGACGATCAACGGCGGCTGGGTGGACGTGAAAGGCTATGGCGGCGCAAGCGCCATCGGCCTAGCTCCCACATACGGCAGCGGTGCAGTCGGCACGCCCGGCACCTTTACGATGAACGGCGGCGTCCTGTACGCCAGGGCGTACAAGGGCGGCAGTTACAGTTTCGGCCAGTGCGGTGCGGCAATCGGCGGTTCGGGTACGCGCAATGGCACCACGGGTTCGACCATCGGACAAGTTACGATCAACGGTGGCCACGCCTATCTGTACAGCGAAGGCGCCTATTCAATCGGCTGCGGCAAACCGCAGAACGAGAGCGGACCCGTGGCGCGGGCGGCGACGGACCGCGTGACCATTACGGGCGGCAACGTCTGGGCGCATCAGGGCATTCAGGGCGAGGTCGTGAACACCGCAGGCAATAAAGTGACTGAGGTGAAGGTTCCTCCCTCGTTATTCCCGACCGATCCCTACACGATCGACCTTGGCGGTTCGGTCTCCTTCACATTCCCGAAAAACTTTTTCGGCGACAACCTTCAACATCTCTATCTGCCGTCTGGAGTTTACGAGCCCGAGGCAAATCTCGCAATCGTGGTCGGCAATGCGGATGACGAACCGCCGCGTTCGTACACGATGACGAGCGGAGCGACCAAGGTCTTTGTGAGCGGCACGACGGCGCTCTCGTCCTCGTCGGCGCTGTCGGGTGCGGGCGTGATCGTGCTTGGCGACGGCTCGGAGACGACCTTCGACGGACTCAACTTCTCTGCCGCGTCGGACAATGGCTATCATGCCGCCGTCGTCGTACAGGACAATGCAACGGCGAAGGTCATTCTTAGCGGGAACAATTCGCTGCAGCGTCCGGTCTGGGGCGATTCGGTGATCCTTCTTCCCTCCGGCGCGAAGCTGACGATCGACGGTGACACGGACGACTGGCTGCGAATCGAGCAGACGACTTCGGCGACCATGAAGGGCGGCATAGCCGGCATCGGCGTGGGAGATTACAACAAGACGCTGTCGATGGGAACGTTCGTCCTTGACGGCGGCAATGTGTCAATCCAGTTTAATCCAAGCTACAATACTGCCGTGGCGTTGGGCGTGTGCGGTGGCAACCGTAATGCGGGCACGGTAATCGTCAATGGCGGTACGCTGCTCGCGGCTTCCGGCGCACTTTCGGCTGGTATCGGCGGCGGTTACGCAAATCCGGGCAATGGGGGCAACGGTGGCACCGTGATCGTGAACGGCGGCGTGGTCACGGCGAAGGGCTATGGCGGCGCGGCGGGTATCGGAGGCGGAACGGTGTATAGCAATAATGGTGTTTGCGGTAGGGGTGGCTCCTTCACACTCAATGGCGGCACGGTGTATGCGTATGCCTACAGAACCGGCCTCTGGACGACGACGGATGGAAACCGCTGCGGCGCGGCGATTGGCGGCCCTGCGCAGCGTGACAAGAACGAAGCGGGTGGCATGGGCACGGTGACCATCAACGACGGCACGCTCTACGCCTACGCCGATGTAGGCGCGGCGATTGGTCACGGAAACATGGCAAGCGGCGCGTACACGATCGAGAACGGCAGCGACGGCGCATTTACGATCAAGGGTGGTTCCGTGAAGCTGGTGAGCGGCAACAACGCCGCGCTCTACCACGTGACGCCGAAGAACGGCACGCTCGAGCCGCCGCTGGTGACTGTGCCGGCGAGGAAGTTCGGAGCGGCGCCGTATGCGCTGGAGTTCGTCCAAAGGGATGCGGCGGAAGGCGCGACGCCGTTCACCTACTCCTACCATGGCGCGGGATACGCGGACGACGACAGTCTCTACTTCTACCTGCCCCACGGCAAATACCGGATGAACGGCAGGTTCTGCGTGGTAGGCGAAAGCGGCGTCCGTTTCCCCGGAATGGTCATCATCGTCAAGTAGCGCGTTTTCCGTAACTCGTCAAAACGTGTATTGAATCCGGTTTCGTAACCCGTCAAAACGTGTATTGAAGCGGGTTTCGTAACCCGTCAAAACGTGTATTGAAGCTGGATTCGTAACCCGTCAAAACGTGTATGTTTGTTGTTGCATTGGAACAATGATGATGCTATAATATGAGGCGTCAAGAGGAAAATAGATGATGATGAGGCGGAAAATCTACGATATACTGCTTGAGTGGAAGCGCAGGGATGCAGGGCGGAGCGCTCTGCTGATCGATGGCGTTCGCCGCGTGGGCAAGAGCTACATCGCGGAGGAATTCGCCAAGCGTGAATACAAGAGCTATATTTTGATTGATTTCAGCAAGGCCGCCGATGACGTCAAAGATGTCTTTCGCAACTACTTGGAGCACCTTGACACGTTCTTCCTGAAGCTGTCGGGCGCTTATGGCGTTACGCTGCATGAGCGGAAAACATTATTCATATTCGATGAAGTTCAAGAGTTTCCGCGCGCACGCGAGGCGATAAAGGCACTTGTCGCAGATGGTCGATACGATTATCTTGAGACGGGTTCTCTGGTTTCCATCGACAAGAACACCAAAGACATCGTGATTCCCTCGGAGGAGGATCGTGTCAAGATGTACCCTATGGATTTTGAGGAATTCCTGTGGGCGAAGGGCGACGAGACCACGATGCCGTTGATACGTGGCTACTTCGAGCGGATGGAACCGCTTGGGAGTCTTCTGCACCGCAAGGCGATGGATGCGTTCCGCGAATATATGGTGGTAGGTGGCATGCCGCAGGCCGTGCTTGAGTTCACGACAACGAACGACCTTGGCGCTACAGACAGGGTGAAGCGGAAGATATTGAAGTTGTACCGCGAGGACATCGACAAGCATTGCGGGCGTTCAGCCGCGAAGGTAAAGCGGGCGTTTGACGCCATCCCGGCGCAGCTTTCGCGGCACGAGAAGAAGTATCGGATTTCTGAAATCTCCCCACAGGCCCGTTATCGCGACTACTTGGATGCGTTCTCGTATCTCAAGGAAAGCATGGTGGCCAACATCTGCGTCAATTCGACCGAACCGAACATCGGGCTGAACCTCAACGCGGAACGGAACATGTTCAAGTGCTACCTGTGCGACACGGGGCTACTCGTCAGTCAGGCGTTCGGCGAGCGAGAATTGGTGGCTGAGCAGATACACAGACGCCTCTTGATGGATGCGCTTGAGATCAACAAGGGCATGCTTGTTGAGAATGTCGTCGCGCAGATGCTTCGCGCCGCCGGACACGAGCTGTTTTTCTTCTCG
>CACZAK010000204.1 GCA_902779075.1 uncultured bacterium | reverse complement strand
GAGGATGCCCTTCTTCATCGCGTAGCCCATCACGAACTCGTGCGAGTTCACGGTGTAGCTCTCGAGGCCGATGCCGAAGAGCTTCGACTCGAAGGTCGGGATCACGAGCTTCTTGTTGTACTTGTACTTGAAGATCTTGTCGAGCGAGTCGGCCATGCGCTGACGCGGCCCGAGGCGGTCGCTCGGCTCGTCCTTGTAACCGTCAGGACACCAGAAGTTGATCGCGCAGGGCGTGCCGAGCTCCTTGCCGAAGTACTCGGCGATCTTGAGGCACTGGATGCCGTGCTTCACCCAGAACGCGCGCACCTTCGGGTCGGGGCTCGAAAGCGTTAGCCCGTTCGCCGCGAGCGGGTGCGAGAAGAATGTCGGGTTGAAGTCGAGGCCCACGCCGCGCTTCTTGGCCCACGCGACCCACGGCGCGAAGTGCTTGCGTTCGATCTTGTCGCGGTCCGCTACCTTGCCCTCGTGGATGCCGTAGCAGGCGTGGAGGTTCACGCGGTGCTTGCCAGGAATGAGCTTGAGGGCGAAGTCGAGGTCCGCCATCAGCTCCTGCGGCGTGCGCGCCTTGCCGGGATAGTTGCCGGTCGTCTGGATGCCGCCGGACGCGCCGCCGGTCGTCTCGAACCCGCCGACGTCGTCGCCCTGCCAGCAGTGCATCGAAATGCTGATCTTCTTCAGCGTGTTGATCGCCTTCTCGGTGTCAATGCCGAGTTTCTTGTACTGGGCCTTCGCGGCCTCGTAGGTAGCTTTGCTCATCGCTTCTCCTTGTTGTTGACAGGCACCGTGCCTGAAATGTTTGGTGTCAGTATATCAAAAATCCGCGCCTTTGCGGAAAAACTCTTTGGGAGGGCGGCGCGCGTGGGCCCGCCCATCACGAGCACGCCTTTCCCGCGCAACGCCTTCGCACCATAGCGCGCGAAGAAGGATTCTACCGCCGACGCCGATGCGAAAAACACGTCGTCGAACGGCGGAAGCGCCCCTTCCGGCGCACACGCGCGGTTCTCGTAGAGCACCACGTCGTCCACCTTCGCGCCCGCCCGACGCAGCGCGCGCGCAACGTCCGCACTCGCCTTCGCGCTCCGCAGACGCAACACTCGCTTCCCGTGCAGATCGAGCTTCTTGATCTCCGCAATAAGCCCCGCCGCCGAGAAGTCCGACGCCGGCACCACGTCGCTCGCGACGCCGTGCCGACGCAGTTCCTCGTCCGTCCCCGCCCCACACGTGTAAAACGCGCCAAGCCGCCGTAAATCGCACGTGCAGTTCGCGAAGAAAATCCGCACGGCCGAGGGCGAGGTCAGCACGATCGCGTCGTAGCCCGACACCTCCTCGCCGAACGCACGCGTCGCGCAGAGCTCGATGAGCGGCCAGCGGATCGGACGCCCCCCGAGATCCTCCACCGCCGTCGCCGCGCGTTCCTGCACGGCGTCCGAACACGTCACGAGCACACGCCGTCCCGCGAGCGGACCCAGACGCGGCCAGCCGTCATGCGCCACCACGCGGCCTGCGATGAAGAGTCCGGGGCGATCCTCTTCCTTCACAGGAAGAATCTTCCTCACCGTACCAAGTGTGGCCGTGCGCACTTCCTCGCGCGGACCCGCCGCGTCGAACACGAACGCACACGGCGTCGTTTTCGGCCATCCTTCGCGCACGAGGCGCCGCGCCTCGTCCGACGCCATCCGCGTGGCCATGAACGCCACCTGCGGCGTCTCCGTACCCGTCGAGCGCGGCGTGTAGGCGGTAAATCCGCGCGACTCGCCGCGCCGCGTGAGCAGGAGGCCCGTCCCCGTCGTAGCCGCCACGAGCGCGCTCACGCCGGGACGTACCACGAACGGAATCTGAAGCGCCGTCAGCGCGTCCGTTTCCTCCGCAAGCCGGCCGAACAGCCCCGCGTCGCCTCCCTTCAAGCGCACGACGCGCCGTCCCTTCCTCGCCTCGTCGCAGATGAGCCGCGTAATCTCCGCCTGCTTCATCGTGTGCGCCCCACACCTCTTCCCCACTGGGACAACGGACATCTTGCCCGTTATCGGGGTGGCGGGCGTCTCGCCCGCAACTGGGACAACGGGCGTCTCGTCCGTTGCACGGCTCCCCGTCACAATCCCCTTCCCCAACAACTCGTCCGCCAGCACCACATCCGCACACTCCAGATCCCGCATCCCCTGCACCGTACACAACCCCGCATCGCCCACGCCCGCGCTCACGAAGCGCACGGCCTTCACGAAATGCGCGCGCATCGACATGAGACGCGCATCCCCCGCGCGGAACACGACGGCGAGATACCCCTGCGCTTCTGGCGGCGTAAGTTCTTCAAGCGGAATCGGAATCAATTCCACGCCCGGCGGCGTGCCGCCATAGAGACGCATGATGCCCGCGAGCGCCATCAGCACGGCGTCGTAGCGTCCGTCGCGCAGCTGCTGGATGCGCGAATCAATCGACCCGCGAATCGGCAGCAGCTTTGCCTTCGGATAAACCTTCTTCGCATACGCCGCCCTTCTCTCGCTCGACACACCAATCACTTGGACAACGGGCGTCTCGCCCGTTATCGGGGTGGCGGGCGTCTCGCCCATTATCGGGGTGGCGGGCGTCTCGCCCATTATCGGGGTGGCGGGCGTCTCGCCCGCAACTGGGACAACGGGCGTCCCGCCCGTTGCGCTCGCCCTCACTACCCAACAATCCCGCGGATCGGCCCTCTCCGGCAACCAAAACCAATCCAAATCGTCTGCAATTTCAGGTGGCAAATCCTTGGCGGAATGAACGGCGAAATCAATCCGCCCGTCGCGCACGGCCTCGTCCAAATCGCGTGTGAAAAAATCGGGCGCGCTCTTCTCGATCGGCGTCGTAAGGTCTCGGTCGCCCGGCGTCTCCACAGTCACGACGCGGTAGTCCGTATCCGGGAAGCGCGCCCGCAGGAAATCAAGAGCGCCTGCGGTCTGGGCGCGTGAAAGCGCGCTGCCGCGCGCGCCGACGGTGAACCTTTCCTTCTTCATGGTTCGACGCCCTCAGGAAAAAGCTGGTCGATGATCTGCTCGGCCGGCGTAAACGCCTTCTTCTTGTTGTTGCAGTCCTTGCAGCACGGCACGCAGTTCCCGCGCGTGGAGCGTCCGCCCCGCGCGACGGGCACCACGTGGTCCATCGTGAGTCCATCTGCGCCGACCTGTTTTCCGCAGTAGTGGCATACGCCCTTCGCAAGCTGCGCACGCCACCAGTCGGTTGCGCGCAGCTCGCGTGCCTTCGCCCGCTCGCGCTTCACGTGAGCAGGATCTGGATTCAAGTCAAGCCATTGAGTCGTTTCCATGCCGATATTCTATCAAACCTTGCGGACCTCGGCAATTCCGTTCAATGACATGCGGATGAAACGCCGCCGGACGAGTTGAGGCAACCAATCAGTCATTCCCCATGCTGTAAAGGCAATGTCATCCCGATAAACTCCTCTGGCGAGACCGCCTTCACTTTAGACGAAATGAAATGCTTCTTGTTGCGCGTAACAATTACATCGCATCCCACGGAAAATGCCGTTTCATCCACGACCGCGTCCTCGAAATCCTCAACTTCCGATGCACATGCCACCCTTATGATGCTGATTCCAGTAGGAGCACACGACACATGGTCACAGAGCCAGGCGATGTGAGTTCTGCTTTCGTCGCTCTTGTGCGCATGCGCAAGCAGATAGTGGAGAGTGGTGAACCCGTGAACGGGAAAGAACACCTCTACGCCATTTGAAAGCGCAGTCTCAAAAGCCTCACGCGACTTCTCGTAGAAACCTTCACGTGCCTCGGCGATATCCACGAACACGTTGAGATCGAACATCGCCCTCATGTACACCTCTTCAGGACATACTCCGCCGCCCGGTCACGGTAATCGCCACAATCCCCTCGCAAGCATCCGCAGAAAGGGATGCTCAAAGGCGTTTTACGTAGAGCATCACTTCGAACATGTTCGCGAGATGGCATGTTCAAGTAGTTGGAAATGCTCATCCTCAAGAAAAACCCCACAGTCATCCCATCACTTGAAACGCGATGTCGAAACGCCGCCAATTCATCGCTGGGAATCATGAACTCTACTTTTTCATCCATTGTCTTTGTCATCTCTGACTCTCCTTGCATCGCAGGCGGAAAATATTATACCATATTTCTCTGATTGCAGCTTTTCGGGTACTATAAAACTTCAAGTAGGATTTCCATTGTGGCAGTTGCGGCGTTTCCGTTGTGGCAGTTGTGGCGCTTCCGTTGTGGCAGTTGCGGCGAATCTCCCGTTTTGATATGGTTGTGCGGTTGGGATTAGCCAATGGGCGCGGGCGAGTTAGCCCGCGCGTCAAAGGCAAGTTGTTTCCATTCAACAAAAGAGGCTGCGGTGAATTTTGCAGATGCAGCCCGACGCGGAAATAGGGTATACTATTCGCCGTCCTAGGAATCGCCGGGGCACCAAACAAAAGACGAAGAGGTAACGCAACATGAGTATGACGACGCAAGAAAGAAAAGACTACGCCGCGCAGCGCAAGCGCGAGATGAATTGCTGCCAGGCGGTATTGGTCGCCTTTGCCGACAAGCTGGGCAAGGGCGAGGACGAGCTGTTGCGTCTCGGCTCCGGTTTCGGGGCCGGCATGGGGACCATGGAGGGGACGTGTGGTGCGCTCGTTGGCGCGATTATGGTCTCTTCCTTCCTTTCGGGCAATGGAGAGGCAATGGCAAATTCGCGATCCATCATGTCGCGCTTCAAGGAGCTCTGCGGTGCGACGATCTGTCGCGACATAAAGGGCATTGATACAGGCAAGGTCATGTGTTGTTGCGAAGATTGTGTCCGAAACGCCACGGAGGTAGTGGCAGAACAGATGAACAAGCAATAGGCGGCAATCCCACTCAACATGGATTGCCGCCGTGGCTATGGTTCTGACCAGTCAAAAAATCAGAACAGTGTATTGTTCGTCCGCACTTCTGGCTTATTCTGATCAGTATCGCCCCTAGACATGTCCTTCTTCTTCTCCTCTGATTCTTTGGACTTGTCAGACTTCTCGCCGATTGCCCGCCGAACATTCAGACTGTCCGTTATCATATTGTGCGCTTCGGCAGCGGCAGCAAGGGTCTTAGTACTAATGCCAAGCGTTACTTGAATTTCACCAGATGTCTTGCTGCCTTCTGTTGGAATCTTAACGGTCTTCAAGATCACAATACCCGAAAGAATTGCTGCCGAACGAACCGTGAGAGTCTCCTTTATAGCTTCCATGTTCTCACGTGTAACTGTCTTCTTAACGACCTCTCCATCATCTGTTTGAGTTAAAACGGCCTTAGACATTCGCCCTTCCCCGCTGGTAGCGGATTCTTCGACCTCAACTACTTCATTGAAAAACTTGGACAGTGCTGCTTTTGCTCGAAGTTCGGCGACTTTAGTCTTGCTACGGATGTCACGCGCATCTCCGAAATCATATGAGGCCGAGCCACGCACGAACACCTGTAACGAGCCATCGCTTTCGTTCCGAACCAAGCTCACTCCATCGGGCTGGGAGAGGACTTCCTCAACAGCGGGTTTGGAAGCGTTCTCCTTGACGCAGTCCTTCTCCTGTGCGAATGCGGCGGACGCAACAAGAGCGCAAGCCGCAAGTGCCATCATCTTCTTCATTTGAATTACTCCTTTTGTTGTTGTTTGTTTTTTAACACGAGGTTTTTACTCCTCGACCGAAATTGAAGCCGTGGCAATCTTTGCCACATCATCCTTGGGGACATCGACACTAACCCATTTGACATAGCTCTTAGCAACTCCTCCCACGAGAGGAGTAATCAGCCACATGCGAGATTCAGTACGGGAGGAGTTCTTTCCCTCGTCTAAAATCGCACACGCCAGATTAGATATGTCCATGTTTTTTAAGACGAACGTAATTCCTGTAACCTCTTCCCCATTTGTATCGAGAAAGCATAAGTTGTATGTTGTCTTTTTTAATACTCGATTGCTAGAATCAAGATTGCTATTGCCAAAGACAGTCTTATTCTGCCAGTTGACAATCTCGCTGACGCAGTCGTAGGGTATTTTGTAAATGCTCCCAGATAACATGTTTCCACGTGCCGACTTCACTAAAGCCACGCCGAACTTACAATCCTCTGGTATAGTTGACAACGGTCTATATCCGTCTTCCTCATTTACGAATACTCGTCTAACAAAACGCTTCTTTTCATTAAAGGCCTCTCTATAGGTATCGCGCTCTATCTTCTCGGTGAACTTATAATAGTCAGAAAGTCCGAATCCATGTAAAACGTACGTTTCTCCGCCAACTATCGTTGAGAGAAAGCACATCCCCCTATATTCTTCATTCAGTGCCAACCCTGTTTTAGAAAGAGGGTACGTGTCCTTGTAAAGTACCCAAGAATCGTCATCTCGCTGGTCTTCACAGCGTGTCATAATGCCTGACTTGCCCTTTCTTTCGGTACCATATTCCTTATCTACGAATACATTGTAAGCTTTAATCAACGGCAACTCGTTTTTTAGTGTAAGTCGTTTCACTGGTGCAGTCTTGATTTGGTCGAGGATGCGAGTCCATCGCGGAACAAATTCCTCGTAGTATCTTGTTCTGTTGACTTCCACATTAATTGGATACCACAGGCGGATGAGGCTTGTATCTTCAGGAATCGACTCTGTCACGGGTTTTTCTGAAGCGAGTGAAACCTTCATCAGTTGCTTTACCGGCGACAGGTTGTCCAGCTCGTTTTTGAGAAGCGCCACAGACTCCTCTTTCCGCTTGAAGTCCGTGACGATCTCTGCGTGGAGGTTTTGGCTGACGTTGGAAAGAGTAACTTTCTGTGCGGGCATGATGTCCTTTATCTTTTTCGCAAGGGCGAGTTTGCGCACTTCTGCCAGAATCGTGACCTCGGTGAGGCCATTTGGAGTCCTGCTCTCGATTACGACATTGTACTTCTCGATATAGGCATTGGACTGTGTAAGTATCTGGTCTTTCACAAGTTCCTCGTTCTTGACCATCTGCTCTGCATCGACATATAAACCAACAGCCTTCTCAATGGCATCCCGGAAGGCATCTTTCAAAGCCTCCATCTTGTTCGTGCCAATACCCCTGCCACGAACCTTGACCATTTCTGCCTCATCGCAGAAACCGATCATCGTGAGCAACGAAACTGCCACAATTACAAACCTTTTCATTCCTTGTTCCGTTCTCCGCGCCTATTGTCGAACACTCCGGTTGGGGCTCGGTTTGCCAAGCGAAGTGTCAAATCTTCCAATACAGATATTTCCAATTGGAAGGAATATCTGACATGGAAATCTTTCCTTAATTTCTCGCGCCTTTGCTCGTACGTCATTCCACTCAAGGCACGATAAGAAAGTGGCGTACTTTTACTTCTGCCACGCGACAATCGGAACGAAAAGAAAACCTCTCCCGTGTTCCAGTAGAGGTCTTAGGAAACCATAAGGAAACACAAGAGAGAAGAACGCATTATGCGCTCCTCTGCTAAGTGTCGTCCTCGTTGAAAGTTCCTAAGTTTCTACTGGCGACTGCTTTGCAGCATTGCTTAAATCATCTTGTCACTCCGCTTGGGGCGGCGGCTCGCGCGGACGCTCGCCCTCCCGCTTTGGGCCGCGACAAGCGCGGCCC
>CACZAK010000203.1 GCA_902779075.1 uncultured bacterium | reverse complement strand
GAAAAGACATCATATAGGCGTAGTCGCAGTCGTTCCATAAGATGCCGCCAAGCAGCTTAACGCGCGTAATCGATTCACGCGGTGCATCCGGACTGCAGAATGTGTATCTTGTGCAATGCACTTGACCGCCACGCACAGTCAGCGTGGCGTTGTTCGAAAGGCAAAGATAGCTGGCGCTCGAGCCGAACTCGCCTCCTTCGACAATCACTTTGGCGTCCCCTCCAATGACATGGTAGTTATCATAGCTCCCATACGTTGTTATGGAACGTGAAGTCAGCCGCAGCGTGCCGTTAATGAAGGCATCCTCGCTGCAACTGTTCTTGCAAAGGAGAAACAACACGCCGTCAACATTGATCTCTCGCCCGGCACCAACTTGAATGTAGGCGGTACTGTCATCCTTCAACTGGCCTGTGCCCTTGAATGTAACGGTGCCAGACCCTTCCGGCAACTGAAGCGAATGATAGTACGGGGCTGTCTCGATTTTGACCTCCCAGTCCCGTCCCGCCGGGAAGACATTGTTGTAGGAAGCGCCGCTGACCTCACTCGGCTCCCAGTTGTCCGGATTGGTCCAAAGATTGTCGGCACCGTTGCCGGTCCAGGTTCGCGTTTTAATCTCGTCCGCTAACGCGCCGGGCGCACAGACAGTAGTCAAAACAGCCAGTATTGACGCCACAAGGCTTCCTGCAATAGATTGCTTCATTTTTACCTCGCTTTTAATTGTGTCACGACTGGTCAGATGTCTACGACAGCACCCCTGCTATACGCCACATCCCCACCGTCCGCGAGTATTATATCACTTCTCGGCGCACGCAACACAACTTGTTAAACAACTTTTTGCGGGGGCATTTTATTGACCGATTAGGAACGCTGTAGGCAGACCGCCATTTCGTCAAAATAAAACAACGTTCGATTACAATCCGAGTATGTCGCGCGACGAAAGGATGACGTCGAAGTAGGCGTTGCCGCGTACTACCGGGTCAAGTCTTCCATCATAGACGAGTCCAGTACGCATTGCCACATTGTCCGGGAGATTCAGCTTCCGACATTTCTCCCTAACGTCCGCCTCCACTTCTTCGCCGATTTCCTGCCGATGCCGAACCTCGATGACATGCACGCTTCGCCGCGTCTGGATGAGAAGGTCAATCTGCACCCCGCGGCGATTGCATCGGCAAACGCCTTCGTGCATTTCATCCCGTCGGCACGCGCGCCGTAATCGGTTACGTCAACGCACCGGTCGGGGATGGAGACGTCCGGGACCTTCGGCAGAGGAAACGGCGCTTCGGCCCTCGCGGTCAGGGACAGCACGGCGGCGAGAGCCGCGACAACGATCTTTCCGCTCTTCAACGGTCTGTCCTCATCAGGGAATCTTCTCGACGCGCACATCGTCAAACCACGCCGTTCCCGCACCCGTCAGGAAGAAGCCGAACGACGACTTTGCGTCCTTGTCGGGTTTGGATCCCGTTCGGACCTCGTAGGAACGGAAGATCCAGTCGTGCCCCTCCGTCGGCGCGTTGCGCGGATGCGTCTGCCACGTGCGCGCATCCGAATCTGCGCCATAGTCCGACAGTACGGCGATGGCAGCCGCATTCGGCGCCAGGTCCGTCTGCTTCATGAAGTAGGAAATCCGGTAACGGGTGTCGCGCTCGAGCTTCAGACCCAGCTTCTGGATGCAGGTCACGCGGTTCGAGACCGTCGTCAGCATCAGGGATCCCCCGCCTGTGACCGAAGTCGTCGGATCGAACTTTCCGCTGCCGATCCAGTGCTCGATTCCGTCAATGTCGCCGTTGACGAGAATAGACGTGTTCGGACGGGCTTTCCGCCGCGCCAGTTCCGTTTCCGGCCGGAGGTCGGCGAGGAACTTCTCGGACTCCGCAACGAGCGGATCCAGGAACTGGCTGCGGATGAACGACAGGCGTCTTGCCTCGTCGCTTCCGGCCTTCAGTTTGGCCGCGCCCGTCTCAAACAAACCATTCCACGCCTTCAGCACTTCCGGCGAATAGACCTTCTGCCACTGCACAAGATCCGTCGGCATTTCATAGAAACTCGTCCCCTTGTTCTCCCGGGAGACCATCTCATTGATCCACTTGTCCTCAAGCCCTTCGTAGAATGCCTTCATCTCCGGTGCGGCCGCGCCGAACATCAGCCGATGGTGCTCGTCGAGAAGCGCGTCCACGTCAACGTCGGGATTCCACATCACGCGTCCGAATACATAGTGGTTCAGGTAGTTGTAAATCGCGCGATCCGTTTCCGATTCGGCAAACGCGCCGAAAATTGACCCGGCGACGGCCTTGTAGAACTTCGCATACGCCCTGGGCACAGATGCGGGAACGCCCGGACGGGCAAAGCGTCCCCATTTCCCCGGATAGTTCCAAAGCCACACCCTGCCGCCCGTCTTCTTCGCCCAGCCCTCGATGCGGCCGCAGTCGCGCGACATGAGGGCGGGGTTGCCGACGCTCCACGGACCGTTCTCCGCCACCATGACGAGCACGTTCGTCGGCAGATCGAAGGACGGCAGGTCGCGGTAGGGATTGTACGACATCTGCACCACGTAGCCCGGCACGCCGTCGGCGATGAGCCGCTCCGCCAGTCGCTTCGTATTTCCCCAGATGAGATCCGTCGCGAATTCGGGCTTGTCCTGATAGGCCGCCTGGCACTTGGGGCAGAAGCAGCGCATCATGCCGTCCTGGGCCATGATGTCCACGTACTTGCCTTCAAAGCAGTTGCCGTTCCAGCCGAATTCGTTCGGATTGTTTTGCCGCCGGATGCCGCGCGATTCGGCGGACTGGCCCGTCAGGTACGCCTTCACGTCCTCGTACAGCTCGTCCCAGACGGCAGAGGAATGGCAGAGCTGACGCGCCTGCCCGTCAATCTTCGACTCCTCCGCCTCGGTCTCAAGGCAGCGCGAACCGTCCCTGCGCATCTGGAAGTACTCGGGATGCGTCTTAGCGAATCGTTCCGTGTACTGGAAGCCGTTCTGTCCGTGACAACACGGTATCTTATACGTGCCCAGACGGTTCCGAAGCCAACCCAGTCCGAAGGCACGGTCCTTCTCCTTTGACTTCGAATCACCGTCAAGCCAGACAGCGTCCTCTCCCCAATAGATCGTCCGGATGAGGTTTCTGGGCTCGACCGTCAGATCAGTCAGCGGCACGGTGATTGAGTCCGCCCGCGGCACAACGACCCCGAGTTCGTGCGGAAAGTAGAAACGGACGCCGACGAAGCGCTCGAGGAACTCGTAGACGCCGAAGACCGTCGCATGCGCGTGGCGATCAAGCGGTGAGAAACCATTCTTCTCCACCACGCGCCGAAGGTCGAAGTCCTTCTCGTCCTGACCGGCGATATAGATCCTGCCTGCCGCCGTCCGGATTCGGAAACCATCACGCTTGAGCGTCCTCGTATCGATACCGGCGGCACGGGCAAGCGCGCCGTCACCGAGGACAATCGAGGTCTTTCCCGGGGTTGGCTTCGCCACCCGGGGAATCACGCCGCCCAATGCCTTGCCAAGCCACTGTCCCAGCTCGTCGGCGGCGTAGTCCACGGAACCGCCCAATCCCGGCTCGACGACGATCTCCGCCGTTGCCCTCGTCAGCGTCTGCGTGACGACTGCCGGCACGGGCACGATCCACGGCGCGGCGACTTCCTTCCCCTCGCGGACGTCAAACCGCCGAACCAGCAGCCGGTCGGGCATGACGTCGATCGTGAGCGCGCTGAAGGCAGGCCGGTTCGTCGGCGCGGCACCCGCCGCGTCGTCCTGCCAATAGTGCTGGCAGCCGGCGTTGATAACCGTGAAGCCCCCCTGCCAGAGCAACCGGTCGTCGCACACGTCGCCATGTGTATGGCCCGACAGGACGACGACCTGGGGATACCTGTCCAGTATCTCGCGTTTGCGTCCGTCGCCCCACCTGACGGAGCCCGGCACCGTCCCGCGCGGCGGCACGTGATCGACGACGAAGACGGGCTTCCCGGGATTCTCGCGGCACGCCGCGGCAATCGACTTCTCGTAGTCGTCGTAGGACGGGAAGCCGTCCTTGCCCGTCATCCACTGGGGGAAAACGAGGAAAGTGTAGCCGCGGTGGACGATCCTGTCGGTGTGATGGTGGGGGATGCGCAGCCGTTCCTTGAGATCCGGCCAGCAGGCGGCGGCGTCACCGTTGACCTGGTCGCGCAGATGCCCCTTCCACTGGTAAACGTCATGCCAGGCATAGGCGAAGATCTCCGGCGGCGGCGATTCTCCCGCGAAGGCCTCGTCGTAGATGCGGCGGACCGCCGCGTAGCTTTCCGGGTGGTTTGCGTCCGCGATGTCGCCGCCGTTGACGAGAAGGTCGCACTTCTCGCGTCGGAAAAGCTCGAGCGTATTCTTCAGCTTCCAGCATCTTCCATAGGAGGTGCCGACATGCGTATCGGACACGAAGCCCACGCGCATGACCGGCTCGGCGCCAACCGCCGACCATGCGATGACGGCCGACATCATCAAAATTGCCCGGCTCAACATTTCGCGCATAGCCCCCCCCTGCTTACCGGAAGACGCGCAGCAAGCAGCCGACATGAAAGCAATCGCTTTCTGGTAAAACGAAACGGGAATAGAACGTGCCATTTTGTGAATTCCTTTCTTTTGAGTGTACTGCCATTATAGCAGATTTCCGCGCAAAAAATCACAAGGCTTTCATCCATGAGGGCAGGCCAGCTCTCGCCCCGCCATCTTGACGACGTCGGGCGAGCCATTCACTACTACGACTTCGGCGTTTTCCGGCGTGAGAGTCGCGGCACCCGCCGCAATCGCCGAGAAAAGGACCAGGCTGGAACCTAGATGCAACTTCTTCATTTTTTCGTCTCCTCCGTGTGTCAATTACACCATATTCCGCTAGTTGCGCTCGACCGAAACCACATAAGGTTCCGCCTGGAGGCACCACATCTTCTCGCGAAGCTCCGAGATGCGCCTTTCGCAATTCTCCCTGTCGAGATACTTCTTCTTGAACATTGGCAGCTTGTTGGAGTAGAGGACGTAGTAGCGCATCAGTTCCGGCTTCTGCCTGTATGCGGAAATCCACTCGTCGTACTTCTCGAGGCAGCTGTCGAGGCTCGAGACGTCTCCGCCGAGGCGCTTCACCTGGTAGAACGTCTGCGCAAGCACGCGAAGCTCGCTCTGCTCGGCATGGAACGACGACATCGTCGACCACGCCACGCCGGACGCCTTGAGCGACGGGGAATAGCGCTTCTCGTCCGTCGTAGTGACGTTGACGCCGTCCGACAGCTCCTTTGCAGTGAACGTTCCGTAGGCCACTTCGCCGAGGCGCAACGTCCATGAACCCTCCGGGAGGCCGACGACCTTGACGATCTCGCGGTTAAAGCCGCCGGTCAACGGCCAGACAGAATCGGCAACGGCATACTCCCTGCACGTCGGGTAGGGAAGCCGCCTCGGCCTATAGACGAACCTGCGGCCGCCGGACGACGCGTCGAGCGTAGCCGTTCCTACGGCGTCATCCTCCCCCATCGCACGGAGGACAAGCGCCGCAATCAGCAGATGCCCCTCGAGGCCGGGATGGACGCGGTCCTTCAGGAATTTCTTGTCGGGGTTCGCCTTGAGGATCGGGGCCAGGTAGTCGTAGAGCTCCACGACCTCGGCCTTTTCCGCGGCCGCCACCTCGCGGGCCTTCGCGGCGAACGACTTGAGCCCCGGGTCGTCCGTCCCCGGGCAGTTGACTACGTTAGTCGAGGACGTGTACTGGTCGAACGGCGTCGGCGTCATGACGACGGGCACGGCCCCCGCCGCGCGCACCTTTCGGACAAGGGCGACGAGATTCGTCTCGTACGTATGGGTGAGTTCCGCCCTCAGCTTAAGCTTTTCCGGCGTCTCGGGGGGCGCCCAGCGTTCGTCACGCGCCACGTCGTTCATCCCGAACATGATGAACACGCGGTCCGGCTTGAGCGGGGCGACGTCCCAGTCGTACCGGACGAGCCCGTGGTTGGCGCGCTGGCCGCCTATGCCGGCGTTGTGAAAAGTCACGTTCGACCCCGGATGCCGCAGCGACCAGAGGAGCTGCAGGTCCGCGACGTACCGCCCGCCATGCGTGATCGAATCCCCGAGGAACACGACTGTCTCGCCGTCCTTGAAAGGAGCGACGCAGGCGGCAGTCCCGGCCGCACCGCCGTCCCTTCCGCCCAGCGCGGCGTCCAGCTTGCGCTCCAGTACCTTGTTACGCAAGACGCGTGCGCCGAACTTGCGGCCCTCATGCCTGTTCTCGGAGCCGTCCGAATCCTTTTGGCTGCGGTTTATTCCGTGTGCAGTCCATATCCCGCCGTCGAAGGCGAACATCCCCTCGGCGGACATCGACTCGACCCTGGCGGAAACCGGAACCACGAAGGGAAACTCGACGTTGTCCGACTTGCGAGCAAGGTCCTTCACGTCGACGGCAAAGGTGCACGACTTGTGCGGCATGACCGGGTCACGGCTGCTGCCATAGCACCCGAACAGCATCTTGTCGCCCCACAGGCATATGGTCTGGACGCCGACCAGCGTCCATCCGCTCTCAATCGGGCGGCACTGCACGAACTTGAAGTCTTCCGTGTACTCGAAGACATAGTTGTACCTGCTGTGGGTCGGGGTGCAGGACACTATCCAGAACCTGCCGCCGTACCATTCGAGGCCGTTGTTGCACCAGATCGTCTGCGGCGTCGGATAGACCTTGACGCGCTCGAGCCTCTCGGGCTCGAACACCCAGACCTCGTCGCCGCGGCGCACACCCTTCTCAACCATGCGGTTGACGCCAACGTATATCCTGCCGCGGTGCCAGCATGGGTCTCCCATGTGGAACTTGTCGCTGTACCTCGCAAGCTCCCTGCCGGCCATGTCCGTCTTCACGAGGTCGTACGTCATCGACCAGTAGATGTTCGTCCCGTCGGTGCACACGCCCTGTATGTGCCCCCGGAACTCGTCGCCGTCGAGCTTTACGCCGTTTGGCACAGCCGCATAGGCGGCGAACGAAAGGAGAAGTCCGAGGACCTTGAAACCCATTGCATACCCTGTTTTCGTCATTGACTGTAGCCTTTCTCGATTTTTCCAGACAACAAGCTCGTGATTGCACCGTCCGCGAGTATCATATCACTTCTCGGCGCAAGCAACACAACTTATTAAACAACTTTTTCGGGCGTGTGTGCTTTACCAGAATGAGCGCAGTTCGGGTTTTATCCTGCTACTTACGAAGCGCCTTGTCCGCAAAGTCGAGCATCCAGAGCCAGTCGTAGCCGGCAAGCCCGTGCTGCCCGCCGCGGCGGACATAGCCAAAAGAGGAGCCAACGCACGACAAGTCGTAGTTGTCAGGGAAATCGCCTTTTGGCAGCCCCTCTTTGCCGAGAAACTCCCAGGCCGACGAAGCGGCGCGGCAGGAGAGCCATTCGCCCTTCGCGTCAAACCACCCGCTGTTGAATCCCTGGACGAGCAGCGGACGCGGCGCAATTGCCGCGACGAGAAGATGCTGGTCGAACTTCATCGCCTGCTCGTTGTCTATGTACTTCGCATACGCCTTGCAGTACCAGTGCGGAAACATCCTCATCTCAGTCGAGATGTTCTCCCCGAAATTGCGCTTCGCAAGCGGAACTCCGCCGCCTCCCGTCTGGTTTGGAACGCAAACCGCGAAGCGC
>CACZAK010000202.1 GCA_902779075.1 uncultured bacterium | reverse complement strand
AACACGTCATGCGCATTTCCACCTCCTAATCTCCCCATCTCCAAATCTCCCAGTAGCGAAAGCAACTGCCATCTCCACTGCACGATGTTCTTCTCCAGCATCCAGACCCCTTTTCTCGTCCAGCGATTTGCTCAATGCAAACTCGCCGTCGAATTCCGTATTGTATCCCATAACCGTATCCTCCTATTGTTACTTCAACCCTGCGCTTTCTGACCGGCGCGTTTGATTCGCCTGACCGTATGCTTGAGCTTCCCGATGAGGAAGTTCAGCTCCAGCGAGGATTCGGTCTCCACGGTTTCAAGGTCTGGCATGACGATGTCTGACAACGTTTCGCCGAAATGACGCATCTTCTCCGCCTGCATTTGTCCCTTCGGTGCGTTGTGCAGCTCCACGAGCTCGCGCTTCAGCGTGCGTACTTTGGCGAAGGTCTCGATGATGGCGAACGTGGCTTCCGTCGCACGCTGGCTCTTCAAAACGGTCGCAAGCATGTAAAGTCCCTTTTCCGTGAAGGCCTTATAATTGTATTTCGAGTATCGCCCCTTCCCGCAGTGGCCATGTTCTAAGGACGAAATTTTCGACCTTAGAGCAGTTGACTCGGCACGGTCAAGTTCGAACATGTAGTCTGCAGGGAATTTCTCGGGATTGTTGCGAACGGCCTCGTTCACGCGCTTCGTCGCGACTCCGTACAGCTTCGCAACATCCGCGTCAACGATGACCGGCTGGCCACGGACGCTGACGATTAGTTTCTCGACTTCGCTATATGCGATAGGCGTTGCCGTGGGCGAAACCTTGCCGCCCACGATCACTTCTTTTTCACTCTTCTTCATAACCGATTCCTTTCCCCCGCCATGCGGGAGGTGTTGTTACACGACTGTTAATCGACGGCTACCCGGCCCAAGAGGATCCCATGCACTCCAGGCATGGGTCCCGTCCGGACGGCTTTCGCTGTATAGCCCCACCGAGGGCATCAATTCCCGAAAGCGCACATAGTGTAGCACACCTCTCGCCGTGGCACAAGGGGCAATGTCTGAAAAAGAAAGAAAAGCTCTCCGTTTGGGGTGGCTCTCTCGCCGGTTCGGCGGATGGAGGGCGGCTCGGCGGGACGCCTCGCCCCACCACGGGAAGCGACAAGAGTAAGGCCGCGACAAGCGCGGCCACTTCCGCCGCCTGGAAGGCGGCGTTCCCAGTTAGATTGCCGCCGCCTACCCGAAAGGCCGCGACAAGCGCGGCCACTCCCGCCGCCTGGAAGGCGGCTTTCCCAGTCAGCGGCGTGGTTGGCCTAGTAGATGAAGAGCATTTCGCGGTATTTGGGAAGCGGCCAACGGGCGTCGTCGACGAGGTGTTCGAGGGCATCGACCGTGTGGCGCAGGTCGCGCATCGCGTCGATCTGGTCCTCGTGCTTGCCCTTCGTGAGCGCCTTGTCGAGTCGTTCGCACTTGACGTGCAGGTCGTCGAGGCCCGCGCCGAGGCGCACCGAGAGCGCCTTGAGTCCGGCAACGCCGGTCTTGAGGCCGTCCTTCTTCGCCACGGAAAGCGCCGTCGCAAGCTTCGAGAATTCGTCGGCCACCACGGGACGCACCATCGAGCGCGCGATGTCGAGCGCGACGGACCCTTCGATGCGGATGCGGCGGTGGTAGTCCTCGAGCGCGATCTCGTAGCGGCTCGCAAGCTCCCCTTCTGTGAGCACGCCGTAGGCGGCGAACACCTTCTGGTTCGCGGGATCGCGGAGCGGCTGGATGGCGGACCGCGTGTCCGGCAGGTTCGGCAGCCCGCGCCGCGCAGCCTCCTTCGGCCAGTCGACAGAATAGCCGTCGCCCGAGAACAGCACGCGCTTGTGCGCGCGGATGAGGCGCTGGAGGAGTTTCTGGAGATTGGCGTTGAAGTCGCCCGGCATCGCGTCGAGCTTGTCCGAAATGGCGTCCACGGACTCCGCGACGATCGTGTTGAGCACCATCTGGTTCATCGCGCAGTTCTGCGACGAGCCGGGCGCGCGGAACTCGAACTTGTTGCCGGTGAACGCGAACGGCGAGGTGCGGTTACGGTCCGTCGTGTCGCGCGGCAGCGGCGGCAGGGTGTCCACGCCGACCTTCAGCTTCGTGCGTCCCGCCGCGTGGGCGGAGGTGCCCGTCTCGATGGCCTTCATCACGGCGGTCAGCTCGTCGCCGAGGAAGATGGAGATGATGGCGGGCGGCGCCTCGTTCGCGCCGAGGCGGTGGTCGTTGCCGGCGCCGGCCGTCATCGCGCGCAGAATGTCCGCATGCTTGTCGATGGCGCGGATGATCGCGGAGAGGACGGTGAGGAAGATCGCGTTCTCCTTCGGGTTGGAGCCGGGCTCGAGGAGGTTGCGTCCGTTGTAGGCGATGGACCAGTTGCAGTGCTTGCCGCTGCCGTTGACGCCCTCGAACGGCTTTTCGTGCAGGAGACACTCGAAGCCGTGGCGCTCGGCCGTCTGGCGCAGCACCTCCATGATGAGCATGTTGTGGTCCACGGCGAGGTTGAGGTCCTCGAACACGGGCGCGAGCTCGAACTGCGCGGGCGCGACCTCGTTGTGGCGCGTCTTCGCGGGGATGCCGAGCTTCCAGAGGATGTCCTCCACCTCGGTCATGAACTTCAGGACGCGCGGACGGATCGCGCCGTAGTAGTGGTCCTCAAGCTGCTGGTGCTTCGCGGGCGCGGCCCCGAACACGGTGCGCCCGGTCTGCAGGAGGTCGGGACGCTGCATGTAGAAGCCGCGGTCGATGAGGAAGTACTCCTGCTCCGCGCCGAGCGTCACCGAGACGCGTCCGTCCGGCTGGCCGAAGTGCGCCATGAGGCGGCGGAGCGCCTTCTTGAGCGCCTGCACGGAGCGGAGGAGCGGCGTCTTCGAGTCAAGCGCCTCGCCGCGGTACGAGCAGAACGCGGTGGGGATGCAGAGCGTCGCGCCGTTCGCGTGGCGCTTGATGAACGCGGGGCTCGTGGGGTCCCACGCCGTGTAGCCGCGCGCCTCGAAGGTGGAACGGAGGCCGCCCGACGGGAAGCTGGAGGCATCCGCCTCGCCGCCGATGAGATTCTTGCCGCTGAACGCCTGTACGGCCTGCGCGGTACCGCGCGGCTCCACGAAGCTGTCGTGCTTCTCGGCGGTGCCGCCCGTGAGGGGCTGGAACCAGTGTGTGAAGTGCGTGGCGCCCTTCGCGAGCGCCCAGTCCTTCATCGCATGCGCCACGTCGTCCGCGATGGACGGGTCAAGAGGTTTGCCCTCGTTGACCGTGGCGAGGAGCTTCGCGGCGGTGGCCTTCGGCAGGAAGGCGCGAATTTCCTTCTCGCCGAACACGTCCTCGCCGTACGTCGCCATGGACGTATCGGCAGGCAGGGAGGCGGACGGCGCATCCGGCACCCGTTCGGCGATTGAGTTGATCGCATGTATGCGGTTGTTCTTGCTCATGGAGCGAATATTATACCATATTTCCCGCGCGGCGTGCGCGATATGGTATAATATTGACTTCCATGTCCCGGAAAAGGAAGTCCAAATTCGCCTGTTGGTGCGAGTACGCGGCGCTGCGGAGCGTGTGCGCATTGGTGAACGCCGTGCCCTACCGCGTCGCCTGCGCGTTCGCGCGCGGGCTTGCGCGCTTCGCCTTCGCGTGCGGCTTCCACCGGAGCCGCACGCTTGAGCGCATCCAGTCCGTGTTCCCGGAGAAGGACGCCGCCGAATGCCGCCGCATCGCCGTCGACTCCCTCGCGAACGTGCTGCAGAGCGCCGTGGAGATGATCCGCGCGCCGCGTCTCGACAAGAAGTGGATCGCGAAGCACGTGAAGGACGTGCAGGTGTACGCGGACCGCCTGCGCGCAATCGTGGACGAGGGACACGGCGCCGTCATCTTCGTGCCGCACTGCGGCAACTGGTACATGGCCGCCTGGGCCATGGCGCGCTACGACATCCCGCTCTTCGCCATCGCCGCGAGCCAGCGCAACCCCTACGTGGAGGCCTGGATGCACCGACAGTACGGCTCCGTCGAGGTGCTCACGCGCGGCTCCGCCACCGTGCTGCAGGACATCCGCGCGCGTATCGCCTCGGGACGCGCCTTCGCCATCCTTCCGGACCTGCGCGTCCCCTTCCCCGATACGGAAGTCCCCTTCCTCAACGGCACCGCGAACGTCTCCCACGGCGGCGCGATGTTCGCCGTCGCCACGGGCGCGCCCGTGGTGGTGGCTATCATGCGCCGCGAGAACGGCCTCCACACCTTCGACCACCTCGCCACGCTCCGCCCGAACCCCGACGCCCCCGACCGCAGGGAAGAGGCGCGCCGCCTCATGCGCGAGGCGATGGCGCTCATCGACGAAGGCGTGCGCAAGACGCCCGAACAGTGGTTTTGGTACAACAGTCGCTGGATCCTCCAGCCGCCGAAAAGACGCAAGAAGAAAAGGAGAACCGCATGAAAGCACAACCCACGATCATCGCCCTCGCCGCCCTCCTCGTAGGCGCCGCCGTCGGCCATTTCGTCCCGCCCCTGTTCTCAAGCGACGCCGAACCGACAGACGAGCATGCAAAAGAGGAGGCTAAAGCCCCCGAAAAGCGCGTCCACCGCACCCGCGTGCCATCCTCCCGCGAACATGACGCCGACCTGAACCGCCTTCGCGCGCGGATCAAGGACCTCGAACGACAGCTTGCCGAACAGTCCGAGACGGCGGAGCCTGTCGGGGAGGCGTCCACCAACCGCGCCGAGAGGGGACGTCCGTTCGGCCAGCCGCCCTCCGCCGCCGAAATGCGCGCGCACTTCGAGGAGATGCGCGAGCGGGACCCGCAACGCTATGCGCAGATCACGAACAACATGGCCCGCTGGCGGACGCATCGACAGGAACGCCTCCAGAACCAGTTCGACATCCTCGCGAGCGCGGATACCACGCACATGACGAAGGAACAGCGGCGGGTTCACGAGACCTACCAGGACCTTCTCGTCCGGCAGGAAGAGCTGCACGAGTTGATGAACCCCAACAACACCGACGCGACGGACGCGCAGCGCGAGGCCGCTTTCAAGGAGATGCGCGACATCGGGCACAAGCTCCACGACCTGCAGCGCACCGAACGCGACACATTGCTCACCCAGACGGCCAATTCGCTCGGTCTACGCGGTCAACAGGCCCAAGAGGTCGTAACCGCGATCAAGGCAGTCTACGAAGCTACTGGTGGCGGACGCCACGGCGGAGGTTGGGGCCGTGGTCCCGGCGGCGGTCGTGGTCCTGGCGGTGGTGGCCGGCACCGCTAAGGCATTTAGCCATTCATCGCGTGCCGACGAATTCCAGCACTTGGCCGTCGGCGCGCAACCTCGCGGAAAGCGACGCATACGGCACGTCCTGGACGGACACGCCGTCCGCCACGGCAATGGACGCCGCAGTGCCCGCCGCCTGACCTAGCGCGAAGAACACTGGCTCCATGCGGATCGACCCGAACGCGATGTGCGACGCCGAGAGGCACACAGGCACAAAGAGATTTGCGCACTCCGCACGCTTCGGCACGATTGTACCGTAGTCGATCGGGTACGGAGGAAAGCGACGGCCCTTGTCGTCCGTGCCCACCTCCACGTCGCCCTCGTTGCGCACATAACCCTCCGCCGTCACGTAGCGGCGCACATGGTGCGAGTCCATGGTATATGCACCCATCGCGATGGGACGCTTGGCAACGATCTTACCCCGACAGTTCGCCTCTGTCATCACGTATTCGCCGACCATGCGGCGCGCTTCGCGCACATAGAGCTGTTTCTGCCAACCGTCGCCGAAACCATCCTTGAACTCGTCCTTGCATGTGCCCCAACGCGACACCTCGTTGCGTATCTTCTCCGGGACGCGCGGATGGTTCGCGAGCGTCCACATTAGGCCCTGTTGGTATTTGAGGTGGGCGGCAAGAATCTTCTCGCGCTCCGCGTAGGACGCCTCCGGCCAGTTCCAGTTCTGTCCGATGAAGTCCGTTGAGAAACCGGTGCGGTTGTTGGTGTCCGTCTTGCAGTTTGGCATCTTAGAGTTGATCCACGGCATCCCGTTGCGGTCAAGCGGACCTAGTGCCAAGTGGCGGAACATTAGCTCGTAGTCCTTCTCGTTGTAGCCATCGGGCTTCTTGAACGGAATGCGGTTCGCCGGGTTGTCGGTGAGGCACATGCGGAAGCAGTACGCCTGCACGCGCTTGTCTCCGTCGCCGGGCTTGAAGTTCGGGTCGTATGGTTCGACACAGGGGAGAAGTCCGCTATTCGGATCGCCGGGCACGACGTAAGGATCAATTCCCTTGTGGAGCTGGTGATATTTCGCGTACCTCGGCTCATTGCCGTTCAGCGTCTCACCGTAAACCGAGTTCGCCTCACGTCCGACATGGTACGAAACACCAGCCGCCGCCATGAGGTCGCCTTCGTACGTCGCGTCAATGAACATCTTACCACAATAGACGTTGCCCGAAAGCGTCTTAATGGAGGCGATGCGTCCGTCTTTCTTCTCAACGCCCTTCTCGCGGTCGAGCCACTCGTTGCGGCGGATATCTAGTCCGTCGCGCTTCTCCCAGCCTTCCAAGATGGTAAGCGCCACGGACGGCTCAAACGTCCACTTCGATTCGCCCTTGAGTATGCCGGCCGACGTGGCCTTGCGCCTTTTCTCGTTCGGGAACTGGACGACCAAGTGGTCGGGATTCCCGTAGTACGTGGCCACGTCCTTGTAGAACTGGAGTGCAAGCCCACCAAACGCGGCCTTGTTGCCGATGTCTGTAGCGCCAAGCCCGCCGGTGGTGAGTCCGCCGATTCGCGTCTCCGGCGACACGACCACGGCGCTCCGTCCCATGCGCTTTGCCTGAACCGCCGCTGAAAGTGCTGCGGGGGTGCTGCCGTAGATCACGATGTCGCAGTCGTGCATGGCAGCAACAGTGCCACCCACCACACTTGCCGTAGCAAGGAGAACGGCTGCATGAAAAGCCCCTCTCGCCTTCCCGGTTCTTTTTGCAAGTTTCATTCAGTTTCTCCTTTGCCTGTAGAAGACACATTGCAATCGGCTCAGTTTGCGATTACAGAGTGGGGAAATGGTGGGCTATAGTAGATTCGAACTACTGACCTCTTCCATGTCAAGGAAGCGCTCTAACCAACTGAGCTAATAGCCCGGAAAACGGCATGTAGTATATCAAATCCCCGCCGGGAGGTCAATTGGGAAATTTTGTTTTGTAAAATTACATCAGACGTCGTAGATTTCCATGAGGCGACTCAAGAGCGCGATGAGCGCCGTGTCCGTGCGCAGGATGCGCGGCCCCAGCGACATCCGCACAAAACCCTTCGCCTCCAAGCGCTCAACCTCCTCATCAGTCCATCCCCCTTCTGGCCCCACCGCCAACACCGGAACCGCGCACACGGGAGCGGTCGCGCTTGTCGCGGCCGGTAGGGCGCGCGCCCCGCGCACGCCGTATGGATGCGCCACGATCCGCGTGGGCTGTCCCTCAAAATGTGCGTCGAGCTTGCGCTCGACGAAGTGCTTGAAACTTTTGAAGGTCTCAATCGTCGGCACGGCGGTGGTTCCCGCCTGCTGCAAACCGTCAATCAAAAGCGGCCGGTAGATTTCCTCTTTCAGCAGCTGCGCGCCCCAGAATGACTTCTCCACTTTTTCCGCGCCCACGAGCACGATCCGGCGCACGCCGAGAGAAGCGAGTTGCGGCAGAAGGCGTTTCATCACGCGCGGACGCGGTGGCGCGAGGACGAGATCGATCCACGGCGCGAGTGCCGGCGTTTCGTGTACGCAACGTACGGTCACGGAGCCGACTTCGATCCGCTCGATCACGGACGTACCGATTAGTCCGTCGACAACGCCGGTCTTAAGCGTCTGCCCCACCTCGCCGTGCAGTACGTTCAGCACATGCTCGGCGCGGACGTCCGAAAAGGTCGCCCGTCCGTCGCTGATTTCAGTTGACTCAAATAGTATACGGTTCATGTTATGGTGAAACGGGCACCCGGAAAGACTCCGAGTGCCCGTCTCGTCTGGCATGTCAGGCGTGGATTACATCATGCCGTCCATGCCGCCCTGGCCGCCGTGGTTGCCGCAGTTGCACTCCTTCTTCTCGGGAAGATCCGTGACCATGCAGTCCGTGGTGAGCAGGAGGCCCGCGATGGAGGCCGCGTTCTGGAGGGCGGTGCGCACGACCTTGGCCGGATCGACGACACCGCACTTCATCAGGTCGGCGTACTCGCCCGTGCGGACGTTGTAGCCGTTCGAGCCCTTGTCGGCCTTGACCTTCGCGACGACGAGGGCAGCTTCCTGTCCCGCGTTCGACACGAGCTTGCGCAGCGGGGCCTCGATGGCGCGCGCCACGATCTCGGCACCGACCTTCTCGTCGCCCGTGAGCGTGAGGCCGTCGATCGCCTTCTGGCAGCGCAGGTACGCAACGCCGCCGCCGGGAACGATGCCCTCTTCCACGGCCGCACGGGTCGCGTGCAGCGCGTCGTCCACGCGGTCCTTCTTCTCCTTCATGGCCGCCTCGGTCGCCGCGCCCACCTTGATGATGGCCACGCCGCCGGCGAGCTTGGCGAGACGCTCCTGGAGCTTC
>CACZAK010000201.1 GCA_902779075.1 uncultured bacterium | reverse complement strand
AGTGCGTGCGCGTGATGCGGCACTAGCCGAACGCGACGCAGAAAAGGCACGCGCCGATGCGGCTACGGCGAAACTCGACGCGGCTACGGCGGAACGCGATGCGGCCATTGAAAAAATGCGGCAAGACAAACTCGACACCGCCCGCAACCTGAAGGCCATGAATCTTTCCATTGAGCAAATTGCAACAGCGACCGGCCTCACCGCCGACGAAATCAAGGCACTGTAAAACATGCACATGACCGCCCTCCATAAAACCGCCTACAACCGCGCTAAAACGGCGCGTGCGGGCGCGTTTGCGCAGTTATCGGGGGGGGGGACTTCTAATAGCTGAATGCGCCCAGAGCGCGTTCTATGACGCCCTTACGGGCATTCTAAAGGCGACTTGCCGCGCACCGTGCGCGACGAGCCGCCTTGCGTGTTTCTGTCTCTGAACTTCAAACAAGCAACTTCAAACAAACCGCCCACATGGGCAACAAGAAAGGGAACCAAAAATGAGCAAGAGAAAACTGACTGGGAAAGCCGCCATCTTGGCGGCGGTAATTGGCGTAGCGGCGGCGTTGCCGTCGTGGGCGGCGATAACCAACCCCGTTGCGGCGAACTACACGCTGACCGACGATGAGACGGTCGATGCGGCTCTGACGGTCAATTCAGGCGTGACGGTCGATCTCGCCGGGCACAAGCTGACCGTGAAGGGGCTCGGCACGGCGGCGGGAACGATCACATCTTCCGCCGCCGGGGGCGTCCTTGAGATAGACGTCGATTCGGGCGTTACGGTTGACAACACCGCCGTGGCGCTGACCGGTGGCTCGAAGCTCCAGGTGTGGAAGACCGGAGCGGGGACGCTCAACATGACGAAGGAGAATACCGGCTTCGGCGGCAGCGGCGTCGTTTCGCTTGTCGTGAAGGCCGGTATCGTGAAGAAGAACCCCAACAACACCAAACGAGCCTGCTGCGGCGCGCAACATTCCAAACTCGTCGTCGAAAACGGCGGACAGATCAATATCGGCGGTACCGGCTACTACGATTACAATTATGAACTCGCTGGCAGCGGTCTGGACGGACGCGGGGCGCTTGTGAACGATACGCAAGTTACAGGCTACAACAATAACGGGGCTTGGTACATGGACAAGAATCAAGGCTATCTTCACAACATCACGCTCACGGATGACGCGACCATAGGCGGCAGCCAGACATTCGGGATGCTGTGGTATGCCGCTGCACGGGGTGGTTCCTATCAAGCCAGCACTATGACGATGAACGGACATGCGCTGACATACAAGATGTCTGCAACGATCTATTGCTGGTCGATGTCGTATTCCGGGAACGGTACGATTACCGTGTCCGGAGAATCAAACGGAACATTCCAATTTTCGATGGGCGACGTCAGTGCGGCTAATTGCGATTTCATCGTGAACGGCAAACTCCACCAGAACGCCAGTAGTGTATCTCCCGTGAAGTCATTTCTATTCCGCCCTGGCGCGACATTCAGTTCGCAGGGCGGCAACAAATCCAACAGAAAAAATGTCGTAGTCCATGAAAGATATGCGCCGCCGTTGAACGTCGCCGCCGAGGCGAACATCCCGCTTGTCACGCTCGGTGCGAGTGGACATACTGCAACTACACTCGACCTCGGATTCTTCACTAACGCGACATTCAATGTCCTTGCGTCCACCACGTTCTATTCCGGTTCGACCGTGACGGTCGATACCGGCGCGCGCGCGATAACGAACGGCGAAAAGCTCGTTTCGTGGTCGTCGATTCCGAATGCGACATTCACGCTTGCAACGACGGTGTCCGACGTGGAAGCCGTCACGCGCAGCGACGGACTTTACGTCAAATCGACGCTCAGTCCGGAATACGCGGTGTGGAACGTTGAAAAGGAGGGGGATGTCAAGTGGGACTACTATCAGGCGGACGGGACGCCGTTCCCCTACGAGTGGACGGACGGGGTGACGGCCGACATGGAGGTGCATTTCAGTTCCCTTGCGGAGTACACGGTGCTGACGAACGCGAACTTGGGGATTACGCCGGCGGCATACGTCCTGACGGGGCTTTCCCTGTCGGAAGGCACGGACGAAATCGATCTTTCCGGGCTCGGCTTCGTATTGGCAGCCGGCGCGACGATAGACCTGAAGGGCAATACGGTGAAGATCCCCTGCTCCGTGATGACGACTTTTAACGAGTCCACCATAACGAACTCCACGTCGCAGATCGGCAACCTTGTCCTGGACGTGCCGTCGGGTACGACGGTCGAGAACACATCCGTGACGCTTTCCGGCAGCCTGAGGTTCGTCAAGCAGGGGGGAGGCACATTCATCCCCACCAAGCTTTATCAGTTCTATACCGGCGGCAACGAAATCGCCGCAGGCATTGTTAAGCTCTCTACTGCACACAATCAGCACGACGGCTACTTCAACGAACTTGGCGGGGCGACAAGCGCTACTGGCGGAGGATACGCCGAAGTAGATATCCTTCCGGGGGCGACGGTAGACCAGAACGGCCAGACGGGACTCAGGTCGTATATGTTCGTACTGAAGGGCGGCACGTTGGCCAATACCGGAACGGACATGTGGACGGGCGCCGCCATGTTGTTCTATTTTAGGTTGGCGGAAGCGGAGCGATCTTATTTCACCGTGCCGCACAATGCGGGCTTCTACATGGATCTGGACGGCGCGACGACGCTTGATCTCGGCGGCAAGACGCTCCAGATGGGCATATCGGGGGGCAAGAACTTCTACCTGAACAACACCACAATCTCGAACGGCACGCTTGACATCACAAGCGGCGGTTATCTGCACACGTTTAGGAATGCAAGCTACGTGCAAAACGCGACCATCAACCTGAATTGCGCCTTGTGGCTCGAGAAAGACCTTTCCGTAAGCAACATCGTGGTGAAATACAATGCCGACTGGGACATCGGCACTGCGGCGCTGAACGTCTATGGCGAGTTCCGTCCGGAGAATGCGGGAGGTTACTTCTACGGACCGACCATGCAGGACGGTTCGACGCTTGATTTCAGCGCATGGCCGGCCTCGCTCGGCTGGCCTGTGTATTCGCGGAGCCAGTACGTGTATAACAAAGTGAAAGTAAGGAATACTTTTTCGTTCGCGAATAACGCGACGGTCAAGGTCAAGCTCGGTACGAAGAAGGTTCCGCGAGGCACGAAGGTCATTGACTGGAGCGGCAGTACGCCGTCGAATCTCAATACGCTCAAGTTCGTGCGCGGCGACGAAGGGCGGCGGTATTCCGTCGTCAAGAGGACCGATGGCCTTTATATCTATAGCGGTTTCGTGATTATCGTCAAGTAGCCCGCAATGAAAGCCGAAGAAATCATAAAGGCGATTCGCCGGTCGATCACCGTTCTTGCGACGGGCGCGGCGGTGTCTGCACCGTTGCACGCGGCGATCACCAATCCGGTCGCGGCGAACTACACGCTGACCGACGATGAGACGGTCGATGCGGCGCTGACGGTCAATTCAGGAGCGACGGTCGATCTCGCCGGGCACAAGCTCCGGTGGGACGCGAGGAACGAGCGTTTCATCGACGACCCGGAGGCGAACGGGATGATGTTCCGTCCGTCGCGGGCGGGTTTCGGCGTGAGGCAGTACGTCGAGAAAGCGTAAGGTGCATGCACAGTAGAAATCAGGTTCTGTTTTCTACTGGATAACCCAAGGAAGGGGGAAGTCCATGACAACAGGAACGGTACTCGATAGAAAGCCGCATGCGGGAAATCCGCACGTACAGTTTGACGAGAGGGAAGCCGCACCGCCGGCAACACCAAGGCGCGGGTCTCTGCTCTACAGGGGGGCAAAGATTGGAGGTGGTCTTGCCGCAGCAGTTCTGCTGTGGCCGGGTTGTGTTTTTGCGGCGTTTGCGGCAGCGGATAATATGCCTTGGCGGTTTCGTCACTACCGCTTCAAGATCGACGACTGCATGGGCGAGCGGAACGGCGTGCAGCTTTCCGAGTTTCGTCTTTTGAACGGCGAAGAGGACGTGACGCCGCGTCGTTCGGGATTCTCCTGGGGCGATGGCATGGATTCCAGCGCGAGGTCGCCGATTGTCCGGGCGGTGGACGGCAACCTTTCGACGAAATGGTACTCCGTCAATGGCGCGAGCGGCGCGGACATGTCGAAATGCTGGTTGCAGGTCGACTACGCCGAACCGCAGCCCGTCACCGCCTACGACTGGGCGACGGCAAACGACCGCTGGCTCGGGGAGAAGCGGGGGGACGCGCGCGATCCGATGACGTTTCGCCTCCTCGGCAGCGACGACGGCACGACGTGGACGGAGCTGGACGCGCGCAGCATCGGTGCGAAGAAGATGAGGCGCAACGCCTGGACCGGCCCGTACCGTCCGCTGCGCGGCGAATCCGTCATGGCGCTCTCGATGCTCACGCGCGACGGCTGGCGCATGATCTCGCGCAAGAATGGTTCCGGCGAGGCCGTCCACGAGCTTGTGCCGACGAACCGCCTGCCCGCCAGCCTCCCGCCGGTACGCGAGTGGAAGCTCTACGGGCTCAAGTCGTCGCACACCGACGTCGGTCTCCACAACTCGCAGTACATTCAGCGCCACGGAAGCGTGCGGCGCATCGACGAGGCGGCGCGGCTCATCGACAATGACATGCGTTCAGACGACGACCCGGCGGCGTATCGCTATGTGATGGAAGGCGTGTGGTTCTGGGACAATTACCACCAGGACAAGGGCGAGGACGCCGCCTGGCGCATCGTCACCAATTACATGGCGCGCGGGCGCATGGACGTGGGCGTGACGTGCGCGGGCAACCACACGCACTTCTTCTCCGAGACGGAGATCGAGCGTTCCACGCTCACGAAGAGGCTCCTCGCCGAAAAGTGGGGGATTGGCACGCGGACTTTCCTGATGGCGGACAACCCCGGCATCAGCTGTTCCATCATCGCGCCGTATGTCCGTGCAGGCATCCGTTACGGCGTGTTCCTGCCGAACCAGTGGAATCCGTTCCCCTCGACGATCTGGAAGAAGAACACGTCGATCCACGCATCGACGTGGAACCCTGACGCGATGGGTGGGGCCGCGCGCGTGGAGGTGTCGTACGACTCTCCTCTGCCGATGGTGTTCCGGTGGAAAGCGCCCGGTCACGACGAGTCGCTGCTGATGTGGTGCTCTACACATTACAGCTATGGCTACAATCGGTTGGGCATCGGAGACCGCGCAACGGTCAACGGCGTTGAAAGGCGAATGCCCGCGTTCCTCGAAATTCTGGAGAAGAAGTATCCGTACGACGTCTGGTTGGCTGCACAGTACAACGACGACGAGAACCCGAACACCGGCTTCGCGGATTTCGCGGCGAAGTGGAACAAGAAATGGCAGTGGCCGCAGTTCCGCACGGTGGGACGTCTCGACGAGCCGTTCGAGTACCTTGAGGAGAAGTTCGGCGACAAGATCCCCACGCTCACGGGCGAGATGACGAGCGGCTGGCTGCAACACGCCGCCTCGACGCCCGAATTGCTCGCCGACAAGCTGAACGCGGATCGGATGCTTGAGACCGCGGAACGACTTGGCACGTTCGCCGGTACGCTCGACCGCGCCGCCGTGGATCGCGCATGGTGGTATCTGATTCTGAACGACGAACATTCCTACGGCACGAGCGGCTACAAGGGACGGCGCGTGTTCGAGACGTGGATGCAGAAGCGCGACTGGATCGAGCGCGCCGCCGCAACCGCTTCCAACGAACTCGCCAAGGCCGTCGCGAAACTTGGGCTGAATACTGGGACAACGGGCGTCTCGCCCGTTGCGGATGGCAGCACTGGGACAACGGGCATCTTGCCCGTTGCACAGAACGGCCTCACCGAGAACCGCTGGTACCGCGTGGCCGTGACGAACGGCGTGATCTACTCCGTCTTCGACAAGGACCTCGGGCGCGAACTCCTCGACGGCCCGGCGAACCGCCTCCTCTACACCCGCGACAACCACAAGACGTGGGAGGCCGATCCCGAAAAGGCGCTTGGTGCGAAGGTGACGCGGACCGTCCGCCTCGCCGACGACGAGAAGCGCATCGACGTTGAGTGCAGGATCGAGCACGCGCGCGATCTCTTCAACACGCATCGCTACTATCGCTATGGCTACCTCGCGTTCCCGTTTGCCGTGCCGGGGGGAGCGTTCACGGCGCACCTCAACGGAACGGTCGTCCGTCCCTACGAGGACTGCCATCCGATGACGACGGACGCCTACTTCGCCGTGCGCGACTGGTGTCTGGTGGAGAACGCCGACTTCGGCGTGGCGCTGATGATGCGCGACTCCACGCTCACGGAGTTCGGCGAGATCCATCCCGACAAGACATGCTACACCGGCAGGCCGCCAAAGGGCAAGACGGCCATCTATCCGTACCTCTTCGCCGACTGGCTGCAGATGCACCAGCCCGACGGCGATTCGATGAACTTCACGTTCCGCTTCGCGATCACGTCGTATGAGAAGGGGGGTGGAGATGTCGTCGTCAACGGGCAAGATGCCCGTTGTCCCAGTGAATTGGTTGCGCGGATGTGCGCGGACTGGCTTGACCCGTATGCGAAATGGATGCGCGAACACAACGTTCCGCGCGTCACGCGCGACGCGGTTGCGGAACCTCCGCCCGGCTGGACGGGGCTCATCGAAAAGCCGCGCGCGGGACACGGCGAGAAGGACGGGCAGATGTACCTCCTCTGGGGTGCGGAGATGTCGCCTGACTTCGACCACTACGAACTCTGGCGCGACGGCAAATTCCTTGCGAAAGTGAAGAGCGAGGTTCCCAACGGGATTCCCTACCGCGTGGCCCGCTACGAAGACCTGGGGCTCCCCACCCACTCGCGCCACGAATACCGTATTCGCAAGGTGTGGAAGGACGGGCGCAGGGATCCGCTCGGCGAACCGTTCTACGGACTGACGCGGGCGATGGACGAAGAGACCCGCAACGGAATCGTCTGCGAAAGCGAGCTGGGCAGAACATACGTGCGTTACGACGGGGCAACCCTGACGAGTTGGCATCCGATGTCGCTTGGCGGGGACAAGGACGTGTTTTTCATGCCAGAAAAGACCCCGTGGGGGAAGGAGGTCCATGGCGGCGTGCCGATCTGCTGGCCTTGGGTCGGACGGCGCGAGGGTATGCCGAAGCACGGACTTGTCCGATACATGAAATGGCGTTTCGTGAGGCGAATTGGCAAGCACGGCGTTGAACTTGAGACGTGTTCGACGCCCGAGACGATGAAGACATGGCCGCATCCGTTCAGACTACGCGCCGTCATTTCCATTGCAGGGAATGACGGCGTGGAAATCGCCGTGACGGAGACAAACACGGGCTCCGTGCCGTACGAATCCGCCCTTGGTTTTCATCCTTATTTCGCGGTGTTGGACGCCTGCAAGGTGGCGGTGGACGGAAAGGCGCTGCCGCGTCCGTGGGTGATGCAGGAGTTTGCCGCAGACGGAAAGCCGCACAAGCTTGTCGATCTCAAGCGGAAGCGGTCGATTACCGTCGAGGCATCTGGCAACGACACGTGGTACGTCTGGAATCCCGGCACGGAGCGCACGCCGCTCTGCGAGACGCTTGCTCCCGACGAATGGCGGCGTTTCTACTGTCTTGAACCCGTGATGAAGACCGCGCTCCCGCTCGCCCCTGGCAAGAGCCGCACGCATCATTTCAAAGTCACGGTCGGGAAGTGAGAAATGAAGGGACGTGAGGGGGACCCTCCAGCCACCCCTACACGGACAAAAGCAAAAGCGGAATCTAAAGCAAAGACAGCTTCGGCAACGCGCTGGCAGCGCGTTGTACAAGAGTGGCGGGCGGGACGCCCGCCACCCCGAAAACGGGCGA
>CACZAK010000200.1 GCA_902779075.1 uncultured bacterium | reverse complement strand
ATCCGCCCCTGTCGTCAACATGGACGAGGTAAAGGCTCACTTCGATGGAATGCACGGCGAGATATTCGACACCATGCGCGACGAATCCATCTACCGTTTTGACTTCGACGCAACGACGGTCGAGGCCGTCATCGACACGCCAGAGGAGGGAAAGTGACATGAACAACTATGTGCCGTTAGATGTCTGCTCGGCGTATTCGATGGGAAATTCCATCTGCCATCTCCCACGCCTCGTCCGAAAGGCGCGGGAGATGGGGTTCCCCGCGATTGCGCTCGCCGACCGGAACTTCATGTTCGGAGCGGCCGAGTTTCATGAGGCGTGTCGTTCGCAGCGGACAAGTGTCTATTGGGGTTTGCCGCCCATCAAGCCGATAATCGGGCAAGCCACCATCACAACGATACGCGGGAAGAATCATGTCATACGCCTTTATGCAAAGAACAAGATCGGCTACCGCAACCTTGTTCGCATCTCGTCGGCTGAAGTGAAGTCGCAAGGTGCCCAAGGCCGATTCATAGCATTCTCCGAAATCGAGAAATGGCGCGAAGGCCTAATCTGCATGACGAGCGACACGGAGCCGGACTTCGTGGACAAGTGCTTACGTGTATTTGGCGAAGATTTCGCTTTCATGGCGGACAATGATGGCTTCGATAGTTCGGCATGGCCGCCAGTCATGGTATGCGCGGCAAATCCTGTGAGGTTCATCGAAAAGAGCGAAGCAGAAGCCTGTGACGTATGTTGTGCCTTGTTCGATGGGAAGAAATGGACCGATTCCAACCGTAGACATTGCAGCGGGGATGAGTATCTGCTGTCGAGAGAAGAGATGTCCTTGCGGTTCCCGAAGTATCCAGAATGGATCGAGAACACGGTCAAGATTACAGAACGAATCGAAGATTACGAGATATGCGAAGCACCTGATGTCGTTGAATTCCCGATTCCGCAGGAATTCGACACGATTGATGGCTACGCAAAGCGGTTTGACGAAACGGCGCTTAGAAAGGAGTTCGACACTTGGGACAGACCGAATCGCTATGATCGCCTTGGCGGATATGACAAGGTTTTGCGGATCAAGTTCGAGGCGGACTACCTCGCCTCGCTCGCATACGAGGGTATGAAGAAGCGTTGGGGCGAACCGACGCCGCCGGAAATCGTAGAGCGGATCGACTTCGAGTTGCACGTCATCAAGACGATGGGGTTCCCCAGTTACTTCCTTATCGTCCACGACTACGTGGAGGCGGCGCGGCGAATGGGCGTGTGGATCGGCCCTGCACGCGGCTCGGCAACTGGTTCGGCGGTTGCATATGCGCTTGGAATAACTTCCGTGGATCCAATTAAGCACAGGCTCCTTTTTGAGCGTTTCCTCAATCCCGACAGAATCTCAATGCCGGACATTGACATTGATGTTGAGGATGCTGGGCGTGGGAAGGTTATCGAATATCTTTGCGACAAATATGGGCGCGACCACGTTGCCCACATCGTCACTTTTGGGCAAATGGCACCACGGAGTGCGATAAAGGACGTGGCACGTGTATTGGAGTATCCGATCCGCAAAGCCAACGAGCTTGCATGGCTTGTCCCCGCTGAGCCAAGAATGACGTTTAGGCGAGCGCTTAACGGTTCAGCAAGGTTTCGTCAGGTGTATGAGAATGGCGACGAGACGCAGAAGAAGATTCTTCGCATGGCCGAGAAGCTAGAAGGATGTGTTCGGCAACCCGGCATACATGCCTGTGGAATCGTCATCTCGCGCAAGCCGCTTTCTGAGACATTGCCTGTAATGTCGCGTGAGGAGAATGCTCGGAGGGCTGGCGAGCCTGAGCTCATCACGCAATATGACGGACAACATGTCGAGTCTGCTGGGCTCGTAAAGTTTGACATCCTTGGCTTAAGGACTTTGGCAATCCACAAGGGTTGTGTGGACTTGATCAAGGAGCGGAAAGGACGGGTGGTCGATCTCGACAAGATCCCGTATGACGAACCTGAAACGATGGCGGTCTTTGCAAGGGGCGATACTGAACATATTTTTCAATTTGAGTCTGACGGAATGAAACGTTGGCTCATGGCGCTCAAGCCGAGATGCCTTGATGACCTTGTGGCTATGAACGCTCTCTATCGTCCAGGGCCAATCGCCTACATTCCCACGTTCGTGCGACGCAAGAATGGCAAAGAGCCTGTCGCATACGATCACCCTCTCATGGAGGAGGAACTACGCGAGACATACGGCGTTACCATCTATCAGGAGCAGATCATGATACTCTCGCGGAAGCTGGCCGGCTTCACGCGGGGCGAGTCGGACAAGCTGCGCAAGGCGATGGGCAAGAAGCGACTCGACATCATGGAAGAGATGAAGGTCAAGTTCATAGAAGGCTGTCTCGCCAACCAGGAGTTTCGCGTCGGCAAGTGGAAGGACGAGAGCGAAGCCCGCAGGCTCATCGACAAGATATGTATCAGTCGGCATATCTCAAGGCGCATTATCCCAATGAGTTTATGCTTGCTTTGATGGAGAGCGAATATGGGAACTCCACAAAGATTTCTGGTTTCATAGAAGAAGCACGTTCTAAAGGTATCTTGTTGCATTCAAGCATCGATTCGGACAGGATGGATTGGTGTAGCCTTGATAGTCCAGCCGGATTGACGGTCTTGAAAATTGATGCCGACGATGAACATAAATGGTCGGATGTCTTGCGCTGCGCGGCAGATTACTCCAAACGGAAGAATAAGGCGGTCTTGTACTATTCGCTGCGAAAACCAAGAAATGTCATTGCGAGTGAAGGCACGATGAACGGGGCGCATCTTGTTTTCAACGACACATCGGCAATGGATGTTGAGGAGTTGTGCGCCAACGCGCATGTCGTAGGACGCAAATTGTACCGCGCAAAGGCTACCAAGGGTATGCGGCTTGGCCTTATAGTTGTCGATTACCTTCAATTGGTAAATATAGTAAGACTGAAATCAGAAGGTCGAGCGGGACAGGAAGACGCCATACTTGATCGTCTCGTCCAGTTGTCGTTTGAAGAGATTTGCCACGTTGTAGTTATGTCGAGGAAACCTCGTGGAGCTCGGGCTATGGTATAATGTTAGCCATGCGCGGCAGACCCAGAAATAACAGAACGGAGGCGGAACGACACGATTTCAAGTTGGAATCGTCGAAGATGTCTCATGCCAAGGCACGGCGGAAGGCGTGGAGCGACCAACACAAATCACCCTCACGCACATCCTCCAAACAACCGCCGTCGTTGGACGAGCTGCGCGAAGCCTGCCGGCGGCGCAATGAATCGTGCGAGGCGATGATCCGGCTCGGCTCTATGCTCGAGGATATCGAGGCGGCGCACGGCGTTGGTTACAAGTTCGAAAAGTTAGATGATAGCGGCACTGAAGATTCTTACTTCTTTGATGAAATTGATGCACCTTGGCAGGCGGGGATTCGCGGGTTTCTCAAAGGCGCGCCCGATCTGCTCGCCGCGTACAAGACGCTCATGCGCTACAAGAAGCTGTCCGCAGATTTCCGCAGGGCAATCGGCCTCCAAGACCCCAATCCAGCCTCGCTCGTTTTCGATGGCACCGACGATGTGGGACTTGCCTCCATTCGCGAGAGGGCAAGAAAGTTGCTGGATGGCTGTGGGCGGTCGTTTCGCGAGTTGGCAGCGAGGATTGCGAGGTATGGACAACAACCGGGGCTGCGCCCCGAACCCCACCGCGGCGCACAATGCGCTCACACTGCGGATAGAATCGAAATTGGCGTTACAGAGGAGGTTCGGGGGAGACGTCCCCCGGTCGATGTCAGCAGGAGCCACGGCGCATGAGATTGCGATTCGACAAGAGCGGACGGCGCTTTTTCTTTCTCACTTTCTGCGTGAGGGGAAGAAAGGCGGTGCTCTCGCGCATCGTGAAGAAGACGGAACGCGACGGCAGGCCGGGCTACACCGTTGAGTTGACGCCGGCGGGCGAGGCTATGGCCGCCCTGTGGCGCGGCATCCATGCCAGATGGCCGTTTCTGACAGCGAGCAATTTCATCATCATGCCCGACCATCTGCATTTGCTGTTGATAGTCGATTACAGCAAGGCGCGGGAATTTGACATTCTTGACTGGTTTCAGCATTTCCGGCGAGAGGGAGAAGACCTGGTCGCTCCCTTGATCGGCGAAAAGGCGCCGCTCGTGTGGGAGGATCACTTCTGGCTGTTGCTCGTCAACGCCGGGCGTCCGCTGGCGGCCGTTCGCAAGTATATCAAGATGAATCCGGCGCGGAAGATGTGGAAGACGCTCAACCCGGATCGCTTTGTTCGCAGAAGCGGGCTGAGACATGCGGTGCTCGATCCGTCGATTTCGTGGACCGCCATCGGCGACTTGACATTGCTGGCGAATCCGTTTATGTTCCCCGTGCGGCTGACGCGCAGGATGACGGTCGAGCAGCATCTGCCGGAGATTGAACGGATGGTCGAAAAAGCCCGTCGCGGGATGCTGCCCGTATGCGGTTTTCTTTCGCCAGGCGAGAAAGAGCTGGAACGGCGCTTGCGGCAAGAGCCGTTCGCCAGGTGGATCAAAACTGTCGCGCATGGTCTGCCGCAGCGATTTGACCCGACGGTCGAGGACTCGCGGTTCCTTGCCGACGGACGCCAGTTGATTCTCAGTTCGTTTCCAAGCGATGTGCCGGTCTTCCCCGTAAACTACGACAACTGCCATCTGATGAACGCCCGCAACGAGGCGTTGTGCAGAAGGGCAACGGGGGAGGAAGAGGAGAAAGAGGGGCAGTGTTGATTTTTGTGTCTCCCGCAGAGGGCGCGGAGAACGCAGAGAAAAATAGACAACAAAAGAAAGGATTAAAAATGAGTAGAGGTCAATATAACAGTAGCAAGACAAGGGTTTGTCCTGCTTTCCGCGTCATAAAGGAAAACCCAGAACCTTTCTTCAACTTGCTCCATGACAAACTGGGGTTAAACATTGAAGGGTTGGATATGGGGGATGTTACGATAAAGTTTGCCGATCCTGAAAAGGAGAAAAAGGAGCGTCCATTAAATCCAAATCCTATGTATTTGAAATGGCTATTGTGTAATCCCGACAAAACTCTAATTGGCGATAAGTTGGAGAAGAAAAAATCTCGCCCGGAGAAACTTTCTGATAGCGAAAAAATGCGTTGGAAATTGCTTGAGGAAGTGAAGTCAGGAAAAACGGTGTTGAGGAAAGAGGGATTGCACAAAATTGATGCTATTATTGAGAAAATAAATCTGGGGAAAGAGAAATATTATGGCAAAGAGTGGTTCATATTGGAGGGATCTACCATGCCGGATGTGTTTATAGAGACAAACAGGTTTTATATGATTGTAGAAGGGAAGAGAAGGGAGAGCGGCCCTAAAATAGGCACGACATGGTATAAAAAAAGGCATCAGATGGTTAGGCATTTGGAAGGATTAGTGTGCTATAAACATGCGAAAGACAACCGACATGAGGCGAATGCTAATAAGCCAACATATGGAATCTTTATAGTTGATGGTAGCATCGCCAAGAAGTATAAACTTGAGCGATATATCGAAGATGATCCATTTCTCGAATCTTTACCTCATCTCAAAGATAACAAGAAAATGTATGATGAAATAAAACAATCATTTTTATGGGGCAAGCAAACGTATCTTACTTGGCGACAGATTTATGATTGTTATGCGAAGCAGGATGGGAAGAAGATAAAATATTTGAAAAGCACAAATCCAGATGTGTCTTATCGTAGTGGGGAGTACGAACGAGAAGAGCCGGGGTTTGAGGAGTTGTAACTCTGCGGTCTCTGCGTGAGAAAATAATTTCTGCCCACCAGTTCAAACTCTGACCACCACCAAGCCCCGAAATCGCAAGGTTTCGGGGCTTCTTATGTGTTGGCACGAGGATTGCTATATTGACTGCGTATGAAAATGAAAGATTACGCAAGAGACGCACAATACGATTGCCGTGGTAGACGCATTGAGAAGATGCCGCTGGTTGAAATGAAGGACACGCTCGACAACGGGGGGCGCGTCACGTTACTTATCCGCCACGCGGAGCGTCCGCCGCTCGATCCGGGCGACAAGACATTTGGCGTGAGCCTGTCGCTCACGGAAAACGGTTGGCGGTGGGCGCGCTATTTTGGCTTGATGCTGGCGAACAATCTTCTGCCCAAGTCAGTCGCTTTCTACGCAAGCGAGACGTTCCGCACGCTACAGACTGCGTGTGCGATGGCAATGGGGCTTGATCTCGTCGGAACGGGGCAGTCAATCGAGCGCAAGGTGCGCCTTGCCCCGTTTCTCGGAAGCGAGTCGCCGTTCTTCGGCTCAGTCGAAAAACGCATGGAACTTGCCGCCGAGGGAAACTACCACGAACGACTTAACGATTACTTCCGCACCGGGAAGCAGCGTGGATTCAAGCGCCTCCATCGTGCCGCGAAAAAGATGGAGCGGCATCTGAATGCCCTGCATGACGAGGATTGTCCGCTCGTCGTGGCAGTCACGCACGACATCAACGTTGCGGCGTTCCTTGCGGCACGTGGCGTCGTGGAGTCTTTCACGGACGATACTTGGCCGGACTATCTCGAAGCTGCCGCCATCATCAAGAAGGCGGAAGGAGAAGTAAAGTACATCTACTTCCGCTGGAATCAAGACATGGGCGCGATCAGTTTCTGAAAGGTAAAATACTATGAGAACCAATATCACAGTTGACACCGACACAATCCGTCGGCTTCATTCAATTGTAAAGGAGCTGGCGTCGCTTGCGGACTTGCTCGGGCGGCACGAGCGTGTGGAGTTCGCCGACGTATGGCCGAAAACCCTTGATCCGAACGAGTCGCAGCGAATGCGACTGCCGCTCTACCTTGGCATGACTCCGCAAGATGAGAAACTGGTCATCGACCTTGCACTGATGCCGCATCTGCTCATCGGCGGCGCAAGCGGACAGGGTAAGTCTAATCTGCTCAACTGCATTATCAGTGGCCTTGCCCGGCTCCTGCCGCCCGAACGGCTCCGCTTCTTTCTCTTTGACCCTAAATACGTGGAGTTCGCGCATTTCGTGAATCTACCACATCTTGCATTTCAGGTGATAAATGACGGTGCCAAGTGTGTCCGTGCTCTCAACTGGCTCGAAAATGAGGTGGATGAACGCCTGAAGGCGTTTGGCAGCGTAAAATGCAGTAACATAGAGAAATATCATGCTGGTGGAAATCAAATGCCATACATAGTCGTTGTCATGGACGAGATTGCGGATTTGATGATGGAATACGGAAAAGAGATTGAACCGATTGTTGAAAGGCTTACGGCATTTGGTCGTGCGGCAGGAATCCATTTTGTGATGGCAACACAAGTTGCCGATCAGAAGGTGCTGACCGCATCCTTACGCAGAAGTTTCATCACGCGGATTGCATTTAAGACTCGCAACCAGTCTGAATCACAGTTGATTATTGACGCACCCGATGCCGATATCCTGTGTGGCCGTGGTGATATGTTCGTAAGCCAGCCTGGAGGATCGCTTGTTCGAACGCAGTGTGCGTATCTTTCTTCTGAGGAAGAGGCCTGGATTGGCGATGAAATAGGGAAGCGGTATCCCCACGTCAATGCTATTACCTCGTTTTCTGATATTTAGGCTTTTTACCTTTTGCGAGTTCGCGGAGGCAGTAGGCAAGCGTTAAATCGGCAGATTAAGGATATGGTATAATGTCAACCATACGCGGCAGACCAAGAAAGAACATGACGGAGGCGGAACGACACGATTTCAGGCTGGAATCGTCGAAGATGTCTCATGCCAAGGCACGGCGGATCGCGTGGGGCGAACAGCACAAATCGCCCCCACGCACATCCGCCAAGCTGCCGCCGTCGCTGGGCACGTTGCGCGATGTCTACCAGCGGCGTAACGAATCGTGCGAGTCGATGATCCGGCTCGGTTCGATGCTTGAGGACATCGAGGCGGTGCTCTCGCGCATCGTGAAGAAGACGGAACGCGACGGCAGGCCGTGCTACACCGTTGAACTGACGCCGAGCGACGTGCCGGTATTCCCCGTAAACTACGACAACTGCCATCTGATGAATGCCCGCAACGAGGCGTTGTGCAGGAGGGCGACGGGGGAGGAAGAGGGGTAGGATTTTTGTGTCTCGCGCAGAGAGCGCAGAGAACGCGGAGGTTTATAACATACATGGAGAACGATAATGCACAACAAACAGGTAAAGAAGATAATTGACCAAGGTCGAAAAGTTGTAGAAGATTTTGTCACCATGGGTGATGACGTGGGAAGAACGTTTTACATAGGTAGAAGCTTCAATGAAATTCGTAACAGCATAATTGAAGAACATTTTGATAAGATTTGCAAGGCATTTGGTCTAAATAAATCGCCAGAAATTAGAGGTCTGTTTTTTGCTGCAGCATGTGGTAGTGGAAATGAATGGATGGAAATCAACCAACTTAATTCTTCTGCTTTGTTGGCATTCTTGTGCTTTTGTAATGTCTCAGAAGAAAATGAGATTGAAATCAAAGGAGATAAATACTCAAAGGTTTTGTTTGAAGTTAAATCTCCGTTAGACGATTGTAAGAATGTCCCAGTGTCAAATATGGACATAGTGTTGCTGAATGAGAATAATGCATTATTCTTAGAATCAAAGTTCAGTGAATATATGAATCCAAAGAACGTTAGGGTTAGTTCATATTATAACGAACGCTATATTAAGCTATTTGGAGAAAGAGTGGAGTTTGAGAATTTCCAATTCCATCATCAGATATGGCAGGGCAGTGAAGGCAAAAGGGCGTACATGGAAGGCGTTAAGCAGATGATAAGTCATTATCTCGGAATACGAAATTGCATAAATCATCCCAAGAAGTGGAAGGTGAAAGAACTGAGCGGGAAAAGGATAAAACTAGGTGAAATTATTTATCGTTTTGGCACAAAGGATAGCCCGGCTCTCGAATTCGCGCATTATAGTAGGATTTCTTCTGAATTACTTGGTCGACTAAAGGGTAAAGATTCCAGTATAGATGTGATTGACGAGGTTCTCACTTATCAAGAAATCTTTAGCGGTGTGAATGCCAAGTTGATTAACAGTAAAATCAGAGAGTTTTATGGTTTGTGATAATAAACTTGTAATAACAACCATGGTCTCTGCGTCCTCTGCGTTCTCTGCGGGAGATTTACCTGCCGTTGAGAAAATTTTCTGACCGCCCTGTCAATTTTTGACCACCACAAGCCCCGGGACTGAAAGGTTTCGGGGTTTGTGGTGTTTTGGCACGGATGTTGCTAATGGGGTGGGTGTATGAAAACAAGGAAAGTAAGAATGAATGGTCGGGCGGGTCGGAATTCCCGCAGGGTGCGCGGCGAAATGGATTTGTGCGACGTGAAGGCTGCGCTTGACGAGGAATGCAAGGTGGCGATCCTCATCCGCCACGCGGAGCGTCCGCCGATAGAAGAGGGCGACACGACGTTTGGCGCGAGCCTTGCGCTTACGGAGCGCGGATGGCGCATGGCGCGTCAGTTCGGCGCGCTGCTGGTCAATACGGTGCACCCGAAGTCCGTCGCGTTCTATGCGAGCGGAACTTTCCGCACAGTCCAGACGGCGTGCGGAATGGCTATGGGACTCGATGCCGCCAAGCCGGAGAATTCAATCGCGCGCAGGATAGACCTCGCCGAGTTTCTTGGAAGCGGCTCGCCGTTTTTCGGGGCGTGCGAAGAGCGCATGGCTCTTATTGCGGGCGGACACTACCATGAACAGCTGAACGAGTATTTCCGCTGCGGGAAGATGCGCGGCTACAGGCCGCTTGGATGGGCGACGGGCGAGATGGAGAGGCGTCTCCATGCCTTGCACCGCTCTGGCGGGAATCTTGTCATCGCCGTTACGCACGACATCAACGTCGCGGCGTTTCTCGCAGGGCGTGGTGTAGTCGCTTCCTTCACGGAGGAGACATGGCCCGATTACCAGGACGCGGCCATTGTCGTCGAGGGGCCTGGCAGGAACAGGGAATACGGATACATGCGTTGGAACATGGATTTCGAAGGTATAGATTTGCTGGACATGAGGTATGCGTAAGGAGATTGTGGCGATGAGTGTCGTATGTTTCGCAGAAAAATACGTCCGATTAAATTTTGAGCAGTGTGCTCAAAATATGGTAGAATATGCGCCAGTCGAAAAGTCGGAAAGGACTGGGGCAGAAATGAACGCAAGGGAAGATCTTGTTTTGACGGGGTGGGGATATCCGGAGTACGTGGCTGCCGCAGCGGTCGCGCTTGGCGCGCTCGACGGCAGGGCCGAGGTCAAGGGCGTGAGCAGGAGACGGCTCCCAGAGCTTCTGTCGGAGTTGGCTACAGAGCGGGGCGCACAACGATGCCGCCGCGTCTAC
>CACZAK010000199.1 GCA_902779075.1 uncultured bacterium | reverse complement strand
CCCTCAAACAGCTCGCGCTTCCCCTGGAACATCGCCTCAAGGGTGGAGATCATCAGAGACTTGCCGAACCTGCGCGGACGCGCGAGGAAGAACATCTTCCTCCCTGCGGCCGTGGCAAGGCGATGGAACCACGCCGTCTTATCGACGTACACGTAGTCCCTGTTGCGGATTTCGCCGAAGTCGTTGGAATCTATGTTTACTATCTGCATGGCGCACATTATACCAAAAAAATGGGAGAGCCGCCATCTTGGCGGCTCACTGGGACAACGGGCGTCTCGCCCGTTGCTAGCGGGAGGAGCGCGCTCCGTCGCGACCGCTTACTTCACCGTCACTGCCCAGCTCACGGCGGGGTTCTTGCTGGTCGCCACACCGTGGCCGACGCCGTCCACAACCACGCCGCTCACCTTGACCGTGTACTTCTTCAACTTGGTCGCCTTGCCCGCGCCCTCTAGCGCGTACACCTTGAACGTGCCCTTGAACGTACCCTTCTTCGGCGTGTACGAGAGCTTCATCCCGGAAAGGTTCCCGCCCTTCGACGTATCCACGATCAGCCCCTTGCCGGACTCCGGATCGAAGACTTCCGGCTGCTCCGCGCCCTTCTTCGGCTTGGCCCACTTCACGCTGGCGGCCTTCGCGAACGACCACTTGCCGCCGTTCGCCTTCGCCTGCTCGCCGTTCGGCAGAAGTTTTGAAAGCACCGTGCCCGCGAACATCGAAACGTCGCTCGCATCTACGCCCACGGTCGCCATGCCCTTTGTCCAGTTACCGCCCACGGTACCAGACTGCACGTGCCAGCCGCCCAGCGAACCCGCGAACTTGTCGCCGCCGATGGTGACGGTCATCGTGCCGTGGCTCTTGACCTCCAGCGAAACTGTCGCGGGCTTTGAGCCGTCGATGTCGCCAACGGTTACGGCCTTGATGGATATCTTCTTGCCGTCGAGGCCGGTGAAAGAGCCGGAAACCTTGCTCTTACCCTTGGATACCTTGCCGAGTTTCAGCTCCACGATCCCGGCGACGTCGCAGCCGTCGTACGCGACGCCCTGCAATGTCGCAGCCTTGGGCGCGGCGTAGGGCGCGGTAATGTCCTTCGCGTTCAGAACCTCGTAGCACGGCTTCTCGGGTTCTGGCGTTGGCGGCGTCGGAGTGGGTGTCGACTCCGGCGTGGACGTGCCGAACCCTTGGACAGGACGGATAGACTGCCCGTAGGGGCGATAGGTACCGCTCGTGCGGAAGTAGCCACCACCGAAGTACAATACGTAGGCGTAGTCGTAGCCCGAGGACGGGACGGCCGACCAGTATTTGCCGTCCGAACCGGCATCGCTGAGCGCCCCCTCTTCGCCGTAACCGGCGCAGGGCAGGAAGATGCTGGCGGCGGCGTAGTCGCCCCGGCCGCTAACGATATAGCCATTCACACCGTTCTGCGTCGTCCACGTCCAGTCGCACTTGTTGTGGCAGAGATCATCCATTTCCTGATCCGTCGGCATCCGCCAGCCGCCGCCCCACTGCACCTGCGCCGCGTCATGCTCCGACGCAAGGACGTAGGCGCCATCCTTCAAGACGACCCAACCATCGCTTTGGAGCGTAGAGATACTTTTGTTGTAGGTCTGCATGCTTTTCGAACTGTCCCAAAACCGAAAATTGGATGACGAACCATCGGTTGCAACCCAGGCGTTTCCTTGGCGCCTGTAACCGACGGTGTCGCCCCACCAGAAGTAGTAGCCGTAATCCTCCGGTTTCTCTGCGCCGATGTTGGTGGTCGCCCAGTATGGGCCACCTTCCCAAAGTTGAACCTTCTCGTGGGTGGCGATCGATTGAGCGGCGGCGAGGCCGATGGCTGCGCCAAGTACAAGAATCATCGTTGTCAGTTTCTTTTTCATCTTGTTGTTCCTTTCGTTTGCACGTTTGTAAGTCGAATCTTTTAAGCGGATACTGGCTACTTCACCGTCACGGCCCAGCTCACGGCAGGCTTCTTGCACGTCGCCACGCCGTAGCCGACGCCGCCCACGACCACACCACTCACCTTGACGGTGTACTTCTTCAGCTTCGTCGCCTTACCTTCGCCCTCCAGCGCGTACACCTTGAACGACCCCTTGAACGTGCCCTTCTTCGGCGTGTACGAGAGCTTCATCGCGGAGAGATTCCCGCCCTTCGACGTATCCACGATCAGCCCCTTGCCGGACTCCGGATCGAATACTTCCGGCTGCTCCGCGCCTTTCTTCGGCTTTGCCCACTTGACGCTCGCGGCCTTGGCGAACGACCACTTGCCGCCGCTCACCGTCGCCTGCTCGCCGTTCGGCAGAAGTTTCGTCTGCACCGTGCCCGAGAACATCGAAACGTCGCCCGCATTCACGGCCACGGTCGCAGTGCCCTTTGTCCAGTTTCCGCCCACGGTACCAGACTGCACATGCCGACCGCCCAGCGAACCCGCGAACTTGTCGCCGCCGATGGTGACGGTCATCGTGCCGTGGCTCTTGACCTCCAGCGAGACGGTCTTGGGCGCGGTTCCGTCGATGCCGGTGATGTTCACGGCTTTGATGGCAATCTTCTTGCCGTCGAGGCCGGTGAACGAACCCGACACCTTGCCCTTACCCTTGGATATCTTGCCGAGCTTCAGTTCGACGATCCCAGCGACCGCGCCGTTTTCGTCGTAGACCGCGCCTTTCAGCACTGCGGCCTTGGGTGCATCGTAGGAGGCGGTGATGTCCGTCGCGTCCAGAACCGTGTAACCGGACGCCTGGCCGTGCTGGGTGCCGCCACCGTCGGTGTACTCGATGCGGATTCCAAGCCATGTGCCGGGGATTTTGACGCCCCACCCCGTCGAACCGCGCTCGACATACGCGGTGCAGATGGCGTCGACGCCTGCAAAAGCCCCCCAGCCGATATCCGGCGCGTTGCCTTTGAACGTCACGCGCGTGAGGCTGTAGCAGAGTTGAAATGCATCCCCGATGCCAGACACGCTGGAGGGGATAGTCACGCTCGTGAGGTTGCTGCATTTCGAGAATGCGTGATCCCCGATGGTCGTTACGCCGGAGGGTATCGTCACGCCCGTCAAGCCGTTGCAGGCCTCGAACGCGGAATCCCCGATTTCCGTCACGCCGGAGGGGATGGTCACGCCCGTGAGGCCGTCGCAGCCGTAGAATGCGGCATACCCGATGGCCGTCACGCCGGAGGGTATCGTCACGCCCGTGAGGCCGTCGCAGCCGTAGAACGCCCATTCACCGATGGTCGTGACGGGCTTGCCGCCAAGCGTAGAGGGGATCGCCACCGCGCCGTCGGGTTTTGGCGAGATTGCGGCATGCCAGTAACCACTGTATATCTCCGCCGTGTCGCCGTTGATTCGGTATGTCCATGTGTAGCCGTCGACCGTTTCCGTCTCGGCCATTAATTGAGCTGCACATAAAATGCATCCAAGTGCCATAATCATTTTCTTCATCATCTCTAGGTCCTTTCTTGTTTCAGTTTCGAAGTAGCAAATCCGTTTTGTCTGTTGTTACGCATTTGACTTTTTACAACGAAGCCGGGGTGCGAACGTTTGCACCCCGGCGTTGTCGCAACGGGCGAGACGCCCGTTGTCCCAGTAAGCCGCCAAGACGGCGGCATCCATATTACACCCCACCGCGGCCGCGGAGCGTGCCGTGGCGCAGGAAGCCGTCGTACTTGCGCACGAGGAGGTGCGACTCCATGATGCGGAGCGTATCTAGCGCCACGCCCACGATGATGAGCAGCGACGTGCCGCCGAAGAAGCTCGAAATCGCCCACGGGATGCCGAAGGCTCCACTGAGGATCTGCGGCAGGAGGGCCACGATGAGGAGGCCGGTGCCGCCGATGAGGGTGATGCGCGTCATCACGGCGTCAAGGTACTCGGCCGTCTGCATGCCCGGACGGATGCCCGGCACGTACGAGCCGTCCTTCTTCAGGTTCTCCGAGATGTCCACGGCGTTGAACTGCGTGGCAACCCAGAAGAAGCAGAAGAACATGATCACAATCGCGTAGATGATGAGGTGCGTGGCCGAGCCCATGTCGCTAAGCTGTCCGCCGAACGACTGGCAGGGATCCCACGGCATCTTCTTGAAGAGCCAGCCCAGAACCTGGAGGATCGGCTGCGCGAAGATGATAGGCATAACGCCCGTGTAGTTTACGCGGAGCGGCATGAACGTTTGCTGCATGCCGTAGGTGTTGCCCACCGCCATGGATCGACGCGTCGCGTGGATGGCGACCTTGCGCACGCCCTGCGTGAGCAGCACGGTACCCATCACCACGAGGAAGCCGAACACCAGCAACATCACGAGCTCGACGGGCGAGGCCGTCTGCATTCCGGTGCCGCCGAAGTACCGCTCGTATGCGGCGAAGATGGCGTGCGGGAGACGCGAAGTGATGTTGATCATGATGATAAGCGAACCGCCGTTACCTACACCGAAGGTGGTAATCTGGTCGGCAAGCCACATGACGAACAACGCGGCAGAGGTCATGCCTATGACCGTCATCAGACGGAATCCCATCGGGGATCCGCTCACGACAATCTGCGCATTGATGCCGAGCGCCTGCGGGTTAAGGAGAACGGTTGCAATCGTCCACGACTGGACCACGCAGATGACGATAGTCAGGTAACGCGTGATCTGCGCGAGACGCTGGCGTCCGCTCTCGCCTTCCTTCTTCAGCTTTTCAAGCGAGGGAATCACGCTGGAAAGTAGCTGAATCACGATCTGTGCCGAAATGTACGGCCAGATTGATAGGAAGCCGATGGCGCACTGTCCGAGCGCGCCGCCCGTGAACACGTCGAACCAGTCGAGCATGCCGCCGCCAGACTGGCTGCGGATATCCTCGATCGCACCCTGGAGGGCGCGCCAGTCAACACCGGGCGTGGGGATCTGTGAAACGAGACGGCACACGGCCACAAGGCCGAGCGTAATCAAGATTTTCTTGCGCAGTTCGGGAATTTTGAACGCATTCGAGAAACCTTTAAACATCGACATAACTCAAACTCCGTATGGGGTGTAAGGAAACAGAGACCGAGCAGTCCCTAAAAGGGGATGAAAAAGACCCTGGACGGAGGGCAATCCCCACCGTCCACGGCCTTTCCTCTGTCCCCGGGCTTCAGTCATCAGGCCTTTCCGGCCACGCTGCCGCCGACGGCCTCGATTTTCGCCTTGGCGGCGGCGCTGCAGGGAACCTTCACGACGAACTTCTTCGTGAGCTCGCCCTTCGCGAGGATCTTGACGATCGGACGCTTGGCGCTCTTGAAGCCCTTGGCGGCAAGCGTCTCCAAGGTAATCTCGTCGCCCGCGTTGAACAGCTTCTCCAGCGTCTCCACGTTGACGGCGAGCGTCTCGGTACGGAAGCGGGCGTTGTTGAAGCCGCGCTTGGGCAGACGGCGCACGAGCGGCATCTGGCCGCCTTCGAAGCCGAGCTTCTGCTTGTGGCCCTTGCGGGCGTTCTGGCCCTTCTGGCCACGGCAGCTCGTCTTGCCCATGCCCGAGCCGCAGCCGCGGCCCACGCGCTTGGCGCGCTTACGCGCACCGGGGGTATTGGTGAGGGATGAGAGATCCATTATAACAGTTCCTTTTTGAAGGGGTTCGGGGGAACCGGGGTTCCCCCGATTGTTGTTACGCGCGTATCGCCTCAATCTCCGCCGCAGAGCGCAGCTGCGCGAGGGCGTTCATCGTGGCCTTCACCACGTTGAGGCGGTTCTTGGAACCGAGGGACTTGCCCACGGCGTCGCGGATGCCGACGGCCTCGAGGACGGGGCGCATGCCGCCACCGACGATGAGACCCGTACCGGCGGGAGCCGGCTTGAGGATCACGCGGCCGCCGTCGCAGTCGCCTGCCACGTCGTGCGGAATGGTCACGCACACCACGTTGCCCTGGGCGTCCTTCTCGACGCGGAGGGTCACGGGGCGCATGGCCTTGCGGGCAGCTTCGCCGCCCTTGCGGATCGCGTCGGAAACCTCGTTCGCCTTGCCGAAGCCCACGCCCACCTTGCCCTCGTGGTCACCCACGACGATGACGGCGGAGAAGGACATGCGGCGGCCGCCCTTGACGGTCTTCGCGCAACGGTTGACGAACACGACCTTCTCGTCGAGATCGTCGGTCGCGCCGGATTCGCTGCGGCGCTTGTCGCGGTTCATAGCCATTATTCAGCCTCCTTGGCAGGTTTGTCGCTGATCGAGAGGCCGTTCTCTACGGCGCTCGCGACGATGGCCGCCACGCGGCCCGTGAACTTGAAGCCGCCGCGATCCACGACGACGCGCGTGATGCCCTTCGCCTTCGCGGCCTCCGCCGCGGCGGCGCCAAGCTTCTTGGCGACTTCGAGGTTCGCCTTGGTCTCCTTAAGAGAGGAGGCCTGGGCGAGGGTGTTGCCGGCCGCGTCGTCGATGAACTGCACGTACATGTGCTTGTTCGTGATGCAGATCGACATGCGCGGACGCTCCACTGAGCCGATCACGCGCTGGCGGAGGCGCAGGTGGCGCTTCACGCGCTGGTCTTTACGGTTGAAACTCATTTCGTTTTCTCCGATTCAGGCAGCCTTCAGATTAGGCCACCTTCTTGCCCTGTTTACGGCGGATGTGTTCGCCGAGGTACTTGATGCCCTTGCCCTTGTAGGGCTCGGCCGGATAGAAGCTGCGGATGCGCGCGGCGGACTCGCCAACGACCTCCTTGTTGATTCCCGTGAGGGTGACCTGCAGGCCGTCGTTTTCGACGGTGACCGTGAGGCCCTCCGGGATGTCGAAGATCTTGGGCGAGGCGAAGCCGAGCGAGAGCGCGAGCTGCTTGCCCTGGAGGACGGCCTTGAAGCCGGTGCCCTCGATGACGAGCTGCTTCTTGTAGCCCTCGGACACGCCCACCACGTTGTTGTGGATGAGCGCACGGGCGAGGCCGTGGAAGTTCTTGATCGTGTCGTCCTTGCGTTCGATCACGATCTTGCCCTCTTCGACCTTGGCCGTGATGCCGTCGTTCATGACGTAGGAAAGCTCGCCGAGCTTGCCCTTCACGGTGACCTTCTGGCCGTCCACCTTCGCGGTGACGCCGGCGGGGAGGATCACGGGTTCTTTACCGATACGAGACATTGTTCTGGACTCCTTACCAAACGGTGCAGATGAGTTCGCCGCCGACCTTCTGCTTCTTCGCCTCGAAACCGCTCATCACGCCCTTCGACGTGGAGAGCACCGCAAGACCCATGCCGTCGAGGACGGACGGGATCTCGGAGCAGCCCACGAACTTGCGCAGGCCGGGCTTCGACTGACGCGCAAGCCCGCGGATGGCCGGTTCGGCGCGGTCCGAGTACTTGAGCGTGATGACGAGCTTCTTAGGGAAGTCGGAGGTCGTGAACGCATCCTGGATGTAGCCGGACGCCTTCATGACCTTGGCGATTTCGGATTTGATGTTGGATGCCGGCGTAGAGACCTGCACGAGACGGGCCTTGAGCCCGTTGCGGATCGTTACCAGCATGTCGGAAATGGGATCGATTGTCATTTGTTCAGTTCCTTTCCGAGTTTACCACGAGGCCTTGGTGACGCCGGGGATGAGACCGTTCACCGCGAGTTCGCGGAAGCAGAGACGGCAGACGCCGAACTTCCGCATGTACGCGTGGCGGCGGCCGCAGATGCGGCAGCGGTTGTACGCACGCACGTTCGCCTTCGTGAGGGGCTTCTTGCCATCGGCGACGCGCTTGGCGTCCTTGGCCTTCGCCGTCCACAGGCGGGCGGCCTTTTCCATCAGACATTTCTTAGCCATGAATTAGTTCCTCCCCGCAAACGGCATGCCGAGCGCGGTCAGCAGCTCCTTGGCGGCCTTGTTGTCCTTTGAACTGGTCACGAACGTCACGTCCATGCCGCAATTGGGGCCCGTCGCTTCCACGAGTTCCGGGAAGATCGCGTGCTCCTTGAGGCCGAGCGTGTAGTTGCCGCGGCCGTCGAAGCCGCGGTTCGGCACGCCGCGGAAGTCGCGGATG
>CACZAK010000198.1 GCA_902779075.1 uncultured bacterium | reverse complement strand
GACTTCGCCGGACGAGAGGTTGACGATCATGTAGTCGTTGCCGCTCGGGACGTTCGTGGTGAAGAGCGTGGCGGAGATCGTGCAGTCAGTCGATTTGAGGCCCGACGGCGCGGTCCACGTGACGGTATGCTGTTTTCCGTTCGCGTCACCCTCCGCGCTCGCGCCAAGGGAGTAGCCATGCACGAGGATGTCGCCGTGGCCCGGCACGGACACGTTGAACTCGATGCCGCAGTACACGCCCGCCGCATGGTTCTGGCCGTCGGTGACGGTGTAGGTGATATCGACCTTGTTGTTCCACGGCCAGCGCTGTGCAACGCTGTCAATGGTGACGCTCGCGGCGTTAGCCGCCGTCGGGATTGCGGCACCTGCCGCGATTGCCGCCACCGAGACTGCGGCTTTCCATGTCTGTTTTTTCATGCCGTTTCTCCTTTTGCTGTTGCCCATGCGGGCGGGTTGTTTAAGATTGGGTGTGAAACTCTTGCTGTTGTACGCTTGCTGTCGTGCGCGGAAAACAGCAAGCGTACGACAACAAGATGAGTGCGGACAGGTGAGCCGCCAAGATGGCGGCTTTCCCAGTCAATGGGTACAAAACCTTTTGTCCGCTTAAAGTCATAATTGACATTTTACCCTCTTCCTACGCCGTTTGTCAATCACAAAGATAAACTATTTTCTTTTTGTGTTTCCCTTCATGTCACTCACCAAGAATCAGGCTCTTTAAGAAGGGCAACATCTTCTGTATGGGCAAATGGTCACCAAACGGCCCGGTGATTACTGTCGTGTACCCTTGGACAAAAGACAGCAGGGTATCAGCCATTAGTTCGCTTGCTGGGAAGCGCCTACCAAACACTATGAACATCGTCGCTGGAATGTCATCCAGCCCTGATGCCCGAGTCCTTTCCACAACATCCACCTTGTCTGCCCCAATATCAATTCCTTCAAGCCGGAAATCCCTCACCTTAATGAACCTTTCATTGTGAACTTCCGGCGACTCTGCAAATACAAGTTGGTTGCTCTGTCCATACCCCAAAAACCAATTCCACGACGGCGTTGCAAAAACCTCATATCCATATTTTCCCTTCCTCGCCCAAGCAGTAGGAAACACGCATATAATTTCATAAGTCAGGCCTTTACTCAGATCACGAACATTGCGCACATGCAAATCCCATTCGGGCTTGATGAAACGGACAAGTCTATTATCCTCTCCCTCAACACTAACCGATGGCTTTAACCGGCACAGTGTAGGCGTAGTCGATAGTTTGAAGTCAATCTTTTCCTTACAACAATCTGGGCAGGCTCCACGAGCATCGATATGCACATCTAGCCCCCATCTCCGTAATTCCTTCGCTACTGCATCATAATATGACGGTGGCTGGTCATGATACGTGTCGTTGATTCTCGTATAAACTGTATGCCGTCCGCAATGAGGGCACTTGGAATCAATATGTATAGTTGAAGAACAGCTTCGACAACAGCCGTCATCCATTATAACTCGATCTGGAGGCATCATTTCTAGCTCTTTCAACCTGGCCGCAAAAGACTCAGGCGTCCATCGCGGAATCTTCCCCGCATTTCTCGCGGAAACCGCAAGTCGCCATTTTCTTTCCAGCCCCGGATAGGCCTCGCCAAGCAATTGACGCAATCTGTCAAGCTTTCCATCCAATGGTAAATGTTCATTGTATGGTGACCGGTAGAATTCGCGCCCGTTGAGAAACGAATCGACCATCTCGCCTTCATCATAGGTCAGTTTCTCCGCAGAAATGTCCACTCCAAATTTCTTGAACTTTTTGCATTTGTCCACCATGGCGTCATGCAAAGCTTTCTGGGATTCCACAGGATCAGGCATACGCCCTTCCGCTTCCGCATGCATTGCAATACAAACAATAGCCATAACAATTACCGCCGACAAAAAACTACCCAAAACCGTTTTCATGCTTTAATCTCCTTCTTGCTTTATTACCACACCAAAACACTGCTACGCTTTCAGGAATCCGTACTCGTACACCTTCGGCGCGATCTGCGCGGCGAGTGTTTTGTGTGCGGCGCGGAGATTGGCCAGAAGCGCGTTGTAGGTCGCATCGGAGGACGTGGCGTTCATCTGCTCCTTGCCGGATGCGGTGCGCTTCACCCCTTGGAAATGAAGCCGAATGTCGTAGTAGGAGGCGTTTGGATTGGCGTTCGGCTGGGCATGGTAGTAGCGCCAAAGCTCGCGCCCAGCATCAAGGACTGCACGGGCGGCAGAGGAGAGGTTTTCTTTTTTGACAAAATTAACGGGATTAACAGGATTGGGAGATTGTGATGAGGCGTCGCTTTCGCTGCTGGGTGTTTTGGAGCCTTGGAGATTGGGAGAGGTGTCCAAATCGAATTCGCTTTGGTATGGCACGGGCTCCGTCCGCGCCGCATCGGCAGACAACGTGCTTCCTGCCCTGCCGTTTATGAAGTCGCTCATGAAGTGGCTCTTGAAACAGCTCTTCGCAGACACCTCCTCTTCCGTGAACGGAATCCAGTGGTTCACGCCGTCTGCGGACTTTACCACATTGTCAAACAACGTGAATACAAGGCAATCACTTTGGAATCCCACATCCTCAATCCACTTTTCATTTGGATAGCAGAATTCGTCTTTGTTGTTTTCCCATGTCAATACAATGCAATGCCGTACAGCGAGATATACTGCAAACGGAATCAGATTGCGAGGTGTTATCCTTGCAACCTTATGTTGCTTCACATCGCTTTCAGTTGGCTTGGATGTGATGAAAAGACTTGCGCGCTGTTGCATACTAACGCCTGGCAGTGACATGTATGCCATCGTTTCAGGTGAATGTACGTCATAATACTTTCGCAACCAGTCGCTTATCATTGAACCCGGCATGGAAGAATGGAAGTTCCTTGTACCCAGGAAATTAGAGTCTCTGTCTATGACATCAACGCTTGCCCCACACATTTCTTTTAAACCATCAAGCTGCCAAATGGTAAAAGCGATAGGAAACGAACCTGAAACATTGTCAAAGGTATCGGCTGGGCAGATAAATCCCCTCCTAAAAGTAGCCCTCCAATACTTCCTGAACTTGGCGCAATTCTGGGAACAGACGAACTTCATCGTGCTAAACGAAGCCAATATCGCACCCTGCATTTCTTTGTAGATGCGCAAAAAGAATTGGATATACAGTTCTCGTGTCGCGGTACCGACCATGTTTGTAAATTCCGCGTAAACCACACTATCTTTCGCTACGCTAGTCCTATTTTCGCCAGTCCCGACAATCACCTTCCGATTTGAATGTTCCGCATACGGCGGATTGATGTAGATAACAAGCCGTTTGCGCTTTTCGGCATCGCTGATGACGTCGCGCAGGTCTTCGGGCAGTTTGTCAAAGGAATCGTTGAGGAAGTCGAAGCGGAACACGTGGCTGTCGAGGAGGTTCGCGCCGTTCTTGATGCGTTCGCGAATCACATCGACATCTTGCTGGTCAAGCGTGGAGACCCAGACGCGGTACTTGTTCATGAGACCGACTTCGAGGTTGCCCGTGCCGCCCGCGCAGTCCCATACGTAGTATTCGTCCTGCCAGTTCTCGCCAAGCACGGCGGCGAGGTACTGCTGGCTCTTCTCCACCCAGATTGCGGGCGTGAAGAACGACCCCTTGCGCTCGCGCACGTCCTGCGGGACGAGCAGATCGAGGCGAGAGACGATGAAGTCCCAGTATTCGCGCTTGGGCGGACGCTTGTACCGCCGCCAGAACGCCGAATACGCGGCAAGGCCGTCGGGCTTGAATCCGAACGACATGGTGATGTCGAACTCGTCCTCGTTCTTGCGGTGGATGCAATACGGCTTCTTGTCGTTCGCGTCGAAGGTGATGTAGAAGTCCTCTGCGGGGCGGTCGTCCACGACCTCGGGGGTGCCGTTGTCATCGACGTTCATCTCGGCAAGGAAGAAGTCGCGGTCGTAGAGGGCGTACTTCTTCTTGAGGACGTCCCACGGCGCGTCGATGTGCGGCATTACCTCGGCGCGCCATTTCTGGTAGATGAAGGTGAAGTTGTTGCGGTCGATGGGCGTGGCGAGCGCGGGGGATTCGCCGGACGCGAAGTTGCGGGCGACGAACGCCTTGATCTCCACGTCGTCCGCGCCGAAGCGGAACACGACGATTTTCTCGGCCGGCACTACGCCGCGCACGGTTTCAACGGTCTTGTCATCTACGGAGGATGGCGTCTGCGTCCAGTTGAAGTCGTTCAGGTTGAACACTGGCAGGATGTAGTGGTATTCGACGAAGGCGATCTTCTCGTTGTCGAAGCATCCTACGAAGCGCGGCGGCTCGACGTTGCCCTTCAGCTCGCCCTTGATGGTGAGAATCAGCTGCGCGAGCATGCGGTGTACGTCCGTCGGATGGTTCTTGGCCTCGGCCCAGAGGATCGGGGCGTCGGTGATGAATGTCATCTGGCGCGGGTCACGACGTTTCGGCGACACGCAGAAGTCGATGTTGCCGGGTATGCGGCCGCAATCGTACTTGCCAAAGTACTCTGCCGCGACGCGGTTCTTCAGTTCTTCCTCGCGGATGCCGGAATATGCGGCTATGGGATTTTCCTTCACGGCGACAAGTTTACCATTTCCCAGTTCCGGCGGCAATGCTTTTTTCCTCCCCCATTCGTACTCGCACTTCGTTGCCGGGCTAGGATGCAAACCATTGCTAGACTGGAGTGTAATGGTCTCTCGGACTGGGGTGTAGGAGCCTCTTAGACTGGGGTGTAGGAGCCTCTTAGACTGGAGTGTAGGAGCCTCTTGGACTGGGGTGTAAGAGCGTCCTAGACTGGAGTGTAGCAACGCGCTAGACTGGGGTACGAGGCGGGGAGGGTCTCGCCCCGTTGCGACCGCCGTGATTCCGCGCCGTAATCTCACGCAGTGAAGTTGAAAGGCAGAGCCGCAGAGAAAAAGGCGGTTCGAACCGTAATATTACGGCGCGGGGCGTTGTGATAATTTGATATACTGTGCGGCGGCAAAGGAAATCAGAATGACAATGAATGGCAACTGCAATCTCAATGATTCGTCGCGGAACAGGCACGACGGACGCTTTCAGCTGGAGATGTCGCTCAAACACATCGTCGTATGGCTTGGAACCGACCATGCCGACAATTTCATCCTCATGACGCCCTGCATGATGCGCGGTGTCACATCGGAGACCCTGGCCTCGGCCTTTGCGCACAAGCGGCGGGGACGCTTCTTCAAGGCGAGGCGTCTTGTCGAAGATGCCGTGTTCATGCTGGGCCAGATCGCCAAACGCATCGATTCGTTTCTGCTTCCGCGCATCGTCGCCCTGCGCCTCGACCTGATGCGCCTGGTTTTCACGGGAGACGGTGACACGGACGAAGCCGAGGCCCGGCGGCTCGCCAGGGAGTTCGAGGACTGCTACGACTCGCTGATCACCGAGGTCAGCTTCATGGACGTGCGCGAGCGCGCCAACATCTGGCCCAAGGTGCCCGTGCATCCCGTTGACAGGTCTGGCGGCTACAAGACGTTCTATCCCAATGAGGGCATGACCGCGGAGGAGGCGACGCAAGGGAGTCGTGCCGTCGCCCTGCACAACCACAAGTACGAGATGAAGGGTTTCGCCCAGAATGTCGCGGCGCTCGTTTCATGCTTCTCCCTCCTTGCAGATGAAGTCCAGGGCGGCGTTGCGCCGGCTCCGCCAGCAGGCCGGTCGCCCGACTGGCAGATGCTCTCCAAGGTTCTCCAGACGTCCACCACGCTCTTCTACTACAAGTTCCATGACATGGACTTGTTCTTCTGCGACGATCCCAAGCGGACAAACTACTACGCCGACATCGGAATGGATTTCGCAAGCGAGGAAACCGAAGAGACGCGCGCGAAACTGGAGCTGGGGCGCGAAATCGTCCGGTACGTCGATGCCGCCATCGCGCTTGCGCGCCGTGTCGGATCGGAGTCGGCAAACGATTTCGTGCTCGCCAAGTCCCTGTTTGAGAAACACGGCGGCGACTTCAGCCGTGCCGAACACTCCCTTGCGGTCAAAGCCGACCTCGCGTCCTTTCTCGACACCCTGAAGTCGGCTCGCGAACGGCTGAGTGCCGATATCGCCGCCGCGAAGCTGGGCGAGGATCCGCCCCTGAAGGTGGAGCTTACGAAGAAATCCGGCGAGACCATCGCGAAAGCGGTGCGCCCCGGGCGCGGCGGCGCGCGGCGGATCTACGACGAGGACATCCAGGAGAAGTGCTGGCACTACTGGGAAACCGGGCGGCGGAACCCGAACGTCGTCCATGGCAGGGGCGTGAGCGGACGCAAGGTGACGCACGCTGACGTGTTCCGCCACTACCGCCGCGAACTCGGCGCGCTTGATCCGCCGATCGATACGCCAGAAGCGTTCAAGAGCGTGCTCCGCGCGCGCACGAACCGCATCGGCAGGAAAAAGTCTCACTAAAGCGCGTCAAGCGACTTATTCGTCTCGCGGAGATTTTTCCGTTCCGCTCCATGCGCCGTCCTAAAAAAGGGCGGCGTCGTTTTTTTGTTCCGTTTTCCCCGACTCCAAAAAGTCTCGAAAGCCGTTTCTTGACATTTTGCATGTGACAATGCTCCACGTCTGCGCCAGGTGGAGAATCGTTCCCCGCCGAAGGCAGTTAAGCCAGCGCGGACGGAGAACAGAGCAATGAATAAACATCAAACGTCCTTAGACGCCACAAGTGCCGTCAAGGAGCTGAATGCGAAGTGCGCCGACTTCCTCGCGGGGAGGTACGGGAACCTCACGACCGAGGAGATCGAGGAGTTCCGCGAGGCGCAGGCAGACCCGGACGGGTCGAAGTGGGAACGGGAACACGCCGGGGAGGCGTTCTTCATCGACCCGCTAGACCTGAACGGGTTCCTGCTGGTGGAGTTCCCTGCGGAAAGGATGTCGCTCGACGAATGCATGGCCGCGCTGCGCCGGATATTCCGTTCAAAGACCATCACGGCAGACCGTCTCTGGTGGCTTGCGCGTCACGGGCAGCACCTAATCGCAAGGGAGGTGCGCCATGGCTGACGCCGAAAACAACCTTCCCAAAGACCTCCAGCATCCAGGCGGGTTCGTGGAGGAGGCGATGGACTGGATCAACGAGACCGCAGTATGTCCGCAGCCGGTATTCGCACTTGCCTCCGCGCTCTGTCTCGCGGGCACGCTCTACGGGCGGCACTTCAAGGACGAGAGCGGACAGCGCACGAACCTCTTCGTGATTGGCGTGGGGTTCACGTCCTGCGGCAAGGACCACGCGCTCAAGGCCGTCTCCCGCGCGCTCGACGCGTGCGAGGCCACGAACCTGCGTCTCGGACAGGTGACGAGCGACTCGGCGGTGGAATACGCGCTGCGGCGCAACCCGCGTTTCGCCATCCTCATCGACGAGGCGGGGCACTTCTTCGCGAGCGTGACGGATGCCAAGGCATCCGGCTCACCCCTTCACGCGCTCAAGCCCGCGCTCCTGGAGCTGTGGAGCTGCGCGGGCGGGCGGTGGAAAGGCAAGCAGCGCGTCCCCAAGGGCGACAAGGAGGCGGAGCCCGCCGTGATCGACAACCCGCACGTGTGCCTCTTCGGCATGACGCAGCCGCAGATTTTCTTCGACGGCGTCTCCAAGACGGACCTGCGGGACGGCTGGCTCGCGAGGAACCTGTTCTTCATCTCGAAGACGCGTCCGAAGCCGCGCTTCATGCCGGAGACGGAAGTCCCCGCCCGCGTGCGGGCGGAGGTGTTGACGTGGAAGGACGCACCGGCGGCGGTGCGCACAGTGCCGTGCGAGGACGGCGCAAGGGCGGCGTTCGAGGCGTTCAACGACGAGATCTTCCGCAAGATGACCAAGGCCGACAGGTCGGGCGACGAGACGAACTACCTCTACGGCAAGGCGCTGGAGAACGCCCGACGGGTGGCGCTCATCCTCGCCGTGGGGCGGAGCGGAGCCAGGGCCGTCATCACCGAGGACGACGCCACATACGCCTGCCGCCTCGTGCGGTACCTCGTGGGCGACCTCGTCCGCGCCGTGAAGGAGACCGTCGCCGAGAACGGCGACGAGAAGGCGAAGAAGCGCATCCTCCAGATCGTCGCGGCGGCGGGGAGCGGGGGCATCATCAGACGCG
>CACZAK010000197.1 GCA_902779075.1 uncultured bacterium | reverse complement strand
CCTCTTGTCGCCCTCCTCCTTGCCTTCCTTGGTGTATTCGAAATGGGCCTTGCTCTCCGCGATGCAGTTGCTTGTCTTGGCGGCCACCTGGTCCACCGCGGTCTTGACGGCGAGGATGCGCCGCGCGGTGAGGGGCTTGCCCTTGCCGAAGTCGGCCATCTTCATCGCGTCCTTGACGCTGTCGGGGATCTTGTCGGGGCCGCCGAACATGTCCGCGATGGCCTGCTTGAAGAGGTCGCGCACGGCGTTGTTCACGTCGCGCGATGCCTGGCGGCGGCCGACGTTGCCGACGAAGTCGAATCCGGTCTTCGCGACGATCGTCCGGCCCGCGAGCGGGCCGGTGCCGGCGACGGTGTTCTTCTCGCCGCCGATCTGCGCGATGGTCGAGCCCGACTTCGCCTGCGTCGCGAAGTCGGTGAAGGCCTTGAATGCGTCGTTGTATCCGTTGATTCCGAGTGGCATGGATGTCTCCTGTTGAAAGGTTGAAAAGTTGAAAGGTTGAAAAGTTGAAAGGTTGAAAAGTTGAACGGCGGCGGAAATGCGATTACCGAAGGTCGTAGTTGGCCGTGGTTTCGATGGTTGTGTCCCATGAAAACCGGAATTTGTCGGGGATGCCATTCGCCACGCCGTCGAGTTTCTTCGTGCCGTCGGGGGCGTCCATGATGGCGGTGAGGTTGGAATCGTCGAACTGCGTGAAGTCCTGCTGGACGAAGCGGTCGAAGTCCTTGGCGTCGATTTTGATCATCAGTCCGGTGCGAATCGTGCTGCCTTCGCCGAGGTTCATGGTCCGGCTTTTTCCCTTGCCGTCCGCGGCGATGATCGACTGGGGATGCCGGGTTCCGTTGAACTGCACCGTCACCGAGCCGTTCTTGTCAAGTTCAAGCGTGATTTCGCCCGGCTGCTTCATGGCTTCGTTTCCGAGTTCGTATGTCTTGCCCGCACCCTGGGGATCGAGGTTCCTGGACTCGGTTTCGTGGGAGATTCTGTCCATTTCGCCGGAAAGGAAGGACATGACGATCCAGGCCTTCTTCTGCTGCGCGGGGTCGAGCTCTCCGAATGTCGTTTTCTCCCCCTTCGTGAGGAGGGAGGCGATCTGGTCCCGGGCTTCGAGGGGATCCCGGGAGAGTTCGCCGCCGCCGGGGAGCTTCACCTTCGGTCCGGTTGCGCGATCCTTTGCGAAGGCGGTGTCCTCGAACCGGCCCGCCGCGAACTTCTTGCACGCCGAGGCCATGGTCCAGTTGAGCAGCGGGAAGGCGGTTTGGTTGCGCGGATGGCGGATGGCGTCCCGGGGGTCCATGGGATGCGGCCCCATGCGCTTGAGATACAGGTCGCGCACGAGCCCGGCCGCCTCGCCGTCGCCCGACACGATGTTGTTCGCGTATTGCCGGCGTTCGCGTTCGCAGGCCGCGGCGGCGGCGGGGACGATGCCGCGGGTGATCGCCTTCTCCTCGGTGCCGTTCCTCATGTCGATTTGGCCTTCGTAGTCGGAAATTCCCCTGCGGAGCTCATCGCGGGTCGCGCCGAATTTCAAGTTTATCGCCATGTGCATCATGGACAGGACTTTGGCGTGGGTGCCGCCTTGGCCCTGCACGTGATACCGCAGACCGCCTTTCGCCGCGGATTTGTCGAACTCGCCCATGGAGATGTCGTTGTAGATCGCCAGGAGCTTGGAGGCGGAGGGGGCGCTCAGCGCGGCCTGAATGTTGCGGCAGGCCGCCGTTCCGCACTTGTCGAGAACCAGACCGGCGATGAAGTCCCGGCAGACGTCTTTTTCGTCGGCGCCGTCGAGCGCGTCCGCCTTCGATTCCACGGAGACGGCGTGAACCGCCTTCTCGAATTGCGCGACGGCCTTGTGCAGATCGAGGGCGCTCGACCTGGTGGTGATTTTCGCGACGCTGCCGACGGCGGCGCTCCGGCTCAGCCGGATCATCGCGGCGAAGAGTCCCTGGTCCAGGGACTTCCCGTTGAGTCCCTTGAGCGCGTCCACGCCGCGCCTCACGATGGTGTCGTCGCCATCGGCCGCCTCGCGGATTTCGTTGAGATTGCCGATGATTTTGTCCACCCTTTTCCTGATGTCCTCGGCGGAGCGGAGATTGTCGCCGGACCCGTTGAGCAGTCGCTTGATGTTCTCCACGACGACTTCGAGCGCGTCCGGATCGGCGCCGGCCCGGTCGATGGCGGCCTGGACGACCTCGTCGATCTGCTCCGGCGTCGCCAGGATGCCGTCCCTGTACAGTTTTCCATAAACGGCGGCGGCGTTCGCCCTGGCCTTTTCCAGGGCCGTTTCGGGGGTGAGCGGGGCCGGCGGGGCCGGCGGGGCGCTCTCAATCGCGGCCTTCACCGCCATGATGCGGCGGGCGGTGAGGGGCCTGCCCTTGTCGTAGTCCTCGAGGCGCATCGCGTCCCAGACGCCGGACGGGACTCGCGACTCCCCGCCGAACATGCCGACGATCGCATCGCGGAAGAGCGTGCGCGCTTCGTTGTTCGCCCTCTGGTTGGTCCTGAGGCGGCCGACGTTGCCGACCCAGTCGCCCTTCGCGGCCGTGATGGTGCGGCCGGCGAGTCCTCCCGCCTCGGCGTTGTTCGCGCGGGCGATCGACTTGCCCTTGCCCTCGTCCACGCGCTGCTGCGCGAAGTCCGTGAACATCTTGAACGTGGCGAGGCTTGCGTTGATGTCGAGTGCCATGGATGTCTCCTGTGTCCAGTTGAAAGGTTGAAAGGTTGAACGGTTGAAAGAGGAAACGCCGCGGGGCCGCTAGACGCTGATGAAGCCGGAGGCGGGGGGCCTCCTCGTCGCGGGCGGCGGCCTCTTCCGCGGCGGGGCGGAAGTTCTCCAGCGCCAGCCGCCACTGCTCGACCTGGTTCACGAACGCCTCGAGCTTCGCGCAGAAGCCGTCCAGCTCCACGTCGCGGGTCGGGATGCGCCACTGCAGCACCACGTCGCCGGTGTCGCGAATCTTCCCGAGGGCCCGGTCCTGCGGGCCGAACGTCTCCGTGTTGGCCTCCAGCAGCAGGGCCAGGAACGCCTCGGTCTTCTCCGGCGGCGGCTGTCCCACGACGGCGGTCGTCAGCAGCGCCTCGCCGGCGGCTGTCTCCGTGATCTGCAGGGGGATGCCGTCGATCTCCATGGCGCAGGCGCCATCCTCCACCGCCAGCCCGTCGATGCCCATTTTCGCCGCGAAGGCGGATGCCAGTTCCTTGAGTTCCATGGTTGTCTCCGGTTGATTCCGTCAGATGTTCACGGAGTTGAAGAGGCAGGCCTTGCCGATCGTGTCGACGTCCTCCGCGGTGAGCGGGCGGACGACCTCCTTGCCGTCCACGACGAGCGGCTTGAATTCATAGAAGCCGGTCTCTTCGTTCTTGAACGGTACCACGATCTTCGCCGTCTTGCCGACGAGCTTCTCCTTGGCGGCCGCGGAGAAATCGGCCCAGTTTTCGGAGGCGTTGAGCTTTTCGTCGCCCTGGTTGAGCGCGTCGATGACGCCGTAGAGCAGGTCTTCGGACTTGTCCGGCGGGGCGTTGTCGCCGACGGCCTGGTTCGCGATGCGTTCGAGCTCGGCGGCTTCGGCCTTGGTCAGGCCCGTCCCTTCCTGCGCGGGCGGCGCTAAGTGCTCTTCCTCGAATTTCGTCAGCTGCAGGCCCTTCTCCTCCATGCAGGCGCCCGGGTTCTCGCAGTGGGCGCGGAACGCGTCCATCTTGCCTTCGGCCTTGCATTCGAGATAGATGTCCACCATCTTCTGCGCGAAGAGCTGAATGGTCTGGGCGATGTATTTCTTGAGCGGCTCGATGTCGGTGCCGCTGCTGTCGAAGTGGGCGCGCTCGGTGTGGATGAGTTCCCCGCCGAGAGCCAGGAAGAGCTGGTGTTTGAAGCCGTGCTCGAAGTCGCCCAGGTTCCCGTTCAAGGGCTGGTAGTCGCCTTCCTTGGAGCCAGGCATGCGGAACTGGAAGCGGTTGTCGCGCCACTTCGACACGTCGTCGCCCAGCTCGAGCTTGAACCCCAGCGTCGGGTCGAGGCGGATGAACGACGTGTCCTCGTTCTTCGAGTAGGTGTAGTAGCCGAGGGGCTTGCCGGTCTTCTTGTCCAGGGCGGGCTTGCCAAACTCCAGCCCCTCGAGGAAGTCGAGCGACTTGGCCACGTGGATGAAGAGCTTCGTCATCTTCGGCGTCTTGTCGCTGTTGTTGAGCTTGTCGAGATCGGCGCCGGGGAGTCCGGCGATGCCGAGATCCTTCTGGATCGACTCCAGCTTCTGCCGGTAGGCGCCGACGCTGAAGCCCGCCTTGGCGTAAACGCCCGCCTTCTCGACGATGGCCTGGATGCGGCGCTGCGTGAGCGGCTTGCCGGAGGAGACCGAGCCGTCGCGGTTCAGCTTGAAGTCGGCGGCCTTGAAGACGTCGCGCCCGAGGATTCTCTCCAGCTTTGCCATGAAATCGGCGGAGAAGCGCGTCTTGCCGCCCTTTTCGGTCATGCCCTCGATGCCGAAGCCCTGGCCGAGCGCCCTGAGCAGCTCGGTACGCGCGGCGTTGTTGTTGGCCTCGGTCGCGGACGAGCGAAACATCTTGCAGAAGAAGTTGCCGAGCTTGCCGTTCTGCCCCACGCCGCCGCCCTGTTTGATGTTGACGATGGCGTCGGCGTTGCCGAAGTCGACGTTCCTGAATGCGCCGAGCGCGTTGATGTTGAAGTCTGCCATGTTACCGTCTCCTTTTTATGGTTGAATGGTTGAAGCTGTTTCGCCCTGTTTACGCGCGAATCGCCGGAAGGTTACAGAACATGGCGCGAGCTCAATGTTGCCAATTCCAATTCCCAATCCCAATTGGTCATTGGCAACATTGGAAACTGGCAACATTGGAAACAATCCTCAGTTCCCCTGCCGCGAGTAGGCACGGATGCCGATCTTGACGTCCTTGACACCCGATTCGATGAGGTTCATCGCCCTGTCGCGGTCGGCGTCGATCGCCGAGGCGGGGATGACGATGAGCCAGCTGTCGTTCCAGGCGCTGCGGCCCACGAGGCGCGTGGACTTGAAGTCCGCCCCGGCGCGCAGGGTCGAGTGGCGGCGGATCGTCGCGGTCGCGTCGCTCGTGCCGTCAAGGCCCGAGAACGTCGAGATCCAGTCCGCCCGGTCCAGCTCGTCCGAGCCGACGGTGTACGGGAGCGGCATCACCTGGTCGACCACGGTCCAGCTGAGGAGCGCGCGGTCCGTGCCCGCCGGCGAGCGCATGTAGTCGAGGCCCACCGGCACGAGGTAGATGTTCGGCTCCACGCCCGCGCCGCCCGCGAGCTGGTCGAGGCCGACGAGGTCCACGCCCACCGCGTCGATCTTCGTCGCGTAGTCGGAGCTCGAGAACTGGTGGTCGCCAAATATCAGGGGCTTGCCGAAGAAGTTCTCGGCGTTGTTGATCGCCGTCGAGAACGGAATGATGTAACCCGGCTCGCGGTAAACGATCGAATTCTGACTTGCCGGCGGCTGGCAGTGGCGCATGAACCGCGAATCCGTGAGGATGTTGTCCACGCGGTGCTTCGCAAGCTCCTTCTTCCAGGCCTCGTCGCCGTCGGCGCCCTCCTTGATGCGGAAGAGCTCGCGCCTGAGCGAGAACCACTTCGCCGGCTTGTCCGGGTTGTTGATGCCAAGGCGCGGCTTCAGGACGTCCCAGTTCGCCTTCATGCGGTTCACGATGTCGTAGAGGCCGCCGTCCGTCGTGGCGGACGAGATCGAGACGCCCGGACGGCCGAGCGAACGGGTCGCGATGATGTCGGCGAGGAACTGCTTGCCGGCCTGCGGGTCGGTGGAGAGGAGCCCCGTCTCGTAGTCATAGACCTTCGCGAGCTCCCACACGTAGCGCTGCGCGGTGTCGAACGCGGTGGTGTACTTCGTGAGCGCGAGGTTGCGCTGCACGCGGTTGTACATGTCGAGGTAGCGCTGCTCGGTCGCGCCATTCGAGACCTGCTGGCGCCACAGCGCGCGCTGCTCCTGGAGCTGCTGGCCAATCTCCACCTGGGCGCGGTACGCAGCCTCGGCCGCCGAGAGTTCGGCGAAGGCGGGCTGGATCGCGAGGATCGAGAGGTTGAGGTCCATCGCCAGGCCATCGATCTTCTCGTAGATCTCCTTGTACGCACCCCGAATCTGCTCTTCGAGATCGTAGACGGTTTTGGCAAGGTCGATGAACATGCCCGCGTACTGCTTCTTGTGGCGCGTTTCGTATGCGAGCATCTGCATTCCCGCAATGCAATACAGATCCATCTTCTCGAAAGGAATCTTGGGCGAATTGAAGAGGGACTTGGGATCGATGGCAATCGTCGTACCGGCTGAGCTGATGCCGGGTATTACATCCTGCATCATATCGCTGTCGATCATCATGAGATTCATGGCGAAGTCGCCCAGTTCGATATGGTAGTCGTCATCCATCGTGTCTACCGGTAGCTTGATTAGCGTCACGCCCAACTCGATTCCAAACGTCTTCCAGAGATCCGCCTCCATGCTCTTGGCCATCTTCACGCCCTCCTTCAAGATGGTGAGCTTGGTGTCGTAGTCGCTCAACACGTTCTTGACGTTCAGGTAGGCGGCGATGTAATTGCGGTAGGCGGTCTGGATCGTTCCCTCCATCCGGCGCGAACCGGTGACCGTGAGCGGCTTCATGCGGATGCCGCCGTCGTTCACGATGTAGTTGATGGGGATTTCCTCGTACTCGTCCTCGATTTCGCCGCCCAGCCAGTTGAGCTTGTGCTTGTACTTCCAGCCGATGCCGTCCGCCTCCACGAGCTTGTAGGAGTTGGTGAACAGCGTCTGCATGTCCTCGAGGATGCCGTAGGGCGTGAGGTCCATGTAGTTGTAGTTGTAGAGGTCCGGTCCGTCATAGTCCTGCGGATACGTCTTGCCCACGCCGATGTCGCCCGAGTAGGGCGTGCCGTAGATGGCGATGAGCTGGTTGTTGAAGGCCTGCTCCTGCATCGCCATGTCCGCGATCACCGACTCTTCGTTCTTCGAGATCTGCGCGAGGCACGAGCCATAGACGTTCGCGTATTCGAGGACCGTGCGGCAGTTTGCAAGCGACTTCTCGGCGCGCTCGAGAATCTGCTCGAAATGCGACTCCTTCTGCGCGAGGCGGTCGGGGTCGATGTCGAACGGGATCGCGTTTTCGGAAAGTCCGAGCGGGTTCGACCCGGCCTCGAAGCCCTGGAGCTTGCGCTCCACGACGCGGACGGACGACGCGAGGACAGGCAGCTGCGACGCCGTGGTGCGGTCGATCTTCTTGATGCCCTTGTCCGTGAAGGCCTGGTACGGCGCGTCGTTCGTCGGCAGGAGCGCGTTCACCGTCATCCAGTTGTACGCGGCGGCGAGGCCGGTGCGCGTCGCCCATTCGCCGTAGCCGAACGCCTGCTCCCTGTTTGCGTCGAAGTAGGCGGCCGTCACGCCCGTTCCCCGTTCCCCGTTCCCTGTTCCCCCGCATTCCTTGTACGCCTTGCGCAGGGTGAGGTCCATCACGTCCGTGCCGGTCTGGACGAGCTTCACGGCCGCGTCGGCGAACTTCGACTCGTCCTGGTAGTCGACGTTCATGAGCTTCTGGTCCATGAGCATCTCGCCCATCGCCGCCGCCCAGTCGAACCAGGGGTTCCTGAGGAGCCTGTAGTAGCCGGTGAGCGCCGAGAGGTAGTGGCCCCAGGCGTCGCCGTGGCCCTGCGGATACTGGACCGCCGCGCAGTTGACGTCGAGGATGCCGTCGCGGGCGCGGATGCCGTAGTTGGCGACGTACGCGGGCTCGCCCTCGGTGATGCCCTTGGTGAGGTTCCATGCGAGGCGGTTGTAGAGCGGCGCCTCGGTCATGCGCGGGAACTGCGTCGCCGCCGTGCGGCCGCGGAGGAGCGCCAGCTCCTCGTCGAGGAGCGACGGCACCTGGTTCGCGAACGAGAAGGTGCCGGACGGGAACTGCTGTCCGTCGGTGGTCGGCGAGATGAGCGGGTTCTTCGCGTCGGAATACGCCTCGGCGCCGAGGAGTGTGTAGAACTCGCCCATGCGCGTCTGCGCAAGGATGAGCTGCTTCGACATGTCGATGTTGTTTCCGCCGGCCGCCACGAGCAGCGACTCCGCGCGGTTGAAGACGGTCTGGTAGAGCTCCAGGAGACCGACCTCCGTAAGGTTGTCGTTGTTGAGCGCCACATCGCCCTGGTAGGGTTTGCCGATCTGCTCGAGCATCGTGAACCAGATGTCACTCGGGTTGTTGTAGAAGTCTTCCACGCGCTGCGCGAACGGCGTGAGCGAGTTGAGGACGCGCTGCAGCCACCCTTCCGCGAGCTGTTCGTCCGCCCACCGGCTCCAGAACTGCTCGTCGCTGGTCCATTCCGGATGCGCCGCCGCGAGGAGTTCCCACGTGGCCGACCCCTTGACCGGACGGTAGCGCAGTGTGTAGTAGGTGTTCACGTAGTCCTGCAGGTTCGCACCGTTCTCGCCGAGCTGCACCGAGACGAGGCCCGTCTCCAGGGCCTTGTCCTTCCAGGAGGCGGTCCCCTTGTCCGGCACCGTGCCGTCGGTCTCCGGCGTCGTGTAGCACCACTGGAACTCGTATTTGTCCGACGTGGAACCGAGCGGCGTGCGGTAGAGGAGCGTCAGCTTCTCGGAGAGCTTGTTCATCGAGTCGGTCAGCACCGCGATGCCGTCCGCGTAGAGTTCGGGGACGACCTTGATCACGTGCATCTGCACGGGCAGACCCTCGGAGACCTGCGTCGTGTCGGGGTTGTCATTCTCGATGAGCGTCACATAACCGATGCCCGTGCCGTCCGCGATGAGGCCGTAGTGGTCGCGCGCCATATAGGTGTTGGCGGCGGGATAATCCTTGGTCTTCCATGTGAAATGGCCTTTCACGTAAACGACCGTCCACGGGCTCTTGTTGGAGACGATGTTGTCCCATTCCTTGTTGAGGTAGGTGTTGAGCCCGAGTTCCTCGTAGCGCGACTTGGCGCCTTCGAGACGCGAGCCTTTCACCTTTCGTGTCTCGCACTTGTCCTCGTGCCAGGTGGCGAAGGTGACGTTCTCCATGTTGTCGATCGCCTTGCCGCCGACGACCTGCCAGGGCGTGCCGATTTTGCTGAACGCGTATGCATCCACCGTGAAGCGCTTGGACATGACCGACGAAGAGTCGTTCGTCATCTTGCCGGCCCATTCCTTGTAAACGTCCTTGTTCGGGAAGACGAGCGCCATCTCCTTGCGCCCTTCCGTCTCGACCGGGGCGCCTAAGTTCGTCCTGGGAGACGGCTTCACCTCCGTCGTGGCGAGCAAGTCCGCCGCCGCGTTCCAGTTGTTGACTTCCGTCTGGTGCAGCGCCGGATCGAGCTTGCACAGCGCCTTGATCGCCGCGCGCTCCGCAGCCGTCAGCACGTTGAGCTCAAGATAGGAGCCGCCGGCCTCCTTCTCCACGTACTGGCCGACGAGGTTCATCGTCGCATGGAGGCCAGGGTTGAGGATGCCGCCATCCTCGACCGTTATGTAGAAACGGTCGGAAATCGACGGCGGCAGCCCGGTGAAGTAGTACCTGCCCTTGCGGAGGAACGTCGTGCCGGAAGGTCCGAGGACGAAGCCGTACTCGGACGGGAAGCTGGCGTTCACGGGAAGCGTCTTCGCCGAGGACTGCTTGACGGTAGGGTCGATCAGCTCCACCACCGTCGCGCCGTCCGAATTCCCGGCCGCGACGTCGGCGGGCGAGGGATTCGGGTAGCAGACGGCCATCGACGCGGCGTTCCACATCTCGGGAAGCCCCAGCGTCGCCTTGGTGAGCACCTGGCCGAGCTTCAGCTCCGGCACGTTCTCGGGCCAGTCGACGGTCCACTTCCAGCCCACGGCGGCGTCGATGTTGGTGATCTGGGCCATGCCGGGGTTCGCCACGTCCACGCAAGAGAGCCACGCGATCGGGGTGCCGACTGCGGGCTGCGTGCCGAGCGACGGGAAGTAGAAGCCCGTCTGCATCGGATAGCCGTATTTGGCGTAGGTGATGCCGTTGCGCCGCGCCCAGAGTCCGTTCTTGCGGTCCTTGTAGACGACGGCGTTGTCGCTGAAGTCGAATGCAGAGGCGGCAGTGTCGAGGGAGGTCTGGCAGCCGGCCAGGCGGCTGATCGGCTTTGGCGGCACGAGCGCGTTGCCGACGAGGTTGAAGCTCGCCATCTCGGGATAGTCCTGCGAGATCGTCGCAATGGTGAAGGCCTGCATCTTGCCCTTCCCGTTTTCGGCGTACATCACCATCACCAGCGGCTTGGACGTGTATTCCGTGTTGAGGTCGTTGCGGAGCGCCCAGACGACGTAGTCTCCGTTGACGTCCACGAACGCGTGCTCTTCGTTCGGGTTGTAGCCGATCGCATTCCAGTCGTTCTCGTAGTAGATCTCCGGCTCAACGCCGTCCTCGGCCTTCAGCTTCAGCGCAAACGGCTCCGGCGCGCCCGCGCCGAGCACGGAGCAGTTGCGGCAGGAAAGGACGTTGCCGTTCGAATCCATCGCCGTGCGGACCGTCCCGTTCGTGCCGAGCGTCGCAAGATCGTCGTCGGAGGCGAAGTCGAAGCCATAGACGACGTCGCTGGCGTTCGTCCCTCCGTCATACCAGAGGCCGAGGCTGTCGAGCGCGATGAAGGTCGCGGAGTCGCCCGCCGCTGCGTCCGCCGCGCCGTATGTCGCGGTCACGCCGTGACCGAGGGCGATTGCGGGTAGCTCCACCTCGACCTCGAACCACTCGCCGACCGGAACCGCCTGGGTGTCCGTCTTCTCGTTGGCGCCGATCTTCTGCTTGACCTGGACGCTGAAACCGTCCGTCGCGTCGATCTCGGCGGCAACCCCCGTGGCGCGGTCGCCGAATGTCCACTTGGCGATGCGGCCGGGCGTCGCCACCATCTCGTCGTCCTCCATCGCATCCGGCGACACGTAGCACGCGAAGCCGACGCTCGCCGACGACGCGCTGGTCAACAGCCGCTGGTTGCCGAGATCGACGCTCGCCGTCGCGTTCGTCTCGAGAAGCATGAGCGAACGCGCTCCCCATGCCGTCATCAGGGGATCGGCCGAGCCGAGCTGGGACGAGAGCGTGATCTCGGGGAAGAGTCCAGGCGACATCGCCTCCTTCCACGTCACCTTGTAGTTCTGCACGAGCGCCGGATAGGTGACCGGAACGCTCATCTGCGGCGTCTGGAAGTTCGCGCGCCACCAAACCTGGATCTTGGACGCGCTTTCGTTGACGCCGTAAATTGCGGATTCAAGGTCCTCGAAGGGATCGTCTTCGGACTCGCCCGTCACATCATCCATCAGGTCTTCGACAGACACCGTCGTATCGACGGGAACGAGGGACTCTCCGTCCGGGCGGTGGTAGAGCCGCGGGTTCCAGTTGCGTCCGAGCGATTCCGGCTCGTAGATGTAGCCGGGGAGGTTGTCGTCCACCCGCTCGGACATCGCCCGCGCGTCGGGTCCCGCCTCAAGCCCGATGCGCGGCGTCAGCTCCTTGCCGACGGGCCATTCGAATATCCAGGGCGTCGCCACCGCCTTCTCGGTGTAGTCCGTCAGCTCCACCGGGAGATAGGCCGGGCAACCGGCTCCGCTCTGATTCGCGAGCTTGACGAGGATCTTGCTGCCTTGCTGGCCACTGAACGCGAGCGTTCCCTTGCTGGAGTCGTAGTTGGCCGAAATCGTTGCCGGCATCTTGAAGCCGGACATCGTCGCCACGTAGTTCGTGGGCACGTACATGGGGCAGCCAGCCTGCGCCCCGCTTGGCGCCACGACGACGCGCAGGGGCTTCTCCGGCCAGCTGATGAGATAATAGTCGTGCTCGAAGTTCCACTTCGTCTTCATCGGGTCTTCCGTCTGCCAGAAGACTTCCGCCTTCCAGGGCATGGCCATGCCGGACGAACTTGTCGTCACGTCCGTCGGCGCGATGGCGAACACCTTGCCGTGGTCGGGGTCTGTCAGTTCCTCCCCTTGCGCGGCCTTGTATTGCTCAAGATAGGGCGAATGGGGGTCGTTGGTCTCGCGATTAAGTCCGGCAGCGGCGACCGCGTAGAGCTTGTCGTCCGCGTATCCGCCGCCGGCCGGCTGCAGGCAGTCGCCGACCTCGGCGTTGAGCGTCGTCACGTTCGGAGGGCAGATCTCGACGACGATGTGCGCGATCATGTGGTCTTTCGTCTCGGTGTCGTAGTAGGCGAGCACGAACTGGCCCTGCGGACATTTTATCGCGCCCGTCTGCTCGTCCACGTTGTAACGCACGGTAAGCATTTTCGTGTTCGACGAATCGTAGTCGATACCGTAAACCACGTTGGACACGCCCTGCGCTTTCACCTCGTAAACGCTCTTCAAGAGGTCCTTGTCGCCGAAGAACTTCACGAACTTTCCGGTGAGGTCGATGAACGCGGCGTTGTTGGCCTCATCGACGCGCGTCGCGAAGAGCCTGTATGGACGCGCCGACGACGAGCTGCCGATGCTGTAGGTGCGCGAGTCGCTCGCGCCCGACGTGGACACCCACGTCAGCTCCGTTGCGCCGCTCGCGGTGAAGATCACACGCTCGTATTCGTCCGATGCGCCGACATCGAAGACAACCCGGCCTTCGGCGATCGCCGTGGCGTTCGAGGCCATGGTCGCGGCCCAGTCAATGCTTTTCGGATCAAAGATCGTGTCGGTGCAGAAGTCGCCGAGCTTAGCGTCCGGCGGCTGCTCCGAAAGCGTCCGGCCGACCGTCCACGCCGCAAGCTCCCACCGCACCGTCTTGTCCTTGGTCGAAACGGACGTCACCCGCTCTTCGGGCGACGTCGGCGCACGGACGGTCGAAATCGGGTACGCCACAGTCGGCTGCGTGTAGCCGGCTGTGCTGCCGCTGCTGTAGATGTAAACGGGCAACTCCACTTCACCGAGCGTGAGCTGCATATCCGTCGGCACCTCGGCCAGCGCCGTGGTGAATGTTGCCAGTGTTGCCAGTGTTGCCAATCCCAATGTTGCCAATTTCCAATTGGTATTGGTATTGGATACTTTCACATTTTCACATTTCCACATTTTAACGGCCCTCCTTTCCGACAAACGGGAAGAAAGTCACCTTGAGCCCGCCCGCGTCGGACGTGGGCGCGCGTACCTTCTCCCCCTTTCGGCAATATTGTATGACCGCCGGGCAGCGCAATGCGCGGTTGCCGGTCGCCTTGCTCGAAATGAGCGCGATGCCGTCAGACGGCGCAGTAGCCAGCTCCTGCCCTCTCAATATCGCCCCGGCTGGGGTGGACAACACTGTCGGCTTCGCTTTGGAAAACACCTTCACGCCCTTTCCGCGCAGAAGCTTCGTGCGTTCCGCCGGACCGATCGTCAGCGGCGAGACCGACACCTTGCCGGCGCCGTACGCATTCACCGTGCCCGCGACTTCGAGCTTCGACACCGTGGCATCCGCCGCCACCAGAGAGTTTTCGGTGGCGAGGTTCCCAATGCGGATGTCAAGCGCCGCCCCTTCCGCCGTGAGCGCGCGGTTGACTGCGGCGACAGGCCTCAGTTCGCGCCTCGGCTTCATCTCCACGGCGGTGCTGGCGCTTGCCCCGAGCGCCAGGCCCACGTGCGTCACACGCCCCGTCGCGATCAACGCGGCGAGGTTGTCGTCGCCGAACGAATAGACGAAGCTGCCGTCGGCGTTCACGGTCACATCCACCCCCGCGTCACCCGTCTGCCAGAGCGGCGTCGTGGCATCCGATCCGTCGTACACGCGGAAGTGCATCCTCTTCGTATAGGTCGTATCGTTTACGGCAGGATCGCCCGTCAGCAGGTTCAGCTGCCCGCGATAGACGAGCCTCACGACGCTGCCTTCGGGAACCGCCCAGTGGGCGTAGAGCGTTGTTTCCGGCGACAGACCCGACAACACACCTTCCACAAGCGCGCCGCTTGCGTCAAAGACCTGCACGCCGTCCCCCGTGTAGTAGCCCTGGAAAATGTAGTCGCCTGTCCTTTGCGGAATCGGCGCCTTCGCCGTGCCGTCTTCCGCGTGCGGCCGTATAGTAGCCAATGAATAAATAGCCGTCTTTGGCGGCAGGGCCCGGCGCAGCCGGTGGCGCGAACATAAGCGTTGCCTGCTCCGTGCCGACAGTCGTCTCATCCGACATGAACGTGACGGTAACTGGAGCGGCCACGGCATCCCCGGAGGTTTGTGCCGTCGGCTGCGCAGCCTCGCGCGCCGGGGAAAGGGTCAGCGCCGCCGACGGCAGCGCATAGAGGTCGCCGCCCGCTCCCTGCGTTCCGCCATTTCCGCCGTCGCCGCCCTTGCCTGACCTCGATGTAGGATGTCCGGGTTCATCATAGTTTTCATGCGACTCACTCGCTTCGCCGCCGGACTTCGTGCCGCCGCCGCCGACAGTGCCGCCGCCGCCGTTGCCGCCCTTGCCGCCGTCGATGCTAGTGGAGTGGTAGGAGGACGAGCCACTGACAACGACATACGAGCCGCTGCCGCCGCCACCACCGCCCGCGCCGCCGCCGCCACCGCCGCCGATGGACATCGCCGCGCCGCCGCCGCCGCCCGC
>CACZAK010000196.1 GCA_902779075.1 uncultured bacterium | reverse complement strand
CCCATCGTGTTGCTCCAGCCCGACACATACGGTCCGCACGATCCGCTGCCGTCGAGGACGCAGATGCGGAAGTCGTGCCAGCCTTCGGCAAGCTCGACGCTGCCCGTTCCGACGGTGTCGTGCGCAGGCGAGGAAGCAACCTCGACGCCGTCGATGACGAGCGTGATGTTGTCGTCGTAGTTGACGCCGAAGTACCACGTGCCCGCCTTGTCGGCTTCGACGTAGAACTGCCCGCGATAGACGAAGCGCGAGTTGTTCCCCATCGGAGCGACATTGGAACCGAAGGAGAGATGCACATGCCCAAGCGTCGAGTTCACATACGGGCACATGCCGGTGTACGCCTTGAGGGCGTTCATGTCGGCGATCTGGTTGTTGTTGAAAAACGCCCATTCCACAAGTCCCTCGCCCGGGACGGCGATCTTCGCCGACTTGCCGGGCGCGACCGTGAGGCCGCCCGCGAAGCCCGCCGCACCGGAGAGGTTCGCGACCGCCGTCGTGTTCGTGATGGTCCACTTGCCAAGCGGTATCGACTGGAGCGCGGGCACGCTGGTGAACGCGCCCTCTCCCGTGATCGTCACGTCGCCCGCGCCCGCGAGCGGCGCGTTCCAGTTCACCGTGTTTCCGTTCAGGTCAACCGTGTACTCGCCGTCCGACGCCGGCGACGCACCGAACTGGATGTTCATGTAGCCGTATTTGTTGGAGAGATTTGCGGTGGCGCGGAGCGTACCGCCCTCCAGGTCGAGGTACGGCTTGTCGACGCCCGGAAGCGCGCTCAGGCTTCCGCCGGAGCCGAGTTCGAGCACACCGCCCGTCTGCGTGAAGCGCACGTCGTAAGCGTTCTTCCAGTATGCGATGTTGTAGGCCGTCTGTCGGGGCTGGAGCTGCTGCACCACGAGCCGTCCCGACGTCAGGTCGGCATAGCCCGTACGCGTGTACGCGCCGATGAGGAGCTGCGCAGTTGGCATGTTGACCGTGCCGCCCGACACGACGAGCCGCTGCGGCAGCGCGTTCTCGTCGGTTGCGGAGTATCCGCGTCCGATCTGGAAGCTGCTGTTCGAGGAAAGATAATTGAGCGTCCCGCCCTCGGCGACTTCGAGGATGTTCTCCTTCGGGCTGGCGATGTTGTAGGCCAGGTAAAGCCCCTTGCCCGACGGGATTGTGAGTGTCGCACCATCGGCAATCTTGAGGTACGCGCCTCTTCCGTTGCTTGAGCCAAGCAAGAAATCGCCCTTCGGCTCCCACGTTGCGTTCTTGACAGTCACGGTCGCCGCCGTGTCCTCCACGCTGTCGATCATCACCTTGTTGGCGGCGGCCAAAGCGGCATCGTAGAGATTGTTCGTGACCTCGCACGCAGCGCGCGGCATGAACCGCAATTCCCCAAGCGTTCCATCAACGCTAATTGACTTGAAATTGGGAAGTCCCGTTCCGGGCAAGGTACTTTGCGCGCCAAAAATCGCGATTCCCACGTTTGCGGCCCTGAGCGTGATCTCGCTTTCCGGCGAGTCGATCGCGCCGCCGAACCAGAGATGGTTCCCGTGCAGTTCATACGTGCCACCGACGAGTTCGGGTCCGTCGAAATAGATGTTGTTGCTCGTCGCCTGCACGAACGTACCGGCGTTCGTGATGGCGCCGTTGAACGTAATCACAGAGTTCGGCGTGACGTTCACCGTCGCGCCCGCACCGATCGTGAGCGGACCGTTTACCGTGCTGGCGGAGTAGTCGCTCGTCAGTGCCGCCGTCGCACCCGGCGCGACCGTGACGGGAACGGTCTCGGGAAGCGTGGCGCCGTAGAGGCGAAGGATCGCGCCGTCCGCCACCGCCACGCCGTTGGAGATGCCGCCCGTGACGGTTCCCTCAAACTGGACGTTTCCTGTGAGGTTCATCCCCAGAATATCGACGTTCGCGTTCACGAGCGCAAAGTAGTCGCTCGTGCCGCCACGTCCCGTATCAACTGTCAAGGAGTAAGGTCCTGTCAGCGAAGCCGAAGGATACGCGGACGTGTCAAGATGGCGCACGCCGACATGGCTGCCGCCCGCTTTCGCGTCACCCGTGAGCACCACGCGGCTCAAGGTCGCGCTGCCGTTCGACGCGGGATCGGAGTTGTAGAGCGCGCCCGCGCCGTCGGGGCCGTTGCCCTCGACATAGATCGTCTTGCTGCGGGAAGGCTCAGTCTTCACCAGGTCGAGACCCGCCACGCCAAGGTTCACGTCAAGCCGTGCACCGTCCTTCACCACAATCGCGCCGTCAACCGGTGCATCCGTCGTCACCGCCCTTTCGTCGATGCGGAGCGTACCGGCGTCGACCTCGATGCGCTGCGCCGTCAGGATGGTTGGCCCCGGCACGGCGAGCGTGCCCGCGCCCTTCTTCGTCAGCGTCGAGGCGGCAATGGACGTCACGCCCGTGAACACCGTGTCGCCCGCCGTCTCGAGTTCGAACGGCTGTCCTGCAACGCCGAGAACCGTCGGCGCGGTGAAGGTCTGCGCGTTCGCGGAGGCGTTCGTGAGCGCGTTCGCGACGCGCAGCTGCTCCGCTCCGCCGTGCGTGAACGCGCCGGCGTCCTGACCGAAGACGAGCCCGCCGAGCGCGAGGCCCGCGATGTCGAAGTCCGTCGCGCCGCCTGCCGCGAGGTTGAACGCAGCGGTGTCGCCGTTCTGCGGCGCTTCGCCGCCGGTCCAGTTGCCGCCGGTCGTCCACTTGCCGCCGTCGTTCGCCGCGCCGCTCCATTCCGCCGTCACCTTCAGGCGGTTCGAGCTGCGCATCACGAGTGCGCCGTTCACCACGACGAGCCGCGCGTCGATTCCGTTCACCGCAAACTTCGCCTCGTCGCCGGAGGCAAGGCCGGACGCGATGACGGTGTAGTCAACGCCCATCGGAAGCTCCGCGATGCCAATCGGGTTCACAACGATCAACGCCGGATTCGCTAACGACGCGCCGGAGATGTCGAGCGCTTCAGAGGTGAACGTATCGCTCGCCGCGTCCGTCACGTCGATCGCGAGGCGCGCGCCGGCGTCGAGCGTGAGCGCGTTGAGGGCGAATGTCTGCCCCGCCGTGCCGTCTGCCACGCTGTACGTCGCACCGTTCGTGACGTACAGCGAGGACGCCGCGACCGCGACGGGCGCGAGGATCGTACCGCCCTCCACGGAGATTGCGCCCGTGAACGTCTGCGCCGCCGGGAACGTGAGCGTGCCCGCGCCGCGCTTCGTGAAGCCGTACGCAACGCCGCCGGAGGCATCGGTAACTGTCGCGCTCCACGTGACATCCTTGCCTTCCGTATCGACGATCACGCTCTTGCCGGACGCGACCGTGAAAGCCGTGCTGCCGCTGTGCCAACTTACGGACGCCGCGCGCGGCGCGAGCGCACCGCCGTTGAAGAGGAACCTGCCGTAGCCGGCGGGCAGAGAAATACTGTCCGTCCGTATCACGCCGCCGGAGAGTCTGACATCGGCGAAGGAGCCGACCGTATCGTTGGCGTACAGACTCGCGGCGACTTCCATCTCGCCGCCCGTGATCTCAAAGTCGAACTCGCTGTTCGTCCCGGCGCTGGCGTGGAGGTTCCCCCCGATGCCTAATTTTCCGCCCGTCACGCGCGTGCGGTTCTTCGTGCGGGGCTGGATGTTCGTGTTGTAGTCGGAACCAATGCTAAAAACGCCGCCCGAGACGTTCACCTCGTTTTCGCAGTTGGCGGCGTATCCACTCTGAAGGCAGTGGGACAGATTCACCGTCGCACCCGTGAGGTCGATGCGGAACTTGCTGTTCGGTCCGCTCCCACTCGTGCCGTTCAGGCAGAAATAGTTGCCTGCGTATGTCCCACGCCGGAACTCCGTCCAGCCCGTGAAACCAGTACCTGCACCCGCGCCCATGAAATAGTAGCTGCCCCTGAAGTCAAAGCCGTACGCGTCGTCGGTCGCGTCGAGGACGACCGGCGCCTGAAGTCCGTTGCGGAAAAGATAGACGAGCCCAGCAGTATTCGTGTATGCATTGTCGAACAAGACCGTTCCGGGATGGTTGAAGATCACGTTGGCGTCGCCGTTCGTCGGGTAGTGCTCGCGGCTCCAGTTGGCGTCGGTGGTGAAGAGCGTATCGACGCACTCCGCCGCGCTCTTGCGGTAGTTGTTGCTGGTGGGGTTGTCCCTTGTCATGCGCAGCACGACGGTGTTCCCCGAAAACTCAAGCACCGCGTGGCGCACCGCCGAGCCATCGGAAACCGCGACCTGGGCGGGGTCGATTGCGAGCGACGCGCCCTCGTCGAACACGAGCGTCCCCGCCTCGATGAGCGTGTAGGTCGCTTCAAGCGTGTCATACGCGGCGGGAAGCGAGACCGTGACCGCGCCCTTCACCGTGAGCGTGCCAGCGACCGTGAGCGCGGGAACGTAGAGGTCGCCCTGCACGGCAAGCGTCGCGCCCGAGGCGAACTCGGCGTCGCCGTCCACAAAGCTGCCGGGGGTGATCTCCGCCGTGCCGGAAAGCGTCGTCAGACCGTCCGCGACGCTCCATCCAGCGACTGCCGTGCGGAGGAAGGACACGTCGTCGAGCACCACGGACTTCGTGCTGCCGCCGTCGCCGTCGAAGTGCAGGAACTGGAGGCCGTAGGCGTCCGACGCAGGGATCGCGACGACGGCGTCCCATTTCGAGAACGTGGTGTTGGTGCGGGGGCCCGTGCTGATCGTGTGGACGACCGAGCCGTTCCTGCGGATGCCGGCGTGCCACCTCGAGTTCAGGTAGCTCGGGCGCGCGGCGCAGTTGAAGGAGAAGCGATAGACGCCGGCGGGCGTCGCTCCGAAGTCCTGCACGGCTATTGGCGTGTTTGCAATCTGCCCCTGGCCGTAGAACGAGTACGTCCCGCCGTTCGTCTGACCCGTCGCAAGCCAGGTGCCGTTCGCCTGAGAGAGACCGCAGCCGCTGCCGCCGTCGGGAGTGCAGTAGAAATCCCACCACGGGATGCAGAACCCGCCGCGCGGATAAGAATAGGACCAGGACGGGGCAGTGGTCGCGACCGTGCCGGCACTCGTTCCGGGAATGTCGAAGTCGTTGTTGATGACCATCTCCGTGCGCGCAGGATCAAGTGCAATCGTGAGCGTGACAGAGTTCGCCCCGACAGTCAAGGTACGCACGAGACCGTCCGTGACGGGCGTATCGAGCGCAAGCGTCGCGCCCGCCTCGGTGACGATCGAACCCGCCGTGAAGAGCGTATAGGTGCCCGGGGCGGAGGCGTATGCGGCGATCGTGTTCGCGCCGCTGATGGTCAACGTGCCGGGCACGGTCGCCGACGGCATGTGGCCGCTCCACGCGATGGTGGCATCGGCAAGCGTCGCGTTACCCGCACCGTCCGTGTCGAAGAAGATGACATCGCCGGGCACCGCGCCGGTCATCGCGCCCGCGAGGTCGTCGTCGAAGCGGACAACGGAAATACCCTCGAAGATGTTTGAGCTGTCCTTTGAGACGCCCGGCTGCCGCAGACGGAACGTATAAGTGCCGCTCGGGACGACGAGATCCTTTGAGAACGACTGCGCTGTTTGCACTGTGGTCTTTACGCTCCCGACAGATATGGCGTACCCGTCTTGATCGACGAGCTCGATGTACGTAGTGACAGGATTGCCTGACGCTCGCACGGCGTAGGTGAACGTCACGCGATAGACGCCCACGGTGAGAACGCCGAGGCTCTGCTCGACATACGCGTTCACGCTTGAGCCGCTGGTCGATGAGGTGGAGTTGTAGAACGTCCAGTTGTCGCAGCGGAACTTCCCCGACGAGATGTTCGCGGCGGTCGCGTACGCGCCCCACGAAGAATTCTGCGTGGCCGTTCCCTCGAACGTGCCGTTCTTGATCAGGTTCTCGCCCGCGAACGCCGCACCCGCCGCGCCCGCAAGAGCCAAAACAACAACACGAGCGAAACTAGATGTTTTCGCCCTCCCCCTACGGGAGTTGCAGATAAGTTTTTCCATCGCTTTTCCTCTTTGTAACTGTTGAAGATACATTAATGGCCAATTGAATTGTCATAATGATACCATAATCACACCAGAGACCGCAAGCCGAAAATGGTAGGAGCCGACCACCGGGGCGCATCTCCGTTTTTCACCCATGCGTATTGGGATTTGGAAACAACCAAGACAACTTTCAAGAACAACATTGTCCTGCGGACGCACCTGGGCGCGGGCGAGTTAGCCCGCGCGCCAAAGGCAAGTTGTTTCAAATAGTTGTTTCCAATCTTCAGAAGACTCGGCGGTGAATTTCGCAGATGCGCCCCGACCACCGGGGTGGCCCGCATTTCCGGCGCACTCGGTGATCGCGCTCCTGCACGTAGTTGGTCGCACTTGTTCGCTTCACATCAGCTGCGGTCATTCCTCGACCGCATAGTCGATGCCGACCTTGAAGAATTTCGCGGGGGCGGATGCGTCGATATTGACCAGCTTGGTGATGTCGGCAACCGTACCGGTGATCTTCGTCCCCGACTTCACGATGTCCGCCGGCGAATCGGCCACGAGCACGTACAGGCGTCCGCGAACCTTCGTGAGATCCATATTGGTGTCGATCGTGAACTTGTTGCCCTGAAGCGCCAGCGACACGATCTTCATGTCCTCGGTGTAGTCCGCAAGGTCCAGTCCCAGCAGGAACGCCCCTTCCGCCCGCGCGGCCGTCGCGTCATTGCCCGCGACCGCCGCCCATTCCGTAAACGCCGCCTGCATCGCGGCATTCGCAGCATGCCCTCCGTTCCAATTCGCAGGCCAAACCGCGACAGTCGAGACCGCGACGGACTTGCCACCGTCCGCAAGGACGAGGCTGGAGGCGAGAGAAGCATTCGAGACCGCGACGGAAAGCGAGAGCTTCGCAAGATCGGAGTTGGTGAACGTACCGTCCGTCCGCATCAGCACCGTGAACGTGCCGACAATCTGCGACGGAATCTCGACCGTGACATTATTTCCCGCAAGCGAAACGCCCTTCGCCGTAAGGTAGGGCGGGCGCCCCGCGCCCGCCGCGCCAACGACAATCCGCGAACCGCCCTGAAGCGTCAACGTGCCGCCCATCGTCGCCATCCCCGTACCCGACAACGCAAGCGCTGCGCCGCTGTTGACCGTCACGTTGCCCGTGCCGATGTTCGAGCCAGCCTTCAACGCAAACGTGGCCGTGTCCTTGACGGTGAAAACCACGCTGTGGGCGGATTGCCCGTAGGCTCCTGCGGAAGCGTTGTAGTTGCAGACAAGCGCCCCCGCACCAGTAACGTTCACGTCTCCCTCGCGGATGAACCCGGCGTTAGTCGCCGTCACGACGTGTCCAATGCCATCGCCCCAGCCTGTCGTGTTAATTGTCAGCGACGGGCCTTCGCGGGCGCCGATCCAGTCCGCGATCGTGAAGTCGTTCGTGTTCGGCTGGAGAATCGCGCTGGACGACGAACTGGCCGCCAGCATCCAGAATCCGCTCCCGCCCGAAAGACCGTCCTCGCCAATCACCCAGCGGGCCGTATCGCCCGAATTGCTCCTGTTGAGCCGGAACGTCCAGGACGTGCCACCATTGCTGACAAGTCCCTTGACGACGGCGACGCCGCTTGCGCCAACCGTCTGCGCGAGCTTCATATCCGCAGTTCCCGAAACGACAATCTTCCCCGTAACGACAAATGTGCCGTCGAGACGGTTGAGTATCCAGCCGCCGCCCGTCGTGGCCGTGTACGTCAAATCGCCGACGAGCGTGACGGTCGCGTTCGCGCCGACAGTAATCTTTGACAGATCGGAATATGAACTCGCCGTCAGGCTGCCCGTGAACGTTACCACGCCCGACCCCATCGTGACCGCGCCGAATGTTGCGTTGACGTCCGCCTCAATCGTCGTCGCAGACGTCACGGACGAGAAGTCGAGCGCATCGCCTGCACCCGGAACCTGTCCGTCATCCCAGTTCGCCGCAACGGAAAAGCGGTTATTGCCGTTGCCACCGATCCACTTGCCGTGGACGCCCGACAACACCTCCAAGCAAATGCTGTTGCCGCTCTTCACGAGCGAGAGCGGCTTGTCGGTCGCGCCAGACGTCGAGAGCGTGAAGGAATCCGCCGTCGCGGACGTCGCGGACGACGAGACGATGAGCGGATATGTTCCGGCGGCAAGGCTGGAGACGTCCACGGAGATGACAGGCTTCGGCGTCCCCGCCCCGACAGTCAATCCACCGACGGAAAGCGGCGTCGTGCCGGAAGCAAGGCGCCCGAAGGATACCGTCGTGCCGGAGGCGAGCGAGAGCGTCCCAAACACGGTCGCCGTGCCGGATGCGGATCCGGGGAGCGAAAGCGTCGCCGTATCGCGGAGCGTGAGATTGCCGCGTCCGGGGCAGGAACCCGCGAGGATCGAGACGGTTGCCGAATTGGAGACGACAGTGCCGCCGGAGTAAAGACCCGTCGCGTTGACCGCCGTGTTCTCAAACGTGAACGTACCGCCGCCGTAGATGCCGACGGACACATTCGCGGGCACCGCGCCGCAAATCGGCGACATGTCACGAACGGTGTTCCTCACCCCCGCGTTAAAACAGTCCGTGGTGTCGAAGTTGATGTTGTACGTCCTGTCCGTCCTGCTGCCGTAGAGGACGTATTCGGAAGTGGAGGTGGGATAACTGCCGTTGCTGTCCACGATGGCGATCTTGTAGTCATTGCCATTGCACCACGAACCGATGTACTCCGGCTTGTTGTCGTTGCGGATGAGGAAGTAGCCGGCCACGCCCGCGTCCTTCTTGATGCCGTTGTTGCCAATGGCCATCTGGTACTTTCCGCCGTAGGAGTTGGCATAGACGACGGGCGATCCCTTGATTCTGATTCCGTCCAATGCAATCAGCCCTTCGGAGGAATTCTCCACGCTCGTATGCACAAGGTAGTGGTACTTTGAGCCTGATACAGTGCCGGAACTGGTCAGTACGCCCGTCGTCTTGAATATACCGTCGTTCTCACTGAGGAGATACGCCGTGTCGGACTTGTCGATCTTCGCTGCGCCCGCGGTGACGGTCGCATCCCTTTCAATCGACAAGCTGTTGATGTGGCAGTAGAAAGTCCCGCTCGGCATGGAGAGCGTTGAACCAGAAGGAACGCGCGAGCCGGACGCGGGCGTCCAGCTGCCCGTCGTCGTCAGGGTGTAGTTTCCGCGGTAGGTCGTGTGGTTCGAGGGGACAGTCCCCGTGACGCCGCCGGAGAAGTCCATCGCACCCGTCACGTCGATGTTGCCAGCGAACGTCACGGCGTTCTGGAACTTGTTGGTAACGGATGCGTTGTTCACGATGCTTTCCGCAATCGTCACCGGCCCGCCGGCGAAAGTGGCACGATAGTTCGAGGTAGGGAACACGATCTTCTTCGCGTAAAGCGATGAGTAGTCGTTCGACACGGTGGTGTTGCTCGTGAACGGGAACGTCAGCGTCGCGCCCGAATTGGCCGTCGGCGCCACGCCCCCCTCCCAGTTTCTCCCCGAGCTTATCCTGTTGTTGTCGTATCCACCCGTCCACGTGAACGCGTCCGACCCGGCAAGCCGCCACGCGGCGACGCTCGCAAGCAGATCGTCGTTGAGTTTCTGCGGTTGACGCGCGCTGTTGGTCGCTTGTGGTGCCGCAACGTCGAAAATCTCGAGAAAGTCGTTGTAGCCGTCTCCGTTCGCATCTGTGGAATCCGCCTTCCATTCCTTCACGAAAGGTTTCGTGAACCAGCCCCGTCCATTGACTTCAACGGACAACTGGTCGTAGTCGCAAGCTGTGATCCAGCCGACGGACGGAGCGTTGGACGCCTTGACGCCTTTCGTGCGCATCTCTTCCTTGATTTCGTCCATACGGGCCTGGACGCTGGCGGCAAAATTCCACTCCGGCGCCTCTTCCCCCTTGAACATGCCGCCGGAATGACATGCGTCGATTATGACTACTATTCTCACACCCGTCCTGAACCTCAGAAGATCGGACGCGAAAACATCGTCATAGTAATCTGCGTCCGTCATGCAGAGATGTGCACGAAGCGCATTGTCTTTGTCGTTCCCGCCGTGGCTCGACTGGTAGTATAGGACGGTATCGCCGCTTTGCGCCACGTCGGCGAGACTCTGGAACCTGCTGCGAGCTGCTGAAAGCGTTGCACCGTTATCGTACAAGGAATAGCAGTTGACCGCCGACCACAACCCCTTGACGGCGTTCGTGCATGCGCTCAACACATCCTCCGCGTCCGCCACGCAGCCGCCCAGATCACTACTACCGTCAGGCCACCTTGAGTATTTGTTTACGCCAACTGCCAGCGCATAGTACGTGCCGCCCGCCGTCGTAGGAGGTAGGGGAATGTCAGCGATGCGCTTGGAATACGCGAGGGCGTTATAATCCGTCGTGGTGTCGTAATCCTCGACCTTGTCGAGAACAGTCCATGTCACGCCACCGTCGTCGGAGGCGGAAAACGTCCAGGAGACAGGCGTGCGGCTGGGCGCATCGTTGGCGGTGTACCAACGGTAGCCGTACACGGCCGTCGGATTCGCGAAGCAGAAGTCCAGCCATACGACAGAGCGGGTTGCCGCTGACTGATTTAATCCCGCGCGCCAGTCAAGCCACTTGGTAGAGGTATCGCCGTCAACCGCGCATTCCGGGGTTTCATCTGACCCGAATATGTCCCCGTAGGAATCCTTCGTCGTCGAATCGTAGGCGATCGTATATCCAGAAGAAATACGGCTGCCGTTTTCGTCCAAAAGCTGTATCTCGGAAAGCTGCATGCAAAACGTGTCGCTCCTCGGCGCATCCACGGCGAAGCGATAGCGCGTGTGGGAAGTGGCGTCGCCCCCCGTTGTCCCGCCGGTCGGATCGTACACGAACCCGCGGTCCTTAGGTGTCACTTCGACCGCATCATACGGGGAAGTGCTTGTCCCGATGTAATGCATTGTCATTTTTTGGGGCGTGACGGAGAACCACACGCCGCCGACTGCCTCATCGCCATTATGGGCTGTCGCCATCAATGTCCTCACAGTGGGATTGTCGCCCGAAGTCACGCCGTAGGAATTAAGACTGCTTGCCGCCTTGACAGACGGCGAATAGAGGCTCTTGCCGATTTCCGGCGCGGTTATGTAAACGGTGCCTTCGCTGTTTTCGCTTCCGCCGCGAAGTTTCTTGGACCTTGAATAATTATGATGGTCGCCTGTCAAAGCAAAATCGACTTTGTGCTTGTCAAAAAGGTCTTTCCACTTCTTGTACCGTCCAGATCCATATTGAAAGCCGTCGCCTTCCGCGTATGTGAAATGCGGGTAATGCTGAAACACCACAAGATAGCGAAAACTCTTCGCGCTCTTCTGCGCGGACACGACCCTGTCGAACCAGTTGGTTTGCAGCGCGAACGCATTGTTGTACACGTACGAATCCATGTCCACGCCTTCGTCCGCGAGCGTATCCATGGCGACGAACATTACGCTGTCCCTGATGAACCAATAGGAACTTTCAATGCCGTCCGCTCCGTTCTGTGGATTATTGCGACACGCAAGGAACCACCTGTTGTGAATTCTGGAAGAACTCCCGTTCGCCCCAGCCGTCGTACCGCCGGTGTTATAGTATTCCTTGTTCCCCGGACAGAGCGCGTGCATGTAGTCCGTGAAAGAGGCATTCCCGTTCCACTGCTGCCAGTTGTCGTAGCGTGCGCCATACTTCACCATGTCGCCGGAAAAGAGGATAAAGTCTATGGAACCTGCCGCGCTTTTCGCGTTGGCAATGATCGTGTTCACGGAGTTCGTTTTCGCCGAGTCATCGGGATGGGAATGCACGTCGCTCAACCACAGGAAGTTGTAGCTGCCGCTCGTTCCGGCGGTCTTGAACCTCTGCGTTGCGGACTGTGTGCTGCCGGACTTCACGTAGTAGATGTATTCCGTGCCGGGATCGAGCGAGGAGAGCGTCGCCGTGTACTTGTAGTAGTTGACGTCGCTCGACCTGAACGTGACCGGCTTGTAAACGCTTTCGCAGGAGACCTGCGTGGCGGAGCCCGGTGCGGACGCCTTGGCGTACCAGAGCGTGCAGGCGTCGCTGTCGGAGTGCCAGACGAATCGTGCCTGGGTCGCGTTGTCCTCGCCGGGACAACACGACAGCATGTTGAACGTCGCCGCCTGCGCGGAGATTCCAGCCGCCACGCAGAGGAAAAAGCACACTGGTTTCATACCGTTTTTGCAATCCCTCCTTCAAAAACAATCTCTTGGTCGTTTGAACGGCGGTCACCCCGCAACCGCCGCGGTGTTGCGGACGGTACGGGGTGCCGTCCCTACCGGCTACCGCACGATGATGTACATGCCTTTGGGCTTGCTGTTTGTGAACGTAAGGCGGCCGTCCTGCACGGTGAGCGCGAAGTTCTCCGTGTAGTCGTTGCCGGCTGCGTCGGTCACGGTGTACGTCACGTCGGAAATATCGGCGGCCGTCAGGCCGGTGACTGCGCCCGTGAGGTAGTAGGCCTTGCGCGTCGGTTGCGCGTTGAACGTGACGGCAAGCGACTTCAAGCCCTTGAACGTTTCCACCGTGGCATTGGAGAACTGGACGGCCGGGAGGGTCGCACGCGACACAGTCGCGCCTTCGACCACCCAGCTGTTGTCCTCGCCCGTGAAGCGGTACGGGCCCGCGAGCGTGCCTGTGCCCTTCAGCGTGCCGTAGATCGGACAGAAGCCGCCGTCGCGCGGCGCGTTGGTGAGCGTCGAACCCGCCGCGAGCTCAATCTCGCCGCCAAGGCCGGGCTCCTCGAACTTCTGCGCGTCGCCTGCCGTGTAGGCAATCGGGAGATAACGCTCGTCAAACGGCTTGAAGCTTCCGCTTCCCACCTTGAACGCGACCGCGCAAAGTTGCCCGTCTTCCGTAATCTTGCTCGCGCCGGACTTCCCGCTCGTGGAGCCGGACGCAGACGCATCTGCCGTACGGATCTCGAAGTGATGCCAGCCCTCATGCAACGTGATGGCACCCTGGCCAGTGGCGTCCCATGCCGTCGTTGCGAAGAGCCGGCGACCATCGACAAAGAGCGCGATGCGGTCGTCGAACTGGCCCTTGAACGTCCAGTTGCCCGCATTCTCCGCCGTCACCTTGAAGTATCCGTCGAAACGTGCCGCGCATCCGCCAAGCGGCGCATTTGCACCTGTGTTGGGATTGTTTAGATTCAAGACCTGCAGCGAGTTGGTTACCGTGTCGAGCGTCGTGTACTTGCTCTCGTCGGCGGTGAGATAGACGCTGGAGCTGTCGCCGTACGCGAGGTACTTGCGCCACCTCACGCTCGTGCGCGCGCCGCAGTGCTGGCGCATCCTCATCGGGACGGTCGTGGTGTCGAACACCCTGTAGGCGGAGTCTCCCGGAGCCTTGAACGTAAGCGCATCCGCGCCGCTGTATGGACCCACGGACGGATTCGCATCGCCCGAATAGGCCGAAATCATGAAGTTGTGCCAGCCTTCCGTCAATTCCTTGCTCACGGTCGTGTCGGTGTTCGGCCCCGGCCTCGACAGCTCCGTGTCGTCGATCATCAAGCCGAAGTGGGTCTTGAACCTGTGCTTGAAGGACCACGTGCCCACCTGGTCGGCGTTCACGTAGAACTGCCCAAGGTAGTTGAGGCCGAAGCTCTTGTTCTTCGTAGCGTTATTGTCGCCCGGGTTCTTGGATTCGGTAATGGTGCTCGCCGTCCTGTTGATGAACGTGAGCGACGAGGCGACGTGCGGTGTGATGATCGAGCCGTTATTGTAGAGCGGCAACAACGTATTCCAGGCGTTGTCGTGCCAGTTCCAGAACACCATTTCCACCATGTTCGATCCGGCGATGTCGAGCGTGGCGCTCGTGTTCTCCGCGAGCGAGAGGCCGCCCGCGAAGCCCGCCGCGTTGCGGAGATCGACAGATCCCGTCGATTCAACCGTCCACTTGCCGAGCGGGATGCCCTGCACGCCAGGACGCTGCGTCGTGAACGTGCCCGCTCCCTTCACCGTCACGTCGCTGCCGCCAACGAGGCCCGTGGACCAGCGGACGGTCTTGCCGTTCAGGTCGAAATCGACCGCACTGCCCTTCTTCGGGCTTCCGAAGTTGAGCGTTGCACCATACTTGGACGGGCCGAAGTTGCCCGCCGCCCGCAGCGTGCCGCCTTCCATGTTGAGGAACTGGCGCATCGGATGGCGCCAGTGGATCGTGATGCCGCCCGTGCCGATGGAGAGCAGGCCCTCCTTGACGGTGATCATGCCGTAATAGACCTTGAAGTTGTTGCCGGCACCGTTGCCGAACTCGAGCAGATCGGTCGAAAGCGACGTGGCGGGTCCGAAGAACGTATGCTCGCCGCGTCCGCTGGTCGTGCCGCCATAGAAGTTCGCCGTG
>CACZAK010000195.1 GCA_902779075.1 uncultured bacterium | reverse complement strand
GGAGTCGAGGTCACACACCGCCGTGAAGCGGCAGAGGTTGGTGAACTTGATCGCGAGCGGGATGTCCATCGTAGTCGAGATGCGGCCGATGCCGATCACGCCCACGTTGACCTTCTCGTTGGCGGCGTACTTGCGCACGTTCAACCCCGCGTATGCGGGAAAAATGAACGGAAACGCGGCGGCCGAGGCGGCGCCGAGGAACTGACGGCGGTTGAGGTTCATGATGAATTCTCCTTTTTGTGAAAGACGGTGTATTATCGCATTCCACCAGCTACAGCATCGCGCGCAAGGCGCGCTCCTGTGCCTTATCAAGCTTCAGCGTTGTGACCACCTGGTCGAGCGTAGCGAGTCCGCTCTGAACCATGCGCTTCGCAGCCGCGAGCAGACCTTCTATCTTGCCCTCGCGCTTACCCTCGCGTTTGCCGGCCATACGCTCCTCCGCGCACATTTTTTCGAGAACCTCGCTCATTGCCTTTCTCCCTTCTTTTGTCGTTTTGAATCGTCTCACTTGATTTGCAAGCGTCTTGGAATACATCTCGTCAGGATTGCTACAGCGCAGGTCGTGAACCAACCTGCCGACTCGAGTGTTACTCTCGCTCTCGCCGTTCACGTAGATGATGGTCGTGCCGTCGCCAAGGCATTTTCCGTCAAACTTGTCAATTCGGACGAACTCCCTCAACTCTTTGCCTCCGCCGAAGTAGTCGCCGCGCGTGATGAAGATCACGTAAGTCTCGCGCAGGCTGCGCGGGTCCTCGCCCGCCTTAAGGCTGTTCGCGTCGAGAAGCGCGGAATACCAGCGCGCGCGGCGCGTGTCTGCGTCGGAAAGGTCGTTCTGAATCTCGATGTCGATCTCGCGGCCCCTGCCGTCGACGGCGTAGATATCGAGCGTCGCGCCGCGTCCCTGCAGGTTCGCGACCGTCCGCTGCGTCGAGAACTCCCTGACGACGAGCGAGTCGTCGCCCAGCAAGGCCCGCACGATGAACTGCACAGACGCACGTGCCTTCTCAAGGCACTTGCGCATGAACTTGTCGTCCATCAGACAGAAGGCGTCGATCTTCTCCTGAAGGTCGCGCTCCCCTGCGCTCTCGGCCGCATCGGATATGTTTCGCCTATTTTTCATCGGACAGCGGAATGATACCAAACCATTTCACCGGACGCAAGGGCATAATTCCGCGATAGGCAGAATTCCGCGCCATTGCTTCTTGCTTTACGGGCGGATCCCCCCCCTCAAATTGCTAGCAATTAATGGTACAATCGAAGCCGATTTCACGCGAAATCGCGGCGAGGCGGTCTTCCCACTCGGCCTTCAGGGCGCGAAGTCCGTCGGATTCGCCCACATCGGCAATGTCGTCGTTGATCTGGAACAGGACGCCGTAGGCGAGACCCCAGCGGCGGTAGGGTTCGTCGTCCGCACCGGCCGCGAGCGCACCCAGCTGGGCGGCGAGGGCGAACGCCTCGCCCGTCTTGCGCGCGCACACGGAAACATACTCTTCCGTGCCGGACACCCCTAGCAGGTCGTCCCCCTGTCCTTCGCAGAGGCGCAGGTGCGACGCGGTCGTGACATCGAGCATCTGCGCGGCGCGCGCGAAGCCGCTCCGGGCGATCAGGTTGTAGCCACGCGCCACGAGCCAGTCGCCCACGGCGATCGCCACGGGCACGCCGTGTTCCTTCCAGACGGTCGACCGGCCGTACCGCTCCTCGTCACCGTCCTCGATGTCGTCGTGGATCAGCGACGCCTTGTGGAAACACTCCACCGCCTCCATCACCGCCGAGATACCGTCCGGTAGGGCGGTCGCCCCGCGACCGCCGCCCAGCGCTTCGTATACCGCCTGACAAAGACGCGGCCGCAATCGCTTGCCGCCGCGTCCCGAAAACTCCAATGCGATGTCTGCAATGCGGGACACTTACTTCCCGAACACTTCGATCTCAATGTAGTTGTTGATCGGCTCGCTGGTGGACCCGTTCGAGTATCGTTGCGCTCGCGGTACTCCTTGTCCTTGCCCTTCGTGCCGAGCTTGGCGGAGTCATCGTGGTCGTTGTTGAAGATCGTCGTCACGCCCTCCTTGAACTTCGGGTCGTTCGATATCTGCATGATCACGTCCTTGTACACGCGCTCGTCGCCCTGGTCGTGCCACACGCACACGGCGGAGATCTCGTGCTCGGCGCCGAGGTCGAGCTGCACCCACTGCACGCCGCTGGGGAGCTGGAGCATGCACGTCGCATCCGGCGTCTTGTCGCCGTCGACCACGTACTCGTTCTCGCCCGTCACGGCCTCCTCGGAGGTCGTCACCTTCGTATCCTCCGTGGTGAGCTTCTTCGCGTACTCCGGCTCGACCATGATCGGCGGACGGAGCTTGCCCGGACCGCGGTCCTTCTCGAGGTTGTCGCTCTTGATTTCCTTCGGCGTGCCGCTCGAATGGGGCGGGGGCAGTTCAAATTTGATGGCGACCTTCTCCGCGAATGCGGCAACGGACGCGAACGCCAGCGCTGATATAACCAGTTTCTTCATCTTGACTCTTCCTTTCTTTGAAAACGGACCGCAATAGTTTACCAGATGCCGGCGCAGTTGTCCATGCCCCACTTCTCCGATTTGCCTTTTGCACGCGGCGGCGATTTTGATATAATTTATGCCCTTCCGCAATAAAAGGCGAATCGGTTGCAGATGGAGCAAATCGAGAGAATCGGCGCATACCGCATCGTCCGCCCCCTTGGCCGGGGCGGAATGGGCGCGGTTTACGAGGTGGAGCACGAGAAACTGGGCGTCCACTACGCGCTCAAGACGTTCACGCTCGACCACGGACACGCCGATTTGCTGAAGGAACGCTTTCTCGCGGAGGGCCGCGTCCTGGCGCGCCTCAGGCATCCGAACCTCGTGCGCGTGTTCGACCTTGACGTGGAGGAGTCCACGCATACGCCGTACTTCGTGATGGATCTTGTGCTGTACAAGGACGGCGACGCCTATACCCTCGCCGACCTCGAGCCCGGCGGCGCGGACGAGGAACACCTCGCCCGCTGGTTCGCACAGCTGTGCTCCGCGCTCGACTACATCCACGCGGCCGGCATCGTACACCGCGACATAAAACCCGGAAACATCCTTCTCGATTCCAACGGTGGCATTGTGCTGAGCGATTTCGGCGTGTCGCGCTTCTTCAGCGGGGAACTGCGCCGCGACCTCGCCATCGACCACACCGTCGCCTCGCAAGGTGAGACAACGGGCAAACTGATCTTGGGCACTTCGGGGTACATCGCTCCGGAGGTGAAGCGCGGCGAAGACGCGACGCCCGCCACCGACGCCTATTCGCTTGGCGTCGTGTTCTTCCGGCTTCTGACGGGTGTATGGTACGAGAACCGGCCGAATGTATGGATGCTGCTCGACCCCTTCAACCCCGTGTGGCGGGAAGTCCTGCAGCGGCTGCTCGCCGAAGATCCGCGCGAACGCCCGATACCGCTTGCGCCGATGGCGCAAATGCTGGACGGCGATTCGCACAAGGCGGGTCGGCGGATTTCAATCCGCATGATCGGAATCATTCTCGCCGCCGCGCTCGTATTCGCCGCCGCCGTCTTCGCCGTCCTGCATCTCCGCAAAGACACGGACACGATACGCACCGACGACCTTTATTCCATACCGTCCTGCATCCCGGAGGAATGACAATGGCGGATTTCCCAGACACTCCAGCCACGCTGCTCGCGAGAATTGCCGCACAGACTACGGGACAGTCCGACGAAACGGCGTGGGTGCGTCTCTTTGAGCTGTATGCACCCGCCATACGCAAATTCGCAGAGGGGCTTGGCGCGCGGGACGAGTCGGAGGACGTGGCGCAGGACATCTTCGCAAAACTCGTGAACGTGCTGCGCGGCGGCGTTTACCGCGCCGACGCCGGAAAGTTCCGTTGCTACCTCGCGACGATGATCCGCCGCGAACTCGTCAGTCGCTGGCGCAAGGCACAGGTGCGCGGCGGAGCGGACAACATACCGCTCGCCACGCTGAAGGATGAACCTTCCGTGGAGCCAGAGGTGGCGGCGGTCATTGACGCCAAGTGGCGCCTCGCCCGCCATGAGGCGGCGGTGGAACACGCGCTCACCAAGACCGCACTTACCGAGCAAACGCGCGAAATCTACCGCGCATACGTCCTTGAGGAACGCCCCATCGGCGAAGTCGCCGCCCGCTTCGGCGTGACGAAAAACTACATCGGCCTTATAAAACTGCGCGTCGGGCGCATGATCACCGCCCTGGAGGCGGAGTACGGGGATTGAAATTTCGCCGTAGGTGTAATAACGCCAGCCCGTTCGCGTATGACAACAATGGCGGCTGGTTGCCCGAAGGAAAACACGGACGGTATGGTTGATTCCCGCAGGGGAATCTGCTATACTGACATCCGTGGTCATCCCGCAGGAAGACTGGCAAATCAACTTGAAGGGAATGTCCGACGCCAAGACGATCCGTCTTGGTGCGCCTGCTTTGGGCGCGCCAATGGTTCGCGCTTCCGCGTCGCGTTTCCTTTCGGGCATGCCAGTCGCCTCTGCGGAATGCGGCGCGGGGCGCTTTTTTGCCCTGCCAGCCACAACCGACAAAGAAAAGGAAGGAAGCGAAATGAAGAACACATTGAAGATTGCGATATCCGTCGCGCTTGCCGCCGCCGCGCTCGCCGCGACGGCCATGCCCTCGAAACGCCAGCTCGCAGAGGCGCAGCAACTGGTGAAAGACCTCACCGCAGACGACATCCGCGCCTTTAGCGCCAAGCAGAATACGGCAGGTGAAGTGGCCGCAAAACACCTTGACCTCCTTGACAAGGCCGAGACGGAGGCGTGTAAGTACCTTCTTCTCCAAGGCGCATTCCGACTCTACGCGCGCGGCGGAGACTACGATGCAGCCGCAGACATTCTCCAGCGCATGAAAAAGGAAATCTCAGACGTTCCCCCAGAGGTGATCGTAGAGCTGGTGAACGGTGAAATGCGGCGCGGGACGGAGTCCAAGGCTCCAAGGGTACTGGCAATCTACAACGACGCGAAGCATACGATCAAATACCGCAAACTTCTAGAGACGGCAGAGGCCGAGGTGAAAAAGCGCGGTACGTCCACGGCGCTGAAAAACCTTGCCGAGTGCCACGCCTGCCTTGGCAACTGGGATGACGCGCTCAAGTTCTTCGCGAGGGCGCGCGTGTCCGCCGCCAAATGGGAACTCGACCCGAAATCCGTTTCGGACTGCGATGCGTTCAAGGCTGCGGAATTCTGGTGGAGCTACAAGGCGGAGGAGACGGCACCTTTCCGCGCCCATGCCGCTGCGCTCTACCGCAAAGCACTCGACAACAATCTCGTGACAGGCCTCTACATCGAAATCGCCAAGCAACGCATCGCGGACGTTGAGACCAGAGGTAGAACGGGCGGCTCGCCCGTTCCGGACATGAACGGCCGAGCCAGCCGTTCTACCAAAGGTCTCTACTGCGTCGTCGATCTATCCGCCGGACCGAACGCGATGAAATATCCCGTTTCGTATCTTCCTTCCGCGCCGAAGGGCGACTGGACGGATGAATACAAGACGACTAAACTTGTTCTGCGCCGCATTGAGCCTGGCACCTTCATTATGGGCGCGGACCAAAAGGACGAATCCCACCGCGTTAAGATAACAAAGCCTTTCTATATCGGCGTGTTCGAAGTGACACAGAAACAATATGAACTGGTGACCGGCAACAATCCTTCGAAGTATCCCGGTGACATGCGCCCTGTAGAAAATCTTTCGTGGGAAATGCTGCGAGGTTCGGCAGCGGAACACGACTGGCCGAAGGTAAAGACCGTGGCTCCCGACACCTTCATCGGACGGGTTCGCGCAAAAACCGGAATCAGCGGCTTCGATCTCCCGACCCAGGCACAATGGGAATACGCCTGCAGGGCAGGTACTACCACCGACAGATACGACGGCTCCAACCTCATCAAGAACGGAGAGTGGCATGATTCTGCCGTTCGCAGTGTCAGACGCCTTGGGCGGTGTGCCATCAACCAGAAGGTATACACCGGAGAACCACGCTGGGTGATGCGTTGGCATAAAAAGCCTGACGGCAAAGGCGGATTCTCCAGCAACACGACGACCGTGGGGCTTTACGCCCCCAATGCATGGGGTCTCTACGACATGTACGGGAACTCATGGGAGAAGTGCGTTTCACGCCAGTATGACACCTGGGGCGAGAATCCAGTCGGAAGACAGAATGGAAAAGACGAACGGGTGGTTTGCGGCGGTGGATGGAATTCCAGTGCGAACGCAATGGTGTCATCTAGTATAGCCGTTACCCCTTCCAACAAGAAAGGTGGAGGTTTCCGCCTTGCCCTAACCATATCGAGCAAATAGCGCATTCCCGCGCCGCAACTTGTTGTTGCACGCTTGTTGTTTTTCCCCCACTAGGTACGCCCGGAATTTTGGTATACTATGCGCCAATGAGACCGCTAGCCACAGACACGCACGACTTTCCGTCCCTGCGCAGGGACGGAAAGATATACGTCGACAAGACGATGTTCATCCACCGTCTCATCGCGGGCAACGACACGAAGCTGTTCTTCATGTCGCGTCCGCGAAGGTTCGGAAAGTCGCTCACCGTCTCCGCGCTGAAGGCGATATTCCAGGGACGGCGCGAGCTGTTCGAGGGGTTCTACATCGACGGTACGGACTGGAAGTGGGAGAAGTACCCCGTCATCCACTTCGAGTTCAACGACGTCACGACGACAAGCCTTGAGGAGTTCGAGAAGGATCTCGCCGACCATGTGGAAAATCGTCTGCGCGAGGCTGGATATGCATACGACAATACGAAATCTGCGCATTACAATTTCGGTATGGCGATAACTGAGCTTGCCGCGAAATGCAGGGAGGGCGGGAACGAAAAAGGCGACGTGGGCGACGACGGGGCGTCCGTCGATGCTGATGAACTACCTGAAGCGCGAGGATGTCGCGGGGATAGACTACACGGACATGCCCGAAGTGACGGAGGACGAGTTTGACGTCGCCGAACTGCGCAATCTTCGTCCTGTCGCCATGCTGTTCCAGTCTGGGTATTTGACGATCAAGGGTTACGAGGACGGTCTATACAAACTCGGCGTTCACGACGAGGAAGTGCGCCGCGACCTAGCGAAGACGGTGACGGGCGTAATCGCGGACGAGAGCACCGCAGAGAATCAACGAGCTAGGCCGTTCGCGAACTTCTCCACGTAGTCGTGCCAGGCGGAGGCGGTGGTGAACACGCCCGCGCCGCTCCAGCAGGCGCCCGCGTAGTAGGTGAACGTTTTCTCGCCCTGAAGAAGGTAGATGCAGTCCATGTCATCGGACGCAAGATGCGCACGCCCGGGCAGCACGATCGCGGTGCCGATCGAGCCCTTCTGTCCGTCCACGCCTTCCGGCTCCCAGTTGGCGATGAAGCCGGGATTGAAGCCGATCTTCATCTCGCCGTTGTGTTGGCGAGCCTTCGACACGTCGAGACCGGGACCGATCAGACGCTGCCCCGCGAGCGTGACGCCCTCGTTCGGACGCACCTCGAACTTCACGAACGGACACCCCTTCGTGATCGTTCCGCGAATGGTATATGCCTCGTACTCTAGCTCGAACACGGCCTCCTCAGGCTTCTCGGAGATCACGCGCTGCTTCTTCCAGTTCTTCTCGTACGCCCAGCCGCCGGTGCCGAGCATGCCCACGCCGCCCACGCCGCGTCCCGTGGACACCTTGTAGTTGTCCATGCCCTCGCCGTGGTCCTTGTGGTAGGAGCCCTCGCCCTTCCCGTGGAGCCACTTCTCGAGAACGGGATAGTCTACGCACTTGTTGAACACGTCGAAGCCGCTGGAAATGAGCTTCTGCCCCTTCGGCGCGGGCTCCATGATCACGGGACCGTACGCGCGCATGCCGAGACAATCATTCTCCCACGCGAAGTCGTCCATGCGGTACGGCGCGTAGAACGCGCGGCAGCAGGGTTTCGCCTCTGCGGGCGTTGCGGCCATCATTGCCTTGAAGCGCAGGAGCGCCTCGAGGAAGTAGTAGTCGGCGTAGTTGAGCGGCACGTCCACCTCGCTCTTGCCGGGCTTGTGTCCGACGGAGTGCATCAAAAGGAAATCGCCGTTCTCGCCCTGCTTCGCGAAATATGCGGGCGACGCGAGCGACGCGAGCATCTTCACGGCGGCGGCGCGGTACTTCGCCGCCTTCGCGGGCGGCGCGAAGGACTGAAGCTCGATGAGCGCGCTCGCCGTCACGGCCGAGGCGGAAACGTCGCGTTCCTCGCACGGGAAGGAGAAGTCCCACCAGCAGATGCCGTCCGCGGGTAGGTTCGGATGGTCAAGCCAGTAGTCGGCCGCCTTCATCGCGCGCTCGAGGTAACGCCGTACACGCGTCTCGCGGTACATCATCGTGAAGCCGTAGATGCCCCAGGCGTGTCCGCGCGCCCACGTGCCCTCCACGTTGCCGCCCTGGCCCGAGTAGTGTGCGCGCACACGGCGCGTGGCGGGGTCGTAGTCGAGGATGTGGTAGGCGCTGCCGTCGGGACGGTAGTGGTGCGCGTCCGTGAGATCGGCCTGGCTGCGAGCAATCTTGTCCGACTTCGGGTCACCGCCGTTCTTCGCATCCCATTCGAGGAGTTCGAGGTTCATCATGTTGTCGATGATCACGACGTACTTCGTGCCGAAGTGTCCGCCGCCCTTCGGCGAGTTCCAGCTGCGAATGAGGCCGAGCTTGTCATCGTAGCGCGTACGGAGCGCGGCGGACGTATCGTGCAGGAACGCGGCGTAGCGTTTGTCGCCGGTGAGGCGCAGGCCGTTGCCGGCGGAGCAGTACGTGCGGAAGCCGACGTCGTGGTTACTCGCGTCATGGCGCAGGGGCTCGATCAGACGTTCGGTGTAGGCGGCGGCCTGGTCCTTCCAAAATGCGTCGCCCGTGTACTCGTAGAGATACCAGAGAGCGCCGGGGAAGAACCCGCTGCACCAGTCCTTAGGCTTGATCACGACGAGCTTGCCGTCTTGAAAACGCTTCGGAAACATGTCGGGCCCGTGCGCCTTCATAGCCTCAAGCAGGGCACGGTAGTGCGTCCCTGACTTCTCGAAGATGCCCGGTAGGGCCTTCAGCAACTGGCCCTCGGCCGGAGTTCCGGCCTGCACGCACGCGGCGACCGCGAATACAGCGGCCAACAGCAGTTTCTTCATGTCACGTTCCTTCTCATTGGGTTGCGATGCATCCATTCTACCAAAACCCGCGCGTACGGGCAACCCCCGCGCCGAATGGTGCTTATTTGAAAAGCGCGTCGTACCCATCGGAACCATGCCATCAAGCAGGCTGCCGCAAGCTGTGAAGGCGCAGTTCCCGCCCCCAGGACGCAGGTTTTTCGCCTTCGCCGGTCAAGAGCCAAAGAACCGGATAAGGCGGAGGATTGTCCGGCGCGGGGCCGCATCCGTCCGTAATGTAGATGAAACACGACGGCTCGATTTCAGGATGCTCCGCAACATAAACCCCATTCCGGCGAGTGAAAAGGATTGTAGGCATCGTATCTCTCCACGTTCTGTATTTTACAGTCGCATTGGATGACCGTCAGCTCGTAGTCTCCGAACGTATTCAAGAGCGCGTTCAGCTCCGAGAAGAACTGCGGCAGGTCGGCCGTCGTGCTGCCGCTTGTGTCGATCGCCACGGCCGCCTGCAGTCGCTCCTTGCGCGAGCTTTGCAGGTACAGTCCCTGCGAGACATGCCGGCGGTTCGGCGGCAACCACCGACGCGAACCGCCATAGCAACTCGTCACGAACTGCGCCAGCACTTCCTGCCAGCGTATCTGCGGACGCAGCGCCGCACGCACGACGCCTTGTAGATGCGCGGGAAGACTTCCCCGCGTCCGCTCGACCTGCTGTGCGAGCGACACGATCCGCTCGCGGATCTTGTCCGCCAGGTCCTTGGTAATGACTGGCTCGTAGTCCCTGTCAAAACCGACTTTCCCCCACTGGTCGCGAATGAAATCGTCCTCGTGCGCCGCGTTGCTGTTCGGGCGTGCGTCCCCGCTATCCGCATCGTTGCCATATACGTGCTTGTCGAATTGACCGCCGCGGAGGTTGTCCCCTTTCCCCTCTCCCGGCCCCGACGCCCGGGGCGACTGAGGTTCCGTGTAGAGGCATTCATATATCTCCTCTGCCGACAAACCATCCCACTCGTCTTTCGGCATCAGACAGCCTGGCGGCGTTCTCAACCCCTCCTTCTTGAGCATGCGGTTCACTTCCATGTCCGCCGCGACGTTGAACGCGAAAAGCTCGCGCGTACCTCGTGCGCCATGACGAACAGCCGCTCATCCGCAGACAGTCTGGCGCAAAACGCAATGTCCATGAAAACCCGATCGCCGTCCGTCGCCGCCGTGCGCAGCCGCCTGTCCCTCACCGGCACGAACTCCATGCGCATCAGGATTCCGCCCGTAAACGGAAAGCGCACCAGCAGTCGCTGCCGGTCCTGGCACATCAGCGCATACGTCGCCTTCTTGAGCTTGGCAAGTTCTTTTTCCGAAAGAGCCATCTCAAATCCCTTTACACCTTGATTGCACATCTTTTGCGAAGAGCCTTGCCGTGCTTCTCCGCCCATTCCTTGTAGCGTGGATGTCGGAACAATTTCTCAGCGAAGACCGAACCCGCCCCGCGCTTGTTACCCGCCATCGCGTCCATCATCGCCATCGACGCGAAGTCGCTCGAAAGCGCCATGCAGATACGGTAGAACCCGTCGATGCGGCGCGCCTCTTCTTCATCATCCTTGCCCCTCCACAAAAGATACGTCATCGCCGCGCAGAGCGCGTACTTGCGGTCGGAGGCGTCGGGGACCTTGATCGGCTTCTCTGGATTCGTCATCATCTCCAACACGTCATCGAACGTCTCGTTGATCTTGTGGAACTCCATGAACTCCACACCCGCACGATTACCGACAAGGCCGTAAACGACCTTGCGGAGAAGCGACTCGTCGCCGTTCCCGAATTGCGCCAGCATCCGGCTCACGCGCTCCCACGAACGCGGCGTCGGCCAGCCGCGTTCCAGGTTCTCGCCCTCCTGATTGAACAGACTACCCGGACGGTAGCGGATGAAGCCCATCACGGCCGGGTGGATGTCGTGCGTCCGCGCCCAGGCAATCCAGCTCTCGGCGTCCTCCTGCATCTCGACGTGCAGAAAGCGGTTGGCGAGGGCGGAGGACATCGTCGCCGCGACCGCACGGTCTTCCGTCCGGTTTCCAGCAGCACAGATGTACCATCCGTCTGGCACCTTGTAGAGTTCGCCAAGCCGCCTGTCGAGTATGAACTCGTAGGCGGCCACTTGCAGCGAACGGTCCGCCGCCGTGATTTCATCGAAGAGGATGATTCCCCGCGAATCCGGATCGCGCGGCCACTCGCTCGCGACGAGCCACTTCACGCCGTCCGGTCCCGGCACGGGGAGCCCGCGGATGTCGACCGGTTCGCGCTGCGCGAGACGCACGTCGATGAACCCGATGCCGAGTTCCCGCGCCACGTCGCGCAAGATGCTCGACTTTCCAAGTCCCGGCGCACCCCACACCATCAGCGGCGGCAGCGCGTTCGCCATTTCAGGGTTCGCCGCCAGCGCATTCAGCTGCATCTTCAGCAGCTTCTCCAGTTCCTCGCCCGTCACGCGGTTGTGAAGGTCGAGCGCAAATGTTTCATCATTCTGCTTTACCATTGTCTGCTTCCTTTGTTTTACATCCGTATCGTATTAATGTTTTCTGCAACTCCGGTACGATCGTCCAACGCCACTTGGATAGGTCGGTGCGATCTTCCGCCTTCATCTTCTCTCGCAAGAACGTACAGGCAAGTGCGTTGTTGCCATTCTCATCATGCGCCCGTGCAACAACGCCCGGCGAGAGCGATTCGACCATCTCGATGAACTTGATCGCACGTGGTCCGGGAATCCGGCTGTCTTTGCTGCACAGGATGACGAAATCCTCATGCGAAACGACATCCCAGAACCCGCCCGCCTCGTGCATCGCCGCATCAAAGATCCACCACGCCCGCGCGTCCAGAATCTCGTCGATCCACGCATGGTTCAATTCGTGTCCAGCGATTGCAAAGTGCATGAAGAATTCCGGCACGTTGTCCGTGCTCAGGGCTTTTCGCTCCGCAGGCGTTACGAAGTGACTGTCTCTTGACTTGTTCATCATATAGGCTTTCAGGAGTATCCGTTTAAAAGCCGACGCGGCAGCTGGTGCCCTTCTTGAGCGAGCTTTCCTTTTCGAGTTCGCTCAGGCGCGTCTCGTTCGTGACGGTACCACCAAGGTAGTAGAGCGACTGCCTCACCGTGCGGAAATCGCCAGGCGCGAGACTGGGAATCGCGGCGAGACGCATCGACTCCTCCTCCGTGAGGCGCGCATGGAACATGCGCTCGAAAAACGCCCGCTTGCCTTCCGCCTCAAGATACGTTTTCGCTTGTATTGTTTCTGTTGGCGAAGATGTCGAAGAAGTCGCAGTCGTCGACATCCCGCTTCCAGTTTCGCATGAAGTTCCTGAAGAGCCGCAACTCCTGCTTGAAAAGCCATCCGTCGCTCACGTTGTTCTTGAATCGTTGCATCATTGTTTCTCCTGTTGCTTGTCCAGCGGGCATAACAGCAACATCCATGCCAAAGAAACACCAAGCAGCGGAATGCACATCCCGCGCCCTTCCTCCGCTCAGAATTTCACTACCTGCTCAAAATCTGAGCAGACGCACCTATTCATCATGCAACAGCGACTTCAACCAGAACTTCGCGAACCAACCACACTTCTCATGCGCCGCGCGTCGTCGAGAATCGACGCATCAATCCGACAGCGCCGCGTCCAAGATTGTTTTGTCAAGCAAGAATGGGATTACCCCCACTTCCAATATGCCGTCACGCGTGAATCGCGGCGGGTCATATCCGCGGACGATTATCATTTTACGAAAGAAGTCGTCGCACTTGCGCAGCGGAAGCAGTTCCTGCTCACGCTTTTCTGGGTTCGGCAACTCAAGCGCGACCTGGATATACAGTTTTCCCGGCGCTCGGTTCACTACAAAATCAATTTCGTGCTGTCTGCCGGCAACCGTGACAACCCCAACGTCGACCTGGCACCCTCTCGCATTGAGTTCGTTGAAGATCACGTTTTCCATCGCGTGAGAGGGCTCGACATCGCGAAAGTCAAGCCTGGCATTTCTCAGGCCCGGGTCGACACTGTAGTATTTCAGCGGATAGTCGAAATACTGCTTGCCTTTTACCTCCCACCGTTTTGCTTCATCGAAAAGAAAGGCGTCCTTAAGGTATTCGATGTAGTTGGCGACCGTATGGTCGCTTGGGGATGTTTTCAAGACTGACTCGATGGTGTTTTTGAGCTTGTGCGGATTCGTGAGCGATCCCGTCGCAGACGAAAGCACGTCAACAAGCCGCGCAAGCACATAGTCATCCCTTAACTTGTATCGTTTGCAGATGTCCCTGAGATAGACTTCCGAGATGAGCGCTTTTAGGTATCGTGCGCGTTTGCGGTCATCATGCTCCAGCACCGCGAGCGGCATGCCGCCCCAAATCAGATACCGAGCAAATGCCGCCGCCTTGTCTTCCGGCTTCAGCGCGTCACAGCATTCCGCGAACGAAAAAGGCCGCACCTGTATCTTGGTTCCGCGATCTGCAAAATTCGTGTCAATGTCCTTTGAAAACATTTTCGAGTTTGAGCCCGTGACATAGACATCCACATGATCCATCTGACGCAACCCGTTCAGCGTATCGTAGAAGGTCAAGTATGCGCCGTCTCGGTCTTCGGGCGCAATTCGCCCCAGATCGACGTCTGGCGGCAGCACCTTCCTCGTCAACTGCACTTCGTCAATGAAAACATACGTCCATTCGCCGTCATTCCTGATTCTCGAGCGAACGAACTCCCCAAGGCGAATGGCGTCCCGGCAGTCCTTGAATTCATCGCGGTCAAGTGGCACTTCAATGATGTGATCGATAGGAACGCCGCGATCCAGAAGATAGTTCTTGAAAAGGACAGAAAGAAGATAGGACTTCCCACAGCGGCGAATACCCGTCAAAACCTTGACGAGACCGTTGTGCATACTAGATTTCAGTTCTTCAACATACTCGTTTCTTTGAACAATCATACTGCAAACTTCCTCCTGTTCTTGGCGAACTTTGCAGTATGATACCATAAAATTTGCCGTATCGCAAGATGTCACTGCAAACTTGGCGATATTCAGTGCCAAGTTTGCACCACACAATCACGCCGTCTGTGCCTCCGCCCCCACTCCTTTTTCGCTTGCTTTTCCTTGCCCAATTTCCTTATGGCTTCTCTTATTTGCTTTCACTATTGGGAGTTTTGGAGTTTAGGAGGCTTGGAGAATCATTATAATATCCTCCGAATCTCTGAATCTCCTAATCTCCCAGCAGCGAAAGCAAACATCAAAGTTATCCTGTCCTCATTTACATTCCTGCTCGAAGCGCGGGCGACGAGCTAAACACTTGAACCTTGAATCGCCTCTCTTATGTTTTTGCAAACATTGCCGTCTGCGTCAAGGATGACGGTGTCTGATGTGTAGGCATTGAACCACAGACTGCGCTGTTCGCCGTTGAACAGCAGCTCAAAGCAGACAATGCTACTGTCAGACACTGCCACCTCCACCGTTTCGCCATTCTCGCGCAAACTCTCAACATACCTTCTCACGGCACCATTGAGATCGTCGACACCGCCATTCCGCCAGGCGACATCTGGAATTATGAGAAACTCATCCGGCACGCCATGCGTACTGGGAGAGAAGTTATATGAAACGCTCTCCTTCCCACTCACGAACCGTCGTATCTTGATGACCTTCAACGGCCGCATGCCCAGAAATTCCACTCTGCGTTCAGCATCGTCTTTCATCTTGCAAATCTCCTTGAACAACCCTTCCTTGCTGCATCGTTGCTGATTCTTGTGAGTTGTTTCATCTGCTCAACCTTTCTCCTGTGATTTACAACCACACTCTAGCAACATCCATGCCAATATAAAATCAAGCGGTGGAAGGCGCATCCTGCGCCTTCCGCCGCTCAACATTTCACCACCTGCTCAAAATATGGCCCACCATGCCTGTTCTAGTTGCTGCCAACATTAGAATCCCGAATTCGAGAAAGAAAATGGCAAATGCCCGTTCTAGGACGAACCGAACAATCGCGAAACGCGCGATCACCCGATCCCAGAACCGCTCGCCGAGAAACGACCAAAGGAAGATCCCGACAAACGGAAGCGCCATCACGCCGACCAACATCAGATCGGCAGCTGGCGCCCTGACGCCATACGCATCCAACATCCTCATGCCGTACGGCGAAAGGCTGCCAATCGGTAGGAACGCCACCAGCATCATCCTGCCCGCCCGCGAAGACGCCTTCGCCCATCGCGGACAACCATCGACATACACCTGTAACCGATTCATCTACTTTCCCTCCTCGGTGTTACAGTTAAGCGATGCGAACACGGGGAACCCCGGTCCATCAACGAATCCGGACCGAGCCTGCCGTGCAATGGCTTCGAACTGCGCAACGATCATTTCCTCGGTCAGTTCGCCATCGCCGTCCGCAGTCATCAAGAACAAAGCTGGCGCAGGCTGATCGCCACAGCGCTTGCAAAGTACGCGCCAGTGGAGGTAGTCGAGGACGAGCCCGGCTTCCTGTATAAAGGCCTGGATTCGCCGCCACCGCACATCACACGCCTCCGACGTTGCCTCCCCTTTTTTCGGCTGTTCTGCCGATTCTATCTGTCGCCGCAGCTGCTCGACCTCGGATCGAAACACATCGTCTTTGGCCATTCGTTCAGTCACCTTCATTTCGGCAAAGACGACAGTCGCATGGGTTCTATTGAATGCTTTTGCAATCTCAGGCAATGACATCGTAAGGCGACTACGGGCCAAATATATTGCCACATGTCTCGCTGTAATGATCTTGTAGTCCCTGGACGGAGAGAGAATGTCCGAAACACTCGTATCGTAGCACCTGGCAACCGCTTCGATTATTTCCTTGATATCCATCTTAAAATCCTTTTCTTGTTAGTTCACTTTTCTTGTTAGTTCAGTTGTTCACGTCTACCCCATAGCAACATCCATGCCAATACAAAATCAAGCGGCGGAAGGCGCCTCCCGCGCCGTCCGCCGCTCAATATTTCACTACCTGCTCAAATTATGATCAATCGCCCATTACTCCCAACGGTAGGGCGCGCGCCCCGCGCGCGCCGCAAACAACCTACAACGCAGCCAACTGCTGCCGTGCAAACTCAAATCCTTCCTTGGCCGATTCTTCCAGCAACTTTTCCTAATCAGTGTCTTCGGCCAGAACTTTGCGAACCAACCGACTGCGCCATGCGGATATGGGAACTTCTCATTCCGATCGAACTGCGCATCCGCTTCCCGCATCGTCTTGAACCGCCCGTTCCACGCGAAGTTGAGATGGTGGTAGGCGTGTTCGAGCGAGCCGGCAAGCGCCCCTTCCCGCAACGGCCAGTGCAAGGGTTCGTCACCGCCAGCGCCCTCCCGCCGCGTCCCGTCCTTCGCATACTGGATCGAATCCAGCAGCAAGTCAAGCTCCTGCACCGCCTCGCGCACATGAAACTCCAGCAGATCGAGATTCAACGACTTCTTCACCATTCAAACCCTATGCTTCAATGTAGGCATGACGAAGCGTGATAGTACATTCCTCACTCGTCTCAACGCAATAGTAGGAACCGAGAACCAGTCTGGTTTTAGTGAAATGGTAACGTCCATCTTCTCCTCCGTCAGGCTCATTGCCTTCATTCTTGAACAACGTCACGATGTCCTTGAACGAGATTATGATCGGCTCTTCACAGTTCTCATTTCCATCTTTATAAGAGATCCACGGCATGCCGGTAACGCCATTGGCTTCTTCGATGTCATACTCGTCTACAACAATTTGATCGCCCATTTGTGTTTTCCTTTCTGATGGTGTTTTCGCCCTCCCCAAAGCACCATCCATGCCAACACGAAATCAAGCGGTGAAAGGCGCATCCTGCGCCTTCCGCCGCTCAACATTTTACCACCCGATCAAATTATGAGCAATTACCTATTGCCCAAACCGGCAGGGCGCGCGCCCCGCGCGCGCCGCAGGCAAAATCAGCAAGTGCCACCAAATCGGTAGGGCGCGCGCCCCGCGCGCGCCGCAAACAACCTACAACGCAGACAACTTCTGCCGTGCAAAACCAAAACCTTCCTTGGCCGACTCTTCCAGCAACTTCAGCGCCCTTTTCCTAATCAGTGTCTTCGGCCAGAACTTTGCGAACCAACCGACTGCGCCATGCGGATATGGGAACTTCTCATTCCGATCGAACTGCGCATCCGCTTCACGCATCGTCTTGAACCGCCCGTTCCACGCGAAGTTGAGATGGTGGTAGGCGTGTTCAAGCGAAGCGGCGAGGGCACCTTCCCGCAACGGCCAACGCAAAGGCTCGTCGCCGACAGCGCCCTCCCGCAACGTTCCGTCCTTGGCATACTGGATCGCATCCTGCAACAAGTCAAGTTCCTGCGTCGCCTCACGCACATGAAACTCCAGCAGATCGAGATTCAACAGCCGTTTCATTTCATATCTCCGACATCACGATATGGCATTTGACAAAATTTGGACTCGAATGAATGGAGTGTCTCAATAAGGTGGAACGGCAGGAATGTCTCTGCCTTGGCGCGAATATCCTCTGGTACACCATAGAACGCCCCCGCCACCGCGCCGCAGATTGCCGCTATGGTGTCTGAGTCGCCACCGATTGAAACGGCATTGCGTATGGCATCCTCGAAAGAGGTTGACTCCATGAATGCCGCGATTGCCTGCGGAACCGAACCTTGGCACGAAACGTCGAACTCATATCCAGGGCGGATTTCATCAAGCGTGAAGTCCAGCGGATAGTAGTCTCGAACGATGACCGCCTTGATTTCCTCCTTGGACTTGCCAATCCGAGCAAGGAATGTGGCGACAGCCGTTGCCTCCGCACCTTTAATGCCCTCGGGATGGTTGTGTGTGACCTCAGTGACGGCGCGTGACATCGCCTTAACCTCGTCGAGCGTTCGTCCCGCCCATCCGCATGCACTCACACGCATCGCCGCACCGTTTCCCCAACTGTTGTAAGGCTGCGGATGTTCGTCGCCGAGCCAATCCCAGAACATGTCACCATAACCCGCATTTGGATAGTGTAGTCCAAATGCCTGCATGTTCCTGATGGCTTCGGACGAGAGCGCTGTATAGGTTTTGTCGTCACCTTCGCGCCACTTCATGATCGCTGCGGCAATCGCAAGAGTCATCACCGAATCGTCTGTGTAGTAACAGTTGTCTTCGGGCTTCACGTCATCGCCAAACTGCGACAATAGCTGCCCGCTGTAAGTAGGAAAAACCTCCCCTATTCTAATCGCCCTCTCGTCGTCGCCATGGCTAGTACGCACACTAATATCGCCCGGCGTCACCAACAGCGTAAAATCTTTACCCTTGTGGGTATCAAACTCGAACCGCGACCCCGCGATGTCACCTACAATTGCACCTATCATAGTTTCTCCTTCGTATTCCTATTCGGAAAACGTCGCACGGACGGTGCGTCGTCAATGAATGCTTTCACCGCATCCAATACAGGCGTGATACCGTCATTGATAAGTCTTATATGTGCGCAAAGGAACGGACCTAGCACAGTGATCACCTCACCGTTCCCGTTGAGCAACAGTTGCGTGGCGTCCGGCTTCTCAAATATGTAGAAACCGCCATCCGTTCCAGGTGAACCGATCTTGGAGCAAATACCAAGCTCCTTCTGAGACTTCGTCGCGACGAGATTTCCGTCTGTGTTGTAGAACATCCAGTCGCTATTGCTTTTTGAGAGGAATCCCTCCCTGACAAACGCGACACGCCCTGATCCCATTATGACGTCTTTCTCTGTGCCGTCGCGATATTGGATTGTTAGCAGATATACCTGCTTCCGTTTCTGACCGGGGCCATTGACTCCAATGGGAGACCCCTTGTCAACTTTCTCGATTTCAGGCATAGCGTAATCTCCTTGCTGGTTTATGATTGCCACGATTTTCGGACGCCAACCTCATAGCAACATCTGTGCCAACACAAAATCAAGCGGCGGAAGGCGCATCCTACACCATCCGCCGCAAAATATTTCACCAGCCGATAAAATTATGAACAATCAACTCTCACGCCCAAACCGGTAGGGCGCGCGCCCCGCGCGCGCCGCAAGCAACCTACAACGCAGCCAACTTCTGCCGTGCAAAACCAAAACCTTCCTTGGCCAACTCTTCCAGCGACTTCAGCGCCCTCTTGCGATTCTCGTCACCGCCTTGCTTCATGTACCAATCCGCAAGCCCGAAGGTTCAGCAACACCATTTATAGCATAATAGTTGTTAACTACAACGCCTATCGTGTCCACTTCCAATCAAAACCTGTCATACCATCTTGAACAAGGTCTCTTCCGAAGCGTCCAGCATATTTAGAACACTTTCTGTTCCACCAGCAGCAGGTTGGGTGTGGAGCTCCCGCAACAGGAATACTCAACATGTTCTTCGCTCCACACGATTCAAAGGCGAGTCTTGATAAGAATACAATGCCATTCGGTTGATATTGTTCAACCATGTATTGAAAGTTAGCATTTGCAACGACTTTATCTTGAGGTGTACACAATTCCTTAAACGTGTTGCCTTGATTTGCTGGACGAAGATAGAAATTGAAGAACACCGTGTAAGGGAAGAGCATACGATAGTCATCAAACTTCGGTCCCCATTGGTTAATCTTTTGATAACCAAACCTCCAAATTCCAAATGCTTTATCCGAGAAACTCTTTTGCTGCTTTTTAAGTTCATCGCAAATGAGACCACTTGTGTCAATCCAACCTCTCTCTTTTTGATTCAACTTTGTATGGTCAGATGTATACCAGGTGGCACAATCTTTGTGAACAGTGCTATCGCCTGGAAGATAATGGCTCTCTCCAATAACAAGCAATGCACAGTTATGTTCCTGAGCTAAGCTGTACTGATTCCCAACGTAAGGGGACATTTCTGGATAACGCATCCGAAAATCATTCACGTCAAAATTCATCTTTTCATCTTCCTTTCTTTGTTAGAGCGTCCAATATTGCTTTTCTCGCCTCTTTAAGTACATCATTAAATTCCATTCCTTCACCTTCAATATAATGCTTAGTGGTTTTTGCATGGTTCTCGCTCATGGTGCCTTTCTTGCCTTTGGCGGTAGTTTAGCAAATTGGTTTTTCCGTGTCAACGCACGCGCACAAACTTTCGAAATCCTCATCGGAAATGTACGGCACTTGGCCGCGATGCAGCCCCGTCGAATCGCGGAACAGGAAACCGCCTTTGCCGTTCAGGCGGTCGGCGCCGTTCTCGTCAATGATCATGCGCGAATCCTCTTCAAAAGCCACCTTGAATGCGATGCGTCCGGAAAAGCCGCAGCGCAGGGACGGCGACATAACCACTTCATCCGGTCTCTGCGTAGCAAAAATGAAATGAACGCCAGCAGCCCTTCCTAACACAAGCATTTTGGCAAGCAGCGGCTCGGCCCTCTCGCTATGGCTGACCATCAACCCGGCATACTCGTCCGCAACCACCACGATACGCGTTACCGGGTCCCCGTTCCTGATTGCCTGCGTGCGATCCTCAAGCTCATCTCGCACCGCATCAAGCATCGATAGAAGCGCTTGTGGATCGGTGATCACCGGCTTGAACAGATAAGGACAATTTCCCATCCGCCTGAACTCGATGCACTTCTCGTCGTAGATGATGAACTTGACCTCATCAGGCGTCTTCGTGCGCATCAACTGCGACAGTATCGATTTGATGCACACGGACTTGCCCGATCCGGTTGAGCCACCAATCAGCAGATGCGGCAGCGTCGCCAGATCAAAGGCGATGTCCCCGCCCTGTTCGTCGCGCCCCACTACGACCATGAGCCCCTGGTTCTTCACCAGAGTGGTTTGAAGCGATAGGCCGATCCGATCCACATGTTCCACTTGATTTTGTATCTCAGTTTTCATGCCTCGAATATAGCAATCTCCGTGCCAAGGCGAAAACAGGCCGGAAATACATCGTTCCCGGCCTCTCTCTGTTCAAATTATTTGCAGGTGGTCAGATTATGAGCGCTGTTCCCTTTGGGCAATCTCCTGCCCGTAGAGTTCACATAACTCCGCAGGGCCAAACCACCAGTATTTGGTTGATTCATTCTGCAACATGGCGTATGTCCTTGACCGATAGAAATCTGTCATGATCTTAACAGTATCTTCACCTGAACGCTTTGACAGGATGTCCGCTACCAATGCAATTTTCGAAGGAAGTATAGTTCTTAGGTCGTCCTGAGTAAATGTTTCTTTGAACCTCATGCGGATACACCCCTTATCTTCAGGAATTCGTCAAGGTCGGACACCAGCCAGCGCTCTCCCTGCGTGTGAAGAACATCATAACCAGAATCAAGGTAGTCGATTGCACCGCAAGATTGAAAGAGTGCAGCGACCTTTTCGCCCGAAAGCCTTTTGGCCTTGGCGAACATCTCGATGCAGAACGATACGAACTCTGCGACTTTAGCCCTCTCTGACATCTCTCAATCTCCTGTTGACGGCGACATTATACCATTTTCTATGCAGAAAATCAGTACCATCGTGTGGTATCCTTAAAATACCTTCACACCTCCGGCCTGATGACATAACGCTTGACAACGTTCCAGCAGAGGCCGATGTTGTTGCTGCGGGACGGATCGACGCCACATTCCAGCAACGCGGCAGATGTCAGCGCACGTATCAGCATCTGCACCTGCTACACGACGGGAAAATCACACCAAACTTCTTGAATCGCTCATGTGGATTGTCTGCGGTTTCATAGCCACAATAACTTGGATGATAAACACTCAACATTTTAAATGTAAAATCACTTATACGGACATCAGCTGACAAACCAGATTTTGCCAATTGCCAATCCATTTCTGCCTCGTTGTTCCATTCACATATTGAATCAAGAATAGCCCTCCACACCCTATCGCCCCAAACGATTACCACGTCAGGCCGATAACGTAAGACGACATTGCAGAATGCGTGGAAATGACACGGCTCTTTAAAGTACTCATTATGTTTTTCACCGGAACCACTCCCCTCGACACGCTGTAAGTAATTCATAAACACGACATGATCTAACACCACCTCTCTCTCTGTCTGTGTTGCCTCTCTCCCATACAGTGAGTTGATAAACTTAGTGTATGTCTTCACCCATCCAGTACGGTCTTCACTTGTCAGGTAACAATGAATTACCTTTCTTGTCATGCCCCGACATCGAACACTGGACTTACCACAACCACATGGGCACTTGTCAACTGCGGCCCCTGACTCTTCGCAATAATGGGACGCACCGACAATCATAACCTTCTGAATGCCATCACAGCCATAATTCGATCCCACCCAAGGATCAAAGAATGGTTCCTGAAATTGAACGCCACTACATGTTTTTTTCATAAATACTGCCTGACCTCTTTTGGTTGTTTTTACCTCGTCACTGCACTTGCTACTGCGCGCGAGCAGGATTCTCCATGCAGAAATTCTGCACCATCTTGCGAATGCCGTTAAACGTCCTTCCGCAGAAGATGCCAGAAAGGTCGCCACCGTGTGCCTCGTGACGGCGGCGATTTGGCCAGCGGTTTTGGGTGTGTTCGCTCATGGTGCTTTTCTTGTTGCGCACAGTTTATCAGAACTGACCTCCAGCTGCAACAGGGACACACGAAATCACACCTCAGGCCTAATCACATGCCGGGCGACGTCGTTCCAGCAGAGGCCGAGGTTGTTACGACGGGACGGATCGACGCCGCGCTCCAGCAACGCGGCAACAGTTTTCGGGCAGGCAAAGCCGCCTGCGGCGTTTCGGTCGTCGCGATACGTGAGATACCAGAGCAGGTTGTTGCCGCGGCAATCGACAAACGCCAACTCTTTTTCCGTCAGCGCGTTTAGGCACTTTGTCGCGAGGAATTCATCGTCGTATGAAGTCAGCGCGTATATCAGCATCTGCAAGGGAGAATATCGCGATGAATCAAAGCCAATCCCGACACAGAAATCAATAGTCATCTGCGTAATCTCCCAGCCCGGTAACCGATTCGCGACAACCCATCTGCGCATCGGCACGGCGTCCGAGAACGCCTGCTGGATGATGGGATTCTCCATCACCGTCCCCTGCAGCACCGCGTCCACGCCCCACCAGATGTGCGAGTAGCGGACGGCATCCCACACCGCCTCCTTGATCGGATGCGGCAGCTCCGCCGTCATCACCTTGGCGAAACAGGCAAGCGCCATCTCCCCCGGCATCCGCTTGAACGCAAGTTTCACCTTCTGTGCGATCTCCGCCGGATCTTCGCACGCCTCAATCGACTGCTGGAATACCGTTATTTCATTCTGATCCATACGCCACCCGTTCCGCTTGATTTTGCATGTCAGTTTTCATGCCACGAATATAGCAATCTCCGTGCCAAGACGAAACAAGGTCGGAAACACATCGTTCCCGGCCTCTCTCTGTTCAAATTATTTGCAGCTGGTCAGATTATGAACGCTGTTCCTTCTGGGCGATCTCCAGCCCATAGAGTTCACACAGCTCCGCAGGGCCGAGTCACCAGTACTTGGTCGATTCATCCTGAAATTGTGGAGCCCGCCGCCTACGCTTCACGTAGTAATGGACATGAGAATAACTTTGATTGCTTTCGCTATTGGGAGAATAGGAGTCACGGAGTTTAGGAGAAATAAGAGAAGTCAAAAGGAAGTTACAGGCAAGAACGTGTAGATCATGCTGCCGCATTTTGAACAGTTTGCAGCAATAAACATCCCTTTTGCCAAAATTGGCCGTTCCACACCGTAATATTACGGCGCGGAACGGGTGGATGCGGCGGCGGAATGACTACTTGACGATCATCGTGAAGCCACGGCCAATGCGAATGTAGCCGTTGGCGTCCTGACTTGCACGGGCTCCGTTGAACCTGATTCTCCTGCGCGTCTCCCTGTCGAGAGCGGTTGTCACGCGCAATCCCGTGTGCTTGAGATCGCCCGTGAGGTTCAGCGTCGAACCTTCTGAGATGGTGAGGTCTGCGCAGGTGAACGATGTGCCTTCGCCAAACAGCATGGCGGAGGATGCGGTCAACGTCACAGAGGCGACCTCGTTCGACGTCCCCGCCGCGAGCGCGAGCGTTCCGCCCTGAAGCGAAATCTGGTTGGCCGCCGCCATCGACCCTTCCGCCCGGTTGAGGAGGAGCGTCCCTTCCCTCACCTGGATCGGCTGGTTCAACGTCGCGATCCCGTCAAGGCGCATCGTCCCCGCACCGGTCTTGATGAAGGACGAGGACTTGTAGCTTCCGTCCGAGGAGATGTTTCCGGCCATCACGAAGTCCACTCCCTCGCCCGCGACGGTATCCTCAACGTCGATCGTGACGTTGTTGACGCCAGTTGACTTGTTCGTTCCCAGTACGGTGAAGTACCCGTTAAATGTCGATGCTCCCGTTCCCGAAACCTTCAAGACGGGATCGGATGCCGTAAAACCGAACTGGAACGCACCGCCCGTTACGGAGGCCGACGCCGCATTGGAGAGCGTCAGGTAGTAGATGTAGGTGGATCCCTCAGAGTGCGTCAGCGTCGCGCCATCCAGAACGACCTCGCCACTCGCGTAGTGGTACGGATATGCCTTTGCGCTCGTCGCCGTCGTTCCTGGATGCATCGTGATGGTGTCCGTTCCCTTCGTCATGCCGTCGTTGTACGCGCCCGCGCCCGAGAAGGTGAGCGTGGCATTGCCCCAGAAGTCGATCACCTTGGGAAGAGCATACTTCACGGCGACGTCATACACGATCGGGTGCGCCTCGTCGCCCCGGACGACGAACGCGCTGTCAGTCATCGTAATCGCGCCGTTGGCCTTGACAGTCGCCACAGGCGCGGCAGTGCCGTCCGTCGGCTCGCCGAATGCGTTGGCGTCGAACGTCACCTCCACGCCCTTGCCGGAAAGCGCGGGAAACACCTGCGTCCCCGTGACGGCGAACGTCAGCTTGCTCATGTCCTCGGCGGCCAGCGGCGTTGCGTTCGTGACGCCGAGAATCTCAAGGGCTCCGGCCGTCGTGAAGGCGTTCGAGATCACGGACCTCCCCCCAAGGGCGCCGCCCGCGCCGGGGAATATCTTCGCGCCTGCCGCGAAGTTGAGGACGCCGTCGGAAAGCACGAGCGTTTCGCCCTGGGCGGGCGTCATGTGCAGTTCCTTTATCAGGAAACCGGTGGAGGTGTACTCGTAGGTAATCTTGCCGTTGGATGTGCTCACAAGATGCCGCGTGCCTGAAGCTGTCTCGATCGACTCGACGCGATACGTATGCGCGCCGCGCACGATGGTGAGAACGCCGCTACCGACGACGCGGAGAGAGCCGAGGTCGATGTCCTCGTCGAGCGTCAGCGTGGCGTCGCCGTCCGTCAGGTTGACGACCGCGCTGCCGCCTGTCGGCGCC
>CACZAK010000194.1 GCA_902779075.1 uncultured bacterium | reverse complement strand
ATCAAGATCGAGCACGTCGAGAAGGGCGAGATGCCCGGCGCGAAGAGTCCGGTCACGCAGGAAGACTTCTACGCCATCCTCACGGGCCACGTGAAGCGCTGCGCGCCGTTCACGAAGGGCAGCGCGGTCGGCTTCTGCTTCTCCTATCCCGCCGAGGCGAGCGCCAACGGCGACGCGAAGCTCCTCCACTGGACGAAGCAGATCCAGGCGCCGGAGATCGTCGGACAGTGGGTAGGCGCCGAGATGGCGAAGCGCCTCGACCCCGCGCCGTCGAAGATCACGGTGGTGAACGACACGGTGGCGACGCTCCTCGCCGGCAAGGCGATCGAGAAGGACGTGCGCTATTCCGCCTACCTCGGCTTCATCCTCGGCACGGGCACGAACGTGGCCTATATCGAGAAGAACGAGAACATCACGAAACTCAAGGACGCGCCCGCAGGTTCGATGGCGATCAACACGGAGTCCGGCGGTTTCAACAAGATCGCGCAGTCGAAGTTCGACGAGGCGATGGACAAGAAGACGGCCGACTGCGGCAACCAGCGTTTCGAGAAGATGATCTCCGGCGCCTACCTCGGCCGCATCGGCCTCGAGGTGTTCAAGGCCGCCGCGCGCGAGGGCTTCTTCAGCGAGGACGCCAAGCTCGCCGTGCTCCAGCTCGGCTCGCTCGAGAGCTACGACCTCGACAACTTCTGCGCGATGTACGACAACGGGAAGCCCAATCCGCTCCTCAAGGTGTTCACGACGCCGGCCGACGCCGCAATGGCGCGCCGCCTCGCGACGCCCGTCTTCGAGCGCGCGGCGATCCTCACGGCCGTCCACCTCGCCGCGTTCATCATCAAGACCGGCGGCGGCACCGACCGCTACGCGCCCGTGAGCGTGTGCATCGACGGCTCCACCTACTACAAGACGCGCGTCGTCAGCTTCCCCGAGATCGTCACGAAGGAACTCGACGAGATGCTCGGCCCGCGCAACATCTTCTATTCCCTCACCGTGTGCCCCGACAACGCGCCGATGGTCGGCGCGGGCGTGGCGGCGCTGCTGAAGTAAAGTTTCCCCCAATCCACAAACAAGGAAAAAGAAAATGCTTAACCAGGAAGTCTACGACAAGGTAACGGCCGCGTTCGCGGCCAAGTTCGGCGGCACGCCGGCGGCGGTGGCGTACGCGCCCGGCCGCATCGAGGTGCTCGGCAACCACACCGACTACAACGAGGGCTACGTGTTCTCGGCGGCCATCGACAAGGGCACGTTCTTCGCCGTGTCGCCGGCTGCAAGCTCGCGGACGTGAAGAAGGTCGAGACCGGCGCCACGTGGGCCAACTACCCGCTCGGCACGTTCAACTGGCTCTTCGACGGCGAGCCCGCGAAGGCCGGCAAGGGCTTCAAGGCCGTGTTCGGCGGCAACATCCCGCTCGGCGCGGGCCTCAGCTCCAGCGCGGCGCTCGAGATGTCCACCGTGCTCGCCCTCGCGAAGATCTACGGTATCGAGAAGGACAACACGACGCTCGCGAAGATCGGCCAGAAGGCCGAGCACACCTTCGCCGGATGTCCGTGCGGTCTCCTCGACCAGGCCTCGTCGCTCTACGGCAAGGAGGGCGCGCTCGTGAAGAGCGACTTCCGCACGTGCGAGTTCGAGAACGTGCCGATGGGCGACGGCGTGGCGTTCATGATGGTGAAGTCCAACGCGAAGCACGCCCTCGTGGACGGCGCGTACGCGAGCCGCCGCCAGGCGTGCGAGGACGCGGCGAAGTACTTCGCCGGCGTGCTGAAGCATCCCGTCACCCACCTCCGCGACGTGACGTGCGCCGAGTGGGTGCTCTACCGCGGCGGTCTCCCCGAGACCACGGCCAAGCGCGCCATCCACCCGATCGGCGAGGACGAGCGCGTGCTCCAGGGCGCGGTGCTGCTCGAGAAGGGCGACGTGGCCGGCTTCGGCTCGCTCATGTTCGATTCGCACGAGTCCAGCCGCAACTGGTTCGAGAACTCCTGCGAGGAGCTGGACACGATCGTGGACGCCGCGAAGGCGATTCCCGAAGTGCTCGGCGCGCGCCTCTCCGGCGGCGGGTTCGGCGGCAGCTGCTGCCTGCTCGTGCGGCCCGAGGCGGCGGACAAGATCGCCGCGCAGATCACGGCGGCCTACAAGACCGCCTACGGCGACGAGCCGACGTGCGCGGTGATCAAGCCGAGCGCGGGCGCGCACCTGGTGTGAGTGCGAGTGTAAAGTGAAAAGTGTAAAGTGTAAAATTAAAGGAGAAAACAATGTCTGACAATCAGCAGAAAAGCGGAAGCATCGTGGCGATCCTGGCCGCGCCGATGGGCAACGTGTGGAAGTACCAGCCCGGCATCGACGGCTCCAACATGTGGGGCATGATGGGCAACATGATGAACTTCCTCGCCTATCTCTTCATGGGCATTCCCGCTGGCAGGATGCTCACGAAGTGCGGCTACAAGAAGACGGCGCTCATCGCCATCGCGACGGGTCTAGCCGGCGTGGCCGTGCAGTTCATCTCCGGCAAGGTGGGCATCTGTGGCGACTGCGGATCGTTCTCGCTTGTCGGCGGCAAGCCGTTCAGCTTCTACATCTACCTTCTCGGCGCGTTCATTTGCGGCTTCTCGGTCTGCATGCTGAACATGGTCGTGAACCCGATGTTGAACCTCCTCGGCGGCGGCGGCAACCGCGGCAACCAGCTGAACATGATCGGCACGACGTTCAACTCGTTCTGCGGCACGGCGACGCCGATTCTCGTCGGCGCGCTCATCGGCGAGATCACGAAGGCCACGAAGGTCGCGGACGTGAATCTGGTGATGTACATCGCCATGTCCGTGTTCGCCGCTGCGCTCGTGATCCTCTCCATGATCCCGATCAAGGACCCCGAGCAGGGCAAGACCACGGAAGTCATTCCCGTGCTCGCGCCGCTGAAGTTCCGCCACTGCCTGCTGGGCGTGATCGGCATCTTCATGTACGTGGGCATCGAGATCGGCATCCCCGCCACGATGAACAACTGGCTCGCGGACAAGGACAACAGCCCCCTCAAGACTCTCAAGGACGACAAGGGCGGCCTCCTCTACGAGACGCAGAAGGAATGGGTTGGCGTCGAGAAGACCTGCGCGACCTGCAAGGCTCACTACAAGGACTACACCGCCGAGCGCGATGCCGCCGACAAGGCGAAGAAGGCGGTTGACGCGGCGAGGGAACAGTCGAAGAAGGAAGGCAAGCCCTTCAAGGAGCCCCTTGGCACGGCGGCGGTTGCCGGCATGGTCGCGGGCACCTACTGGTTCCTGATGCTCATCGGACGTACCATTGGCGCGTTCATCGGCGGCAAGGTCTCCAGCCGCGTGTTGATGACATTCACCACGGGCACGGCCATTGCGTTGATTGCCATCGGTGCGTTCATCCCCGCCACCACGACCACCTCCATGCCTGTGTTTACGGGCAAGGGCTTTGTGATGGCAACGGTTCCGCTGACTGCGCTCCTGTTCGCCCTTTGCGGTCTGATGACCTCCATCATGTGGCCCTCGACCTTCAACCTCGCCACCGAGAAGCTCGGCAAGTACACGGCTGCGGCATCCGGCCTCTTCATGGTGATGGTGGTCGGCGGCGGCGTGCTGCCGCTCGTGCAGAATGGCATTGCCGACGGCTGCGGCTACATGATCTCGTACTTGATTCCGGGTGCGGCTCTCGCCTATCTCTTCATCTATTCCGCGTTCCTCTCCAAGCCGAAGGACGGGATTGAGGCGGAGACGGGGGCGTAAGGCGCTCGCCTGAATGCAACGCGGGCCGTGTCCGGCCCGTCAGGCAAGGGAATGCGGCGGTCGTTTGACCGCCGCATTTTGGACGAAGAGGAGGAGACGATGAAAGACCAGAAGGAAGTCGAGGAGTATCTCGCGTCGATCCGCCAGACGATCGAGAAGAGCGAGAACCTCGTGGCGGAGGCCGAGCTGCGCATCGCGGAGACGGACCGTTTCCTCGAGGCGCAGGGTCTCACGCGCGAGCAGGTGCTGAACCTGAAGCTCACGGGCGAGCAGCGCCGTCTCGTAGACGAGGAGCTGAAGCGTCGCGGCCTTCCGGGCCTCGAGGAAGACGAGGCGCGCGGCGGGATGCCCGTCTACGACGCGACGCCGAGCTGGGGCGCGCAGGATACGCAGGGCGACCTCGACAACCGCAAGCGGAAGTTCGGCGCCCTTATGCAGCAATTTCGCATGTAGTGTACGGATATCAACCCGTAAATTTGCGGTGACTTTGCGGCAGGGGCGGCAAGTTATGGTATACTATTCGCGTTCTTCCAAGAGGGACTAAAAGATGAAAGTGTGTAAATTCGGTGGTAGCTCGCTTGCGGACGCAGGCCAGCTGACCAAGGTTGTTGACATCGTGCTGGCTGATCCCCAGCGGCGCATCGTGGTGGTTTCGGCCCCCGGCAAGCGCAACAAGGACGATACGAAGGTCACCGACCTTCTGATCGCGTTGGCCAAGTATGCCCTTGACGGCAAGAACACGGCCTCCGCGCTGGACGCCGTCGTTACGCGCTACGCGGAGATTGCCAAGAGCCTCGACCTCGGCGACGAGATCGTGCAGTCCATCAGGGACGACCTTCAGGCTCGTCTCGCGCAGGTTCCGAAGGACGGCGGCGACACCGGCGGCTTCATGGACCTCCTGAAGGCGGCGGGCGAGGACAACAACGCGAAGCTCGTGACCATCGCGTTCCAGAAGCGCGGCAAGAAGGCGCGCTATGCCTCTCCAAAGGACACGGGCATGGTTCTCGTGGGCGAGTCCGGCAACGCCACGCTCGATCCCGAGTCGTACAAGAAACTTTCACGTGCGTTCTCGGACTTCGAGGGTATCGTCGTGTATCCGGGTTTCTTCGGCTACCGCGCGGACGGTACGGTGGCCACGTTCCCGCGCGGCGGCAGCGACATCACGGGTTCCATCCTCGCGGCGGCTATCCGCGCCGACGTGTACGAGAACTTCACGGACGTGGACAGCGTCTACCCCGTCGACCCCCGCCTCGTGCCCGAGGTCAAGACGGGCATCGACACGATGACCTACCGCGAGATGCGCGAGCTTTCCTACGCCGGCTTCGGCGTGTTCAACGACGAGGCGATCTTCCCCGCCGTGCAGGCCCGCATCCCGATCAACGTGCGCAACACGAACCACCCCAACGAGCCTGGCACGATGATCGTGCAGACGCGCCGCGTGATGCCCGGTACCGTGACGGGCATCGCCGCCGCGAACGGCTTCACCAACATCATCATCGACAAGTACCTGATGAACCGCCAGATCGGCTTCACGCGCAAGCTGCTCGCCATCCTCGAGGAGGAGGGCGTGAGCTACGAGCACACGCCGAGCGGCATCGACTCGATCTCCGTGATCATCCGCTGCGAGAAGTTCGACCCCGCGCTGGAGAAGAGGACCATCGCGCGCATCAAGCGCGAGCTCAACCCCGACAGCGTGATCGTGTCGCACGACTACGCGATCCTGATGGTCGTCGGCGAGGGCATGTGCTATTCTGCCGGCATGCTCGCCCGCGCCACCACGGCGCTCGCCCGCGCCGGCATCAACATCTCCATGGTCAACCAGGGCGCGAGCGAGGTGTCGTTCATGATCGGCATCCGTTCCGCCGACCACGACCGCGCCGTGCGCGCCCTCTACGAGGCGTTCTTCGGCGACTAACCACTAATCACTAATCACTAACCACTAGCCACTAGCTATGAAGAAGACACAGCAAAACGTGACGGCGGTGATCGAGCTGAAGATCACCCCCGCGAAGGACACGGGCTTCGCGAAGATCGCGCAGAAGATCGCGAAGTTCCCGCAGGTGGAGGCCTGCTTCCTCATGAGCGGCGCATACGACCTGCTCGTGTTCGTGAACGGCGCGTCGCTGCAGGAGGTTGCCCTGTTCGTGAGCGGACAGCTCTCGACCATCGAGGGCGTGCTCTCCACGGCCACGCACTTCATGCTCAAGACGTACAAGGCAAAGGGCCTCCTGGCGGACTTCGCGCCGGACCGCCGCCTGGCCGTCGTCTGATTCGGGAACCGGTCCGGACATGCGCAGAACGTTCATCGCACCCCACGTGGCGGAGCTGCCCAAAAGCGGCATCCGCGCGTTCTTTGACATCGTCGCCCAGCGGAAGGACGTGATTTCGCTGGGCGTCGGCGAGCCGGACTTCGACACTCCCTGGCACGTCTCCCGCGCGGCCGTGACCGCCCTTGAGAACGGCCAGACGCACTACACCTCCAACCTCGGCACGCCCGAGCTGCGGCAGGCCATCGCCGCCTACCTGAAGCGCCGCTTCAACGCCCCGTTCGACTGGCGCCGCCAGGTTCTCGTGACGGTGGGCGTATCCGAGGCAATCGACCTCGCCATTCGCGCCATAACCACACCTGGCGACGAAATTCTCTACCACGAACCATGTTTTGTGAGTTATGCCGCCACAATCCGTCTCGCGCACGGCACTCCAGTGGCCGTGGAGACGCGCGTGGAGGACGCTTTCCGCCTTACCGTGGAGGCACTTGAGCGCAAGGTTACACCGCGCACGAAGGCGCTTCTCCTCAACTTCCCCTGCAACCCCACGGGTGCCACGCTTTCCCGCGCGGACATGAAGGCGATCGCGAAGTTCGTGTTGAAGCACGACCTGCTGCTCCTTGCGGACGAGGTCTATTCCGAGCTCATCTACCCACCGAAGGGCTCGTCCGCCAAGCCTACGAGTTTTGCTTCTCTCCCTGAGCTGAAGGATAACCTCGTGCTCCTGAACGGGTTCTCGAAGTCGTGGGCGATGACGGGCTACCGTCTCGGCTACGCCTGCGGTCCGCACGACGTGGTGGACGCGATGATGAAGATCCACCAGTACGGGATCATGAGCGCGCCCACTCTTTCGCAGGCAGCGGGCGTGGAGGCGATGGAGCATGGCGACGAGGACGTGGCGCGGATGCGCGCCGAGTATCGCCGCCGCCGCGACTTCCTCGTGGACGCGCTCAACGCCGCGGGCCTGAAGACGCTCCTTCCCGCCGGCGCGTTCTATCTCTTTACCGACATCCGCTCCACGGGTCTCACCTCGCAGGAGTTCGCCGTCCGCCTCTTGGAGGAGAAATCCGTCGCCTGCGTGCCGGGTTCGGCATTCGGCGCCTGCGGCGAGGGCTTTGTGCGTTTCAGCTACGCAACTTCGTACGAAAAGATCCAGGAGGCAGCCGCGCGCATCGCCGCGTTCGCGAAAGGCCTTAAGAAAAGGAGGGATGCGTGAGGGGATCGTTTATCAGCCGAATGTCCGAGCGCGGACAGGTCTCGGTTCCAATCTCCATCCGCAACGCCCTCGGGTTGACCCCCAGCAGTCTGATTGCATGGACGCTCGACGCCGAAACCGGTACCGCGACACTGTCGCCCGTCCGTACGCCCCAAAAGGGCGGGGCGCAGGCGGCGCTTGGGTTCGCCGCCCGTTTTCGCAAGACGCGCCGGACGGCAGACTGGCTGCGCGGCGTGGATGACACGGGCCTCGAAGATCTACAGGAGGGGGCGAAACAATGAAGGCCGCTTACGTTGTCGACACGCCGATTCTCCTGGACATCCTGGAGAACGACCCCGAATTCGGGGCGTCATCCGCCGCATTGTTGGACCGCTATTCGGATGCGACGCTCCACATCTCCTTGATCTCCTATTTCGAGCTTGCGCCGGCGTTTGACGGCAAGCGGGCGTTGCAGGACGAATTCCTCGGGCAGCTCGGAGTCGTCCTCTCCCACCAGAACGTGCGGGAGACGGGGCCGCTCGTCTACCGCGCATGGGCGCGCTACTATCGACGCGTGAAGGCCTTGGGCGGACAGGAATTCCAGTTCGTCCCCTGTCTCCTCGGCACGCTTGCCTGTTGCTATGACGGCATCATCACGCGTCGCGGCGAGGTCTACCGGGCGATTTTCCCCGATCTCAACGTGATTACGGAGTAAGGAGTAATATATGGCGCAGGAATGGAACATCAGAAGCCGCGGACACGTCTGCTCCATCTGCACGAAGCCCTTGGTCGACAAGGCGCCGGTGATTTCAGTCCTGAAGGAGCTGACGGACGGCTACGAGCGTCTGGACTGCCATCCCGAATGCTGGAAGACCTCCCCGCGCGACTGGGAGCCGTTCAGCTCGTGGGAAGGCGTGTACCTCGCCCCGCCGCCGCCCGACGCGAAGAAGGAGCCGCTCAAGAAGGAGACGGCGGACGACCTCCTGCGTCACCTGATTGCATTGGAGGATCCGGCGATGAAGAACGTCGTGTACGTGCTTGCCGTGATGCTGGAACGCTCCAAGATCCTCATTGAGCGCGATGCGCGCGAACAGGAGGACCAAACGATCCTCCGCGTGTACGAACACCGCCGCACGGGCGAGTCATTCGTCGTGCTCGACCCGCGCCTTCGCCTGGAGAACCTCGCGGAGGTCCAGCAGCAGGTCGTGGCCCTCCTCTCCGGCACGAAGACGCTTGGCGAAGTCTCCGCCGCCGAGGAACAGTCAGAGACGGCGCGGCCGTAAAGTTGCGAAGTCCCTGCGTGGCCGTTTGGTCGGTTGCGCGGCGAAAGGTTGTTTGGTACAATATCCTCAAATGAACAACAGGACGAGACATTCCGCCAAGGCGAGGCGGATCCCGCTTCCAATCGGCAACAGCGACTGGGCGGCGGTGATGGACGGCTACTGGTCGGCTGACAAGACGCAGCTCATATCAGGCCTTCTTGACAAAAAGGCCACGATTGCGCTCTTCACGCGACCGCGCCGGTTCGGCAAGACGTTTGCGCTGGAGATGCTGAAGACGTTCTTTGAAAAAGCCGAGAAGTCGAACGCAGACCTCTTCAAGGGCACGAAGGTTTGGAAAAATGTCGAGCACCGTGCCGAGCAGGGAAAGTATCCCGTCCTGCACATTACGCTCAAGGACGCGAAGGGCACCGACTGGGCGGAGACGCACGACATGATCGTGGATGCCGTCCGAGACGAGTACGACCGACATCAGAAGGTGTTTTTCGACAAGGAATGCATCGAGACCGCGCGGGCGTTCCATCGCCAGCTGTGCCTTGAGCAGAAAACCCCACGCAACTTCCAGCGGGCGATCGGCATCCTCGCCGCCGCGCTTCATGCCCATTACGGCGAGAAGCCGGTTATCCTGATAGACGAGTACGATTCGCCCATCAACTGGGCCGCGACTCGCGGCTTCGGCGAGGAGGCACTCCAGTTCTTCAGGAATTTCCTCTCCTCCGCCCTAAAGGACGGCAAGCACTGCCGACTCGGCGTGATGACCGGGATTCTGCGCGTAGCCAAGGAGGGCGTCCTCTCCGGGCTCAACAACCCGAAGGTCTATTCCGTGTTCGATTCAGACTTCTCCGACTGCTTCGGCTTCACCGAGGAAGAGGTGCGTGAACTCCTCACGACCTACGGTCACCCCGAGAAAATGGACGAGGCGAAGGCGTGGTACGACGGATACCGCTTCGGCGGATGCGAAATCTACAATCCGTGGTCGCTCCTGAACTATGTCGACGACGGCTTCACGCCGCAGCCGTACTGGCTCGACACGAGCAGCAACGACCTCGTGGCGGACGCGATATCGCGCATGACGACCGACATGCGCGACGCACTGGCGGATTTCTTCGAGAAAAAGGAGGCGGAGGTTCCCTGTTCAAGGGAACTTGGCCGTTACGGACAGATACAGAACAATCCGCAGATCATCTGGTCGCTGTTGGTGCATACCGGCTACCTCAAGGTGCTGTCAGGGCCCGACGACAACAAGCGGGCCCTGCTGGCGTTCCCGAACCGCGAGCTTGTCAGCGTGTTCCGTGACGACATTCTCGATCCGATCACCTGCACCCCGACGGTGGGAAGTGATCTGCAGGGCATCCTAAGCTCGCTCACTAACGGCAATGGCGAGATGTTCCGCAAGTCGGTTGAGCGGTTCCTTGTTTCGTCCGCAAGCTACTTCGACACGGCGAAGGAGGATTTCTTCCACGGCCTCATCCTCGGATTTCTCGCCATCGGGCGGGACTACTTTGAAATCCACTCCAACCGCGAGGAGGGGGACGGTCGTCCCGATATCCTGATGAAGCCGCTTCCCGGCGTTCCGCTTCCGGGCGTCGTACTGGAGCTCAAGTCGCCGAAGATTCCGAGCCGCGTCTCTAAGAAACGCCTTGAAGCGCTCCTTGCCGCAGCCGCAAGGAAGGCGCGGAAGCAGATCGACGAGAAAAGCTACGCATCCGAAATGGAGGCGGCGGGTATCATCGTCCTCAAGTACGGCATCGGCTTCCACGGCAAACACGTCGCGCTGTCGCCCTCTGGTCGAACCGCTGGGTGAGGCGAGGCGTCCCGCCGAGCCGGGGAGGGTCGCGCTCCGTCCCGCCGAGCCGGGAGGGTCGCGCTCCGTCGCGACCGAACCGGGGAGGGTCGCGCTCCGTCGCGACCCAAGGTGGGGTAGTACAGCGGCTCGCCCACCTGTCGCCCACCTATCGCCCACCTATCGCCCACCCCGGCATACCCCGTGTTTGGTAAACCTAAATTCCTCATTTCGATTTACCACTCCATGTTATATCTCACGCAGAGGCGCG
>CACZAK010000193.1 GCA_902779075.1 uncultured bacterium | reverse complement strand
TAGCTTCTGCCGCGAGTCATCCACGCAAAGGTCGCGCAAGCGCGTCACATTTGTGATACACCCCGCGACGCCCCGCCCCGTACCCTCGAAGAAAAGACAAAGGTTCACTACTGCCAAATATCCGATGTCGCCGTCATCCACTTGGCGGTGTCGGTCTCGCCGGATTCGGTGGTTGCGGAAAGGACGAGGCGCACAAGTTCAGGGTCGGCGCGGCAGAGCTTGAACGAGACGCCCTGAAACGCTCCGCCGTTCTTCAGCACCCTGACTTCACACGACTTCGCCGCGCAAGGCGCTTCAAGAACGCGGATGCGCTTTAGGCCAATCGACTTGCCGCGCAGAATCGTCTTGCCGTCCGCGACGAACTCCCATTCGTCAACCTGCTCGCCTTTTGAAATGTCCTCCCGCATGACGACGACATTGAACGATTCACTCTGCTTCACTTCGTGCGCAAAGAGTGCGTCTTTAAGAGTCTTGAATCCAGCAAGCGCCTTTACGTCGTCCGCGTCGAGAAGTCCGTCCTTGTTCGGCGCGATGCCGATATTCATCGTCGAGGCGTTGCCGACTGACGAAAGATAAAGTTTCGTCAGATATGCCGCGCTTCTTGTCGTGCCGCGCTCGCTTTCGTGATAGAACCAGCCCTTGCGAAGCGGGAAGTCAGCTTCTATCGGATGGAACGTCGTGCCGTCCGTCGCACCAACGTTGGCGACAAGCTTGTAGTGATCCCATACGCCGTCGTAATGTCCGATTGTCGAGCGGGAATCGGGATCGACAAGACCCATTTCGTTCCCGCCAAAGCGGAAGTCCGCCTCGTCCATCTCGTTGAAGATGCAAACCTTCGGCTGGAGCTTTCGCACCATCGCGAACGTTTCCGTATCGTAGCGGTAGTATCCGTCGGGGATCTTGCGCTTCTCCCGCGCACCGCCGTAATATCCGTCGCCGCCATTCGCGCCGTCGAACCACATCTCGAATATCTCGCCGTAGTCGCCCGAAAGCAATTCGCGCAGCTGCTGCTGAAAAACGTCGGTCACATACTTCTCGGTTCCGGCGCGTTGTTGCGGTCCCACGGCGAGCAGTAGACGCCGAACTTCAACCCTGCTCGACGGCAGGCCTGTTCCATCTCCTTTACGTAGTCTCGGCCAAACGACGACTTGGTGATGTTGTGCTCCGTGGTCTTCGTCGGCCAGAGGCAGAAGCCGTCGTGGTGCTTCGCGACTACGACAAGCCCGCCGATTCCGCCCGCCTTGCACGCGCCCACGATCTGGTTTGCATCAAACTTCGCAGGGTTCAACATCGAGGGGTCTTCGTCGCCAAAGCCCCACTCTCGGTCGGTGAAGGTATTCAGCCCCCAGTGGACTATGCCGATTATCTCCGGTCCCTCCGCAAGCCGCGCCGCAAGTGCAGGACGCGGTGCCGGACGAGCCGCAAAATCATTGCTCCATTGGAAATCGGCTGCACCATCTGCAAAGCGCCAGCGGCGAGGCCGACGGGACTCGAACCAGTCAAGCGGCTCCGCTACGTCGCGGACAGAAGATGCGTGGCGAAACGCCTTTGACAGCGCCTCGCGTACTTCTGGCGTCGCCAGTTCGCGTTTCCAAGAGACGAAGAACGGAGTACCGCTGCGGCCAAGAAGCTCCATCCACTGGTGGTTGAGATTCCACGGAACGGCTCCTTCGGAGGCTAAGCCTACGCAGTCGGCGTCTATCTTGAAAAATGCGCCATCCTGTATCGACCTCATCGCAAGAGTGTTGACCCCGTTCTTGCGTGTCCTGTCCCAATCCCTGCCAGACGTGTCGTCGCCAGTCCTGAGCAACTCGAACACCCCCGCCGCAAGATGGCTGAACGCATTGCAGCCGATTATCACCACATCGTCCCCCGCCGCGTCCTTCATCGCCTTGTAAAGGTCAAGCATGACCTCGGCCGTAGTTCTCGAATCGTTACGCCACTTGCGGTTGTCCTGAATGTAGCGGTCGTAATAGGACAACGGATCGCAGGGAAATATCTGCGCAAGGTCGTAAGAAAGGAAGTCTATCTTGACGAGCTTGAAGCCCCATTCACGAAAACGCCTGACGTCTTCCACGATGCGAGACTTTACGGCTGGCACAGTCGGATCGAGATAGTCGCGGTCTGCAATCAGCCGCTGCTCCTCCGGCAGTTCGTCCCATGCGCGGAGCGGACGGTACCAAAGCCCTGGCTTTGCGCCGAGCGCGGCGATCCTACGGCAGAACTCCGGCATTTCCATTCCGAAGTTCGCCCCTGCCGCGTCCCACGGGCCGCGTCCGGACTCGCCGACGACCGGCGGCGAGTTCTTCTGCCAGCCATCGTCCATCACGACGTATGGCTGATTGGGGCAGCCCTTCGCGCACGACACGATGTATTCTGCGTCGGCGAGGAAGTTCGTAGCGGTGTTCTTTCCGTATGCGCAGTACCAGTCGTTGTAGCCATAGACAGGCGCTTTCGGCAGCTTCGGCTTCGGGCACATCATCCGGCAGAAACGCCGCCCGAACTGCCAAGGCGACTCACCCGCCTTCGATTCCGCGCGGACGATTCGGCAGGCTTTCAGCGTCCGCCCATTGAGACGCACGGGGCCGCCACCCGCACGCACATCCAGCACCAACGTCATGCCCTTTGCCGAGACCTCCCAGCAGCACATCGCACCAGGGCCTGTCTCCACGCCAAAGCCCTGCACCTTCCCGTCCTTCTCAGCGAGAAAGTACCACGGCGAGTAGATCGTATTTTCGCCAAGCGTCTGCCATTCCAAATCGCCATAGCTACGCTCCCAGGCGTCGTTCAGCACCTTCATTTCCGGCGCAAGCGATTCACCAATCTTCAGCCGCACGAACGAGACCGCACCCGTGGACGTCACCGTCACGACATCCTGCAAAATACGAACGTCCGCACAGCCATCCACGGCAATGTCCGCCAGAGCCTGCAGTTTCACTTGCAGTTCTCCAGTCGGACGGCAATGCTCCGCGCCAACCGCACATGTCGCCACTGCAACCGCTGCCAAAATTGTTCCGCACCGTGTTCTCATTTACACTGCTTCCCTTTCTTGTTTTTCAAATAGGTTTAACGTCACTTCAGACCGGCGTCGAACGGCGTGAGGTAGCGCTCCCGCTCCGCCGCCTCCGCCTTGCCGGGCTTCGCGAACAGATCCGCGAACTCGTCGGGTTTCATGTCCCATGCCGGCCGGAACGCGTCTGAGGACACATAGCACAGGACGCTCTTTCTCAGCTGCCTCGCCTCCGGCAGAAGGGCTTCGCCTATCGGATATCCGCAAACGAACGCACGGCCAGGGCCCACCCTGAATTCAAACATCGTGCCCAGCAGTTCAGAGGTGTGGATGTCGGGCACCGGCATCGCGACAGGCGTGAAGCCGTCGGGCACGCGCCCCGTCAATACGTGAACTACGGCTTGGTCTGTCATGTCGCGCCACTGCCAGTCCATCCAGTCCTCCGTGAAGAAGTGCGCAAATGCGGGATGATCCTCGTTGAACCATGTGCCTATCATGGAATGGCGGAGCTTCTTCCTGAGGAAAAGCGTCGACCAGTATACCGGGACGAACTTGCCCATCCCCGCAACGGCGCTCGTCCCCGTGTAGACCACGCGGCCGCCCGCTGCGAGCACCTTCGCCATTTTCGCGGGATCGTCCGTGAGCGTGACGCCGTCAGGAACGCGCACGGGCGTCTCTCCGGCGTCCGTCACGAACACGCTCCAACGGTTCTCCCCGAAGGCAAGTTCGTTCCTCACTCCCGCCATCCAGCCTTCGAGCGGATAGCTCACCTCCGCCACATCGCCTATTTCGCCAGGCAGGACGGCCTTTTCAAGCTTGACCTGGCCGCACTTTCCGGCGAATGACACAGGGTATGTGGTGCCGGCCGGAATCGTGTTTTCGGTCATGTTCCTTATCTGCAGCCTTGCGGAGAACGTCTCGCCCGCGCTCCAGACGTATTTGCGGAAGCGCGCCAGGAACGGCACGGGCCTGAACACGTCGGAGAACGCCGGCAGCTCCGCGCACCCCGGCTTTGCGTCGAAGAATGCGTCCAGCCAGCCCACCAGCGCCTCGCCCTGGCCCGTGTAGTCTCGCACGTCGAGAAGCTGCAGCCCTGCGCACGATGCCGTTCGCATGAAGCTCTCGACCTCGTCCTTGTACATCAGGCGGCTGGTCTTGATGGATGCCGCATGCCACAACCTCTGGAACCGGAGCGTCCCGTTGGACACGGCCGTGTCGCGCATCTCCATCCAGTCGTACGCCTTCAGAAGGCCGTCGAACCTGCCGATGTCGTTCCAGTGCGGATACACGGGCCACTGCCCTATCTCGTGCGCCAGCACCGGTATGGGGGTGCGGGAGTACACGTCCTCGTAATCCCAGTCCGTGTGGTTTGCGCGGCGGGAGCGCGTGGCCCCTATGCCGGGGTAGCTGTGGGTCGTCATGTAGTCGTCGGACGGGCACACCTTGCGCGCGGTCGATGCGATGGAAAGACATCTCCCGTCATATGCCTTGGCCTCCGACATCCACTGCTCCAGCACGTCGAAGTCGCATGCGCCCAGTTCATTCCCGAGCCCCATCGAGATCATGGACGGATGGTCGCCGTAGGCGTCCTGCACGCGTTTGAGCTCGGCATGGCAGAACCTGTCGAGGGCGTCGTTTCCGCGCCCGACGGCGCGTTTCATTATGTCGCCGTCTGACCAGTAGCACGTCTCCGCCAGGATGTAGAAGCCAAGTTCGTCGGCCACGGCGAAGGCCGCCTCCGGGGGCGTCCAGGTGTGCGTCCTCATGCCGTTGCAGCCGTTCTGCTGCTGTATCCTGATCTGCCGCCGCCATTCCGCCTTTGTCATGGCCGGGTATCCCGTCAGCGGGAACTGGCAGTTGTCGACATTGCCGCGGAACCAGAACGGCTTGCCGTTCATGAAGAGCCTGTGGCCCTTGGCCGAGACGGTGCGGAACGCGAAGCGGCGCGAGAAGGAGAATCCGCCCCCCCGCATGCGAAGCGTGTAGAGGCGCGGGTGGAACTCGCTCCAGTACTCGGGCTCGCCCTCGAAGGACACGGTCGCCTCGTCGCCGCTGCGGCCGGTGCCGGTCACCGCGAGTCCGTCGATCTCGACGGCGTCGAGCGGGGTTCCATGCGGGAGCTTAAGCACTACGCGTCCGTTCGCCGGCCAGCCGGCGAATATGCGCACCGCCCTCAGCGGGTTCGCCTCGCGCACCGCGAACTCTCCGATTATGCCGTTCCACTGCGTCTGCGTGGTGGGTCCCCATCCGTGCGACCATCCGGAGAAGTCGTACCGGCATGTGTTGTCCACTTCTATCTCGAAGAGATGTTCGCCAGGCTCAAGTTCGCCCGGAGCGAACCCGTACACGTGCGGCGTTCCGAGGGAGTCGGCTTCGCCGCGGAGATTGCCGTCCACCTTCAGGGAGGACTTCCACATCACGCGCTCCATGACGAGTTCCAGCGCCTTGCCGCGCATCGACTCCTGCACGGTGACGCGCCTTGAGTACACGGCCTTTCCGATGAACTTGCGGCGCAGGCACAGCGCCTGGCGGGACTGCACGCCGCACATCGAACTCCACGTTCCGTATGTCTGTTCGACTCCCAGGCCGGAGTCGGCCAGCGTTCCGGGAAGCCGCGCCTTGCCCTTCACGGTGTAGTCGGACGGCGTCCCCGGAGGTATCATCCACTCGGAACCGAGCCTGCTTGCCGTCTGACGGCACTCCCATCCCTCTCCGCACACGTCCCATTCGCCGGAGAGGTCCAGCCATTCCCCCGCCATGCACTGCAAGAGTCCAGCCGACACGGCTGTTGCGAAGATCCTTTTTATCCGTGTCATAAACATCACCTCACCTCAAATAGCGCGGCTTCGTTCGGAGGAAGTTCGATTGAATCCGCATTGACCTTGCCAAGCCAGACGCGACCGATGCGCCCCTTCAGCGAGACGGGGCATGTAATCGCGCGCGGCTCGAAATTGATTGCCATGACGATTGTCGAACCGTCCTCGGCGGGATGCTCAGTAATGCCAACCCACGGACAGTCACCTTTCTCCACTACGCGCTTTACGCCGGCAATCTTCATGGCCTCGCGAAAAACGAGGTAGTACGGCTGCACCTTATCGCCTGTAAATGCATCTGTGCGCATTATGGACTCCCGGTCGATCGGAGCGTTGCAGAGAAGCACCGTGCCCTTCCCGCACTTGAATCTGGAGAACGCGGGCTCGCCGTCCGAGGTCCTGCCAAGAACCTCGCATTCCCTCGCGATGAGTTTGCATGTTCCTCTATCTCCGCATTCAATCTTTCTTCCGGGGCAAGCATCAAGCTCGAACGTCTGCTGGCTTGGCGAGAGCGAACAGTAGTCCACTTCAAGCCCTGCATGTTCGCGAAGCGCGGTGAAGCGGGACGCCGCCGAATACACCAGCAGCACGGTCGCGCCCTCCTTCGCCTTGGCGAAGATGCGTTTCTGCGCGATATAGGAATAGCTGGAGTCGTATTCAGACGAGCAGACGATGTAGAAGTCCGACTCCGGCAACTCATGCTCCGCTCCGGCAAATCGCGGATCGAAGCCGGCCTGACGCGCAAGAAGATACGCACCGAAGCCCGGTATCCAGCCGGCGCTTCTCTCTGGAACGACGATGACGGCATCAGTCCGGCGCGAGGGGAGCTTTCGGAACGGAAGGGATTTCCGGAACCTCTGAAACTCCTTCATCTCAAGCATGACCGGCTTCGGCGAATAATCGTGCCTCAAAAGGCCGAGTTCGCGCTCGTTAGCGGTGTCGATATAGGGAGGGAATTCCAGCACTTCCTGATCCGAGTTGCACCACCAAAGGCATCCCATGAGGTCGTTTGCCCACGCACTGAACAGGGTGCAGCGCATTCCGGCGGCTGTGCGCTCGTCGCTTGTGCAGCCTGTACCGAGGTTTCCGATCTCCTCGATGAAGCACGGCCTGCCTCCAAGGTCGGTGTAGAGCAGCGATTCGGCCGTGGGATGCAGCTCTGTGCGCATCGTGTTGAAAGCCTCCTTGCCGCATCCGCCCACATAGAACGCATACGGATGCGTGCAGAGGATGTCCGAAAGCTCGCCGTTCAGCCGGATCGGCGCACGGTCGCGCTCGCAGGTGGACAGGCCGTGCATCCCGGAGACGACGGGTCTTGTCGGATCGGCAAGGCGTATCGCAGAGCCAATGTGCTCCATCCAGTTGTAGAACTCCGCCTGCGTCGTCTGGCCCATGCAGTTGCATTCGTTTCCAAAGTCCCATGCTGCAATGGCCTTGTGATCCTTGAGGGCGTTCACAAAATGCCTGACGAACCGAGTCTGCCACATGACGGCCTCAGGGTCTGTGAGGACGTTCTTCTCCTCGAACACGACCGGGACGAACTGCCGTCCCGACATCCATCCCGTCACGATTCCCACGACGAGGCTGATGCCGTTCTTCTCGGCGACATCGCACATGAACCTGAATCGGCGCACCATCTCGTCGTCAACGCCAGCAGGGTTTGAGAGAGGCTTGTCGTTCTGGAGGTAGCTCTTGTAGCCGCCGCCTGCGGCGCAGACCCCGGTGAGGGGCTGGAAGTCGCTCCAAAGAGGGAATACGCGCATCACTTCCACTCCGTTCTTCGCCAATTCGCCGATTTCCCTCTCCACGACATCCGGACGCCACTCCCGCCACATGTACATTCCGGCGTTCTTCGACCAGTAGTTGCACCCGACGAAGAACTCGCCGGGACGGAAGATGTCCGCAGCGGCATCAAGCGCAAGCACCGCAATGACAATGATTGTTCCGAGTCTGACTTTCATTTCCTCTATTCCCCTGTCGTGATCTTCACCTTGGCGGAAACTTTCACGGGCACGCCCGCCTTTACCTTCAGCTTCAGCTCCGCCGACTTCGGATAGGGCAGCGTCAAGGGAAGTTCGGGACGGCGGGAAACTTCCGCACCTTCGACTACAACGTCTTCAAGGGTGAGAAGACTTCCCCACTCGGCTGACACCTTGCAGGACACCACGCCGTCGGCAGTCGGCATGTATTCGTCCACCACAGAGCCCGAAGCCACGGATGCTTTCACCGGCTTACGGTCGGCAAGAATTATCAACGCATTGCAGCCCGGTCTTTCGTATGAGAGGTACAGGTCCTTCCAGTTCTTCGGCGTATTGTACTGCTGCTTGCTCTGATAGCTCGCCGAGAACTCGCCCGCTGCATCCTTGCAGCGGTCGTTTACGAGCAGCCCCGCGCCAATGACGTTGCCATGCCGCGGACGGAGATCCGCAAACGGCAGCGTCTCCTTCGGAAAAGTCACGTCGTACACGGTCTTTCCGTCGGCACGGCGGATCACCGAGACGGGAATGTCCATCTTCTTCGGGAGAGGATATTCCTGAAACACCGTCGGCGTCTTGCCGTCCACAAGACCTATCTGGAAGACGGCATCATCTTCGTCATATCCCGTTCCCGTGTCGAACCGCGCGTTGTTCAGCTGGTCGAAGTACAGCTGCAGGCTGTCATGCGTGTACATGGCGTCCGGCCTGACAGGAGGGATGAAATCCTGCTCCTGCACCTCGGCATGAAACTTGAGATAACGCCCATCGGGATCGAAGAGATAGCTGAACGTTGTCACGTTGTCGTTCTTGCCGAGACGGGCGAGGGTTTTTTCGTCTTTGCCTAAACACCAGCGCTGGCGGAGGAAACCGGACCACCCTGACGCCTCCAAACCGTCTCGCCGCGAGAAGATGGCGTCAAACTGAAACGCCATCTCTTCTTCACTCGTCCCTTCGACAAGGGCGAAGCGGAAAAGATGGTCGCGCGGAGCCGTGCCGATTCCGTCCTTGGCGCAGTCGTATGGGATGCGGCACTCCCCGACGCCGTTCACGGGAATATCAAGCGGAGTGAACTCCCTCAGAGGCTTCCAGTCGTGGGCGGGGAGCTTTGCCCGGACTCCGCCCTTGAAGGGCTTGCGCCTGTAGTTCCTGGCGCGGAACACAAGCTCGCCGGTCTTCCAGTCGAACCACGGTGTAGCGGCGATTGCACGGGCGTTCCTGGCCTCGCGTCCCACCCGCGTCGTTGTGAGCGCATACGCCTGGAACAGCCGCCCGTCCGCAACGGCCGCGTCGATCTTCGCCATGAGCGACTTCAGGTCTTCACGTCCGGGGTTGGCGCTTAGGATCGTGTGCATCTTGTCAAGCGTCGCCTTGAAGTCCTTTAGGTACTCCGCGTCCACCTCGCAGTGCACGTCGCTCACATTGCCGCCGCCGGCAAAGTACCTAAGCTCGTTGCCGTCGAGCTTAACCGTCCGCGCCTTGCCGCCGACGCGATATGAGACAGACACGGGCGCCCAGAGCCGGTTCACG
>CACZAK010000192.1 GCA_902779075.1 uncultured bacterium | reverse complement strand
GGCGCGCTTCGAGTACAACCCCGAGCACATGTTCCGCATCATGGACACGTACGCGCAGCTTGAAAGGCCGCTGCAGATCACCGAGCTCACCATCCCCGCGTATTCGGAAGATCCCGGCGACGAGGCCGTGCAGGCCGAGATCGTGCGCAACCTCTACAGCATCTGGTTCTCGCACCCCTCGATGGAGGCGATCATCTACTGGGATCTTTCGGACGCCTATTCGTGGACGGCCGAACACGTCGGCTCGCTCTGCCGCCGCGACATGAGCCCGAAGCCGGCATACAACGTCATCTGCGATCTTTTCGGCAGGGAGTGGCGCACGAACTTCGAGCGGGACGTCGGCGGCGGACGGCTTTCCTTCCGCGGCTTCCGCGGCACGTATGAGGTGGAGGCAACGTCCAACGGCCGCACTGTGCGGCGTGAATTCCACGTCGGGAGCAAGAATCCCGAGACTGCGGTTGTGGTATGATGGACGGTTACCGCACGATCAGCATGAAGCCGGCCGGAGGATAGTAGTAGAGACCGTCGGCCTCTTTCTTGAACCGGTACTTCTTCCCGGCGTCAGCCGACACGAACTTCACCGTTGCGTCGGGCGCGGTCGCGGCATCCCACGAGATCACCCGCGTCCCCTTCTCAAGCTTGCGCTCGCCGAGCTTCACGCCGATCGTCGCGCCCGGCTCGAAGCGGAGCGTCTTGTCGCCCGTCTGGCTGGTGGCGAACATCGCGACCGTCGGCAGCGGGAACGGGGTTGTGTCGCCAAGCTCGGTGAAGTCGATCGTGGCGCCGTCGTGCAGCCGCGTGCCGTGAAAGACCCGGACGAGCATGCCGAGCCTTCCGAAGACATCGACCACGCCGTCGCCGCGGTTGTAGCCTGTGTTGGACTGTCGATAGATGAAGTCGGTCGCGGCGAACGCGCCCTGGATGTCGCATGCGCAATTCACCGTGAACGACACGTTGTTCGTGGCGACGACCGTGCCGCGCGAACCAAACCATCCGCCAGATTTGACATCCACCAGACCATTGTCAACCGTGACGTTGTAGAGGTAGAGCGTCTTTCCTCCACCACCGCTCGTATCAATAGTCGCGGAAAGCGTATGCCCGCGCAAATCGATAAACGAGGGGGTGTCTGCGCGCCCGACGTAGTTCGTACCGTTCTTCGGCGTGGTAGCCGTGAGCTTCAGCCACGAATCGGAATCGAGCCGCATGTCAGTGATGTTAGCGAGACCGGGATCGTAGAGAGAGCCGCCGTCCAGTATGTACCTGTAGCCAGTGTAGCCTTCAATCGTATTGAATTTGACAACTCCGTCTTCAGCACCTGCGTCGCCGGTGTTGTTTCCGCGCACGATGATGTCGGAGCCCATCTCGCCGAGATACGCTGCCGCAATGGTGGTCGCCGTGTCCGCGCCCGGAATGACGATTCCTCCCAGCACAACCAAGCCGCCGACGTTTCCTTGGTACTTTTTCGAGAGGCGAATCGTTCCCGCGCCCTCCTTGACGAGGCGCATGTTCCCCGTCAGCGAAAGGCCGGCGAATTCCGTTTCGCCCGAAACGCCCGTCGTGTCGATATGCAACTCGCCCTGTGTCTCCTTGAGGCAGAAGTACTCGAGCTGCACGGCCTCAAGATAGTTGTTGTGGTTCGGCTGCGGTGCCTCAAGCGTGATGCGGTAGCGGCTGTAAGCCGTCGTGTTGTCGAAGGAATAGGTCCTGTGTCCGTTCGTATCGCCATATTTCGACACCCCCTTGCGGTAATCGAGAAGCGCCCAGTCCGCACCATCGGTCGAACCTTCGATCTTCCAGCGCATCGGCAAACGGCTTGAATTTTTACTGATCGGTCCCGTCCAGATTCTATAGGCATCGACGAGCGTCGGGCTGCCGAAGTCGTAGGTGACCGAAACGGGAAGATTTTTCGTTTCGACGATGATGCGGTGCGTGCTGTCAGCCACACGTTCATAGGTGTTGTTGAAGAGGTTCGCGCCGACGGTGCTGCCATAGAACGTCCCCGTTTGCGTGACGTGATTGCCGGTCGTATCGGGCGAGGTAAGATCGACGGGTTCCGCGTCACTCACGGTGCACGTGCCGATCTGCGAGGCGGCCGAAACGTAGAGTTTCTTGCCGTTGAGGTTGACCGTCGCATTGGGCGCGATTTCGAGCTTCGCGCCGAGGCCGCGGAGATCGCTGTCTGCCGCGAGCGTGGCGTTGGTGAGCGTGCAGATGCGGCAGGCGAGACTCGGGACGTTGGTCGCCAGCGCGCCTTCGAGGTAAACGTGCGTGACGGCGGAAGGCAAGGCAGTGGCGCCCGTCACCGTTCCGCCGGCGGCGTTCTTGCAGAGCCAGTTGGCGGGGTTGGCGACGTTTCCGTCGTTCGCGGCGCCGGTCCACCACGCCTGCTCGACAACGCCGTCGTCATGGCCGTAGAGCAGCCCGCGCTCCGCCACGACCGGCAAGACGCCGCCCGCGGCGGTCGCGGCGTCGAACTGGAACGTCACGTTCTGCGGCACTTCGTCCCACGCGATGAGCTGGTCACCGGGGGGACAAGGTGCGTCCGCTCACGTCGATCGTCACAGTCGCGTTGGGGGCGAAACGAAGCCTGAATCCATTCGAGTTTGAGCTTGCGCTGACGGCGTTGAAGGTGCCTTCGCGGTCCTTCAGGTCGAGCGTCGAACCGTCCATCATCGTCACGAACGGGAAGTCGTCCGTCTCCGATTTGAACGTACCGGAAACCTTGAACGCATACGTGGAGCCGCCACTCGAAGTACTGCTCCCGCTGCGGAGGTTGAGGTTGCTTACGGTTACGTCTGCATCGTACACGGCAATTTGTCCTTTGATGTCAAGCGTAGCCGTGTCTGCATGTCCGCCTTTGCGGAACGGGATGCCGTCAAATCCCATGACGCGGACGACGCCGTTGGAGAACGTTGCAGCACTGACCACAACCGTGTCGTCGTTGCTGATGGAGAGCGTATGCCCGGCGAGATCGACGATCACCGAGGCGTCGCTCACCCTGCGGAAGCCAAGTCCGAACGGACCTTCCATGTAAGAATCCGCCATGAGCGTCATCTTTCCGACCTGGGCGTGCGTCGTGCCCAATTCCGTTCCGGTGTTGATCAGCTTTCCGCCGTTCATCTGGAAGTGGTAGATGTAGCAGGTGTTCGCGCCGTTGAAGTCATACGCCGCACCCGGTTCGACCTGCACGTCCGACCCGCCCGCACCAAACGGGAGGCGTATGTCCGGCATGGCCTTGAGCGTGCCCCCTGCAATCAAGTTGCCGCCGTAATACGCCTGATCCGGCTTGTTGCCGACGAACGTGCCCTCGCCTTCCTTGACGAGCTTGACGTTGCCGTGGATCGTCACCGTCGAGTTGGTGGATTCCACGCCCTGCGGCACGGCCACGTGAAGCTCGCCCTGCGCGGCGTTGCCCAACGAAGTATCGAAGTATTCCAGCTGCACCAGTTCCAGATACGTCGTGCGCGAGGCCGTGAACGTGATGCGGTAGTAGCGGTATGCGGTGGAATTGTCGATTGGGTACGTGCGTATCTCGTGGGTATTATCCCAGGTCTCGTTGTCAACAGAATGGAGAGGCGTCCACGTGCCGTTCACATCGTCAGCTCCCTCGAACGTCCACGTCTTCGGGCCGCGCGTCTGGTTGCCCTCCCAGGTGCCGCAGTAGATTTTGCAGCAATCGACCTTCTGCGGCGTCCCCGCACCGAAGTCGTACGTCACGGAAATTGGAAGCTTCGAGGACTGAACAATGACGCGGTTCGTGGCGTCAACCCCCCGCGAATAGTTGTCGTTGAACAGGTTGCTTCCCTTGGTGTCGCCGTAGAAAGTTCCCGTTTGCGTCACGCGTTCGCCGTTTGGATCGGGCGAGGTAAGGTCTTGTAGGCCGGCTGTGATCGTGCCGTCTCCGGCGAGGCCACCCACGGTGAGGTTGTGTCCGTTGAGGTTGAGCGTCTTGTTGGTCGCCACGGTGACCGTCCCGAACACCTCGTCGCCGAGGAGCGTGAAGTCGTCGTCGAAGGTCTTGTCGATCAGCGTGTCGGAAAGCGAACCGGCGCCGTTGCCCCTTTTGAAGTTGGCGTCGCCGCCCGTGCCCACCGTGTCGTAGAGGCCGACGACGCCGCTGGCGTCCTTCGCAGGAACGAGGTCGAGCTTCAGGTTCCCCGCTGCGTCATAGACCTTGAACGAGTAGAGAAAGTGGGACGAGTAGTTGCCGTTGGCTGTTGCAGCGCTTGATTTGTGCGACGCGAACAGGCAGAGCTGCGAGCCGGCCGTGAAGTCGTTGGCGACAGTCCACGAGATGTTCACGACCTCCGCGCCCGTGAAGGCGTTCGTCACCGCAAGGGTCTTTGCGTTTCCGTCTGCTACGATTGTATATTTCGCGTAGGCGGCAAGGTTGTCGCGCCTGTTGACCGTAAAGGAGGCCGGCACGGCGCCGTCGCCGAGCGAGACGTTGTTGTAGTTGATGCCAATCTGCTTCCCCGCGTATGCAAACACCGTGAACGAGTACGCGGTAAGTCCCGAGCGAGCGCACCAAAGCGTCTCGATAGAATCGGCCTGCGACGGGCACCACGTCATCACGATCTTGTCCGTCGCATTCGGCGTGTAGCCGGTCTTGACCTGGACGTTCTTGTTTGCCTTGATGTACGGCAGCCGCGTGTAGCCCTCGGGCAGACCGTCTGCCGCCGCCGGCATTGCTGCGCAGATTGCGGCCGCGACAAGCGCGGCCCTCCCGATGCGGCGCGTGAGGACACGCGCCCTCCCAGTTCTCAGCAACTTGAACGACATACAATGCTCCTTGGTTACAGGTTACCGATCCGAGGAAACCCACTTCCCCGAACTTGGCTTATAATTTAGCATTTTTTTGTGCGCCGTCAAGTGGTAATTTTGGGAAATTTCGGTAACGGCGCGGCACCAAAAGCGCAAAGTACGCGAAGTTTGATTTTAGGTAGCAAGCATACTACAACAAGCAGCGAGCCATGCTCAAGGAATCGCGTAATTAGTCTTGCAATTTACGGCGACGAGTGCCGAGCGACGTGCCGCCGTTGATAAATCAGCGGACGACTATGCTCAAGCCCGACTTGGGACGGAGAAGAAGCCCCGTGTCGTTCGAGACAAGCACATACTTCCCGTTATATGCTGCGTCCAGCGCGAATTTCACGTTGACGGGCTTCGCATTCCCCCAGGTCGCGACGCTGTACCACTTTGGCATACTTTCTGACTGTCATCGAACCGGCAAACGCCGACGCCATCCGTGCGCGAATCCTAACGATTCGCGGCGTTCAGGTCATGCTCGACCGCGACCTCGCGGAACTATACGGCGTACCGACGAAGGTTCTCAATCAGGCGGTCAAGCGCAACTTAGAGCGTTTCCCAGAACGCTTCATGTCCCAGTTGACCAAAGATGAACTTGCAGACTTGAGGTCACAAATTGTGGCCTCAAATATAGACACAAGTTTAAGGTCACAAATTGTGACCTTTCATCATGGCGCGGATATGACCGCGTCGTACTTGCACCCCTCTAGCGACATTGCTTCGCAATGCTCGCTTCGCTCGGGGAATATGCCTACGGCCTTGCGCCCGACACGCCCGAACCCGAAATCGTCGCCCACCTTTTCAAGCTCTACGCCGATAAGATGAAGTGGTGTGGATGATCCGGTCTGAAAGCTCACCCGCCGCACCATTCGGCGCGGCGGGCGTGGATGGGGTTGGAGAACGCTATCTATACCCTTACCGCTTCTGCCCATACGGCTTCTGGGGCAATGTCTATTTCGCCCGGCCATGAAAGAGTTCCGTGTTCCGCCGCGACCTTCTCGAACACTGTCCTGTCGCGCAACGGGGCGTAGCATGGATATTCCATGTAAGGCGAGAAATCAAAAATGCCTTTAGTGCCGTCCGCGAACTCAACGTGGATGTTGAATCCGTCACCGATTCGTGCCGTTACAGTCTGCTGATACGTTCGCATAGTCGCCTCTCTATTTGTCAAGTCCGCGAATCTTCGTCGGATGCAAATGGCGCACCGCCAAAGACCATGCAGCCATGAGTTCCTCGGTATGGATATCAATCCATGTCTGCACCATACGTATTTTCTTCATTGGGAAATCGGCATCAGCATCTAGCACATTCCCTTCTGGTATGGAAAGCACCGCCCACTTCCCCGCATATTCAGCGTGTATGTGAGGCTCTTTGTGTTTGCTCTTTTCCTCGTCCCAATAAATCCAGATTATCAGGCCGTAGAAATCTGACAGTTGTGGCATGTTTCAATCCTTTCTCTTTGGCGGATAGTATAGCATAAATCGCCCTGGTTTTGGGAATGAAAACAAGTCGCCCACCTTTTCAAGCTCTACGCCGATAAGATGAAGTGGCGTGGAGGATCCGGCCTAAACGCACACCCGCCGGAGGTTGCGGCGCGGCGGGCGTGGTTGACTGGGAACGCCGCCATCTTGGCGGCGGAATGGTGGGGCGAGCCGTCCTCGGCGAGCCGCCCGCCATTACCAACGGTAGGGGCCGACCACCGGGCGGCCCGGAGATGTGGCAAAACCGGTCAGACCAGTTTTGCCACAACTCATGCTGTTGGTCTTTTTGATGTGTGGTTTTGGTTTGACAGGATTTCGCCTTTGCTTTGGCCGTTGCTTTTGTCCGTGTAGAACATGTAGAACGTGTAGTTGTGCGCAGCGTTACCGCCGCGCCGCTTACTTACTGAATCCCCACGGGGCAGACGAGGCGAAAGCCCATAACTGCTTCGGGGCCGTTGTTTGTGTTTTTCTGTACAGCAGTTCCAGCGCTGAGTGGAGCAACATTGTAGTTGCCACCTTTGCGCAGACGAGTGCCGGGAATGGCTGTGGAGGGGTTTAGTACCGCGCCGTTAAGTCCTGAGACGTCTGTAATTGCCGCGCCAGCGTCAAGAAGCATCTCATCGACATTTCCAAGCGTGTCGTACAAATCAAAGTCGTTCGCGTTCAGCAGCCCGACTTCATGCGTCCGCCTAGAACCGTCGACAGCCGAATTGTACGACGTCCAGGCGAAGTTGTTGAGGTTTTCCGTCGTGCGAGCGGAGCCATCGCCCAGGTAGCCGGAGTAGTGGCCTGCGCGCGCGGCGAACTCCCATTGCGATTCAGACGGCAGGTCGAAGGAAAGCCCTGTCCTTGCGTTGAGCGCACCGAGGAAACATCCGGTTCCGCTGATGGCCGTGTCCGCTGGTTGGTCGCGAACATGCTGCCACCAGATGTAATTCGCCGGAAGCGTGTCGCCTAACCAGTTGAAAGCTATCGGCTTCTTTGTTGCATACGTGAGCGCCGCAATTGAGTTTGTCACCCACGTCCACTGCGCTTGCGTCACCTCGAACACGCCGATGTAGTAGTTGTCGGCAAGCGTCACGTTGTGCGGAGACGTGTGGGTAGTGGCGTCAATGCCCTCCACATTCGGATCGTACCCCATGGGCCAGGTGATGCCGGCAGCCTCTATCTTTCGCATCAGAAGCTGGCGCGTCTTGAAGTTCACGTTGTTCGTGATTGCCGCGCCCGGCTGTGTGAAGGACGACTTCGGCAGATACTCCTTCGCGGGATAGAAACGGCAGGAATTGGGCACGTCAAGATCGACGACCATGAACTGCGGCGTGTTGTTCGTCGCCCATGCAGTGACGACGGCGCGCGCGCCGTTGCCGGTGATCTTGTGGCCGAGCCACGACTGGTCGGGACGCCACGTGATCGTGTGCGTCGTGTCGCCCTCGACCTTCTTCCACACGTCGCCGGCGGCGTTCCATATCGCCTCTCCGCCGATGGACGTCCAGCCCGGATCGTCCGCCGCCGCGTTGGGCGTCGCGTTCGTCTGAACGTCGAGGGTTATCACGGCGGGGCCGTCCGCGAGGGTGTATTCGATCGTCACCTTGCGGTCGTTCGCCTGCGTCATCGTGACGCCGCTCACAACGGGCGGCGGCGGCGTTTCGCCGTCAGCGAAAGCCGGAAGTGTCGCGCTTGTCGCGACCGTAAGCGCAAACGCGCCTGTCATCAGTTTGTTCATTTTCTTGTTTCCTTTTCTTGTGGTTGTTGTTTAGATTTTCTAGACTGCCTTACTTCACGATAAGTAAAAAGCCTTTGAGCTTCTTGGCTATCAAGTTGATGAAGTTGGAGAAGTCGGTTGTGCGGTAGCGCGTTTCAAGCGCGACGGTCGTTGCGCTCGGTGCATCGTTTCCGGCGGACACGATATCCACGCCACCCGAAACGGCGGACACCGGCGCGGTCGCCGCGAACGCGCCAAGCGCGAGCGTTCCGGCGATTGCCGCGAGAGTCATCAGTTTGTTCATGTTTGTTTTCCTTTCGGTGTTTGTTTGGGGTTTGAAGTTCAGAGACAGAAACACGCAAGGCGACTCGTCGCGCATGGTGCGCGGCAAGTCGCCTCTGATTCGCCTTTTACGGCGGCATAGAACGCGCT